>BNUT01000007.1 GCA_025997555.1 Spirochaetia bacterium
GGCGGGGGACAAGGCTTATAAGGATTTCTTTATTACCGCCGATCCCTGTTGCGGCCGTCGTAGGAATCGATCATGTCGGTAAGCTTTGGATTGTAGAAGATATCCTTGGCAAGGGCGGTAACCCGGCACTCAATATACCGGGCCGCAGAAGCCTCATCCCCGGTATAGAGGTTCCCGAAGTTCCCCTGCCGGTCGATAAAAAATTCCTTGTTGGCCAGCACCACCAGCGCCGACCCGATGGAAGCGTCCCCGTGGGGATGGTACTTCATGCAGGCCCCCACCACGTTGGCCACCTTGTGGTACTTGCCGTCATCCATCTCGAAGAGGGTGTGCAGGATGCGCCGCTGCACCGGCTTAAGGCCGTCCTCAAGATCGGGGATGGCCCGGTCCTTGATTACATAGGAGGCGTATTCGAGAAAGTTTTTGTCGAAAAGATTTTTTACGTATGCCACAATTTCCGTCCTGCTAATTATTTATCGCCATAATGGGTCCGCAATGCGTTAACCTCTATAGAACCATCAGCCAGGATACGGTAAATGAAACGATTCTTTCCGTCTATACGACGGCTCCAATAGCCTGAAAAATTCTCTGCCAAGGCTTCCGGCTTTCCTATACCGCTATCGCCATTCCGCTCAATATCTTTGATAAAAAATTTATATTACTCATCAGCCAAACGATCCAGCTCTTCAATGGTCTTTACCACATAATGGCCCTGCTTTCCCTGCTCAATTGATTCTTTAAGCCATTTTATATTTGCCGGATTATAAAAGGATCCTTTTCAGTACTCACCTTAAAGGGAATAGCACCCCGCCGCAGGGCCTCGCGGATAAAGACATTAACGGCGGTGGACATATTCATCCCCAATTCTTCAAAAAGGCTGTCCGCCTGATCCTTCAAGGTATCGTCAATACGAATATTAACCTGTGCCATTGTAGTACCTCATATACAATGTATAGCATTTTATAGATGTGGTCAAGTCCCGTCCCTGCCTTGCCTTTCTTTTGGACTGCCAAAAGCTGTTTTATTGGAGAACACATGCATCTTACTGCATCTGTATCCACCGGTACTGCCAGGGCGCAAAATTAACGACTGAGCCGCACCCTTCCCCGCTGACAAGGTCAGTCCCCGTAAAATCAGACTGCACCGTTACCTGCCTGCCGCTGACATTCACCAGAACCAGAATCTGTTCCGCCCCTTCGCCGCGAATCAGGGCAAAAACTTCCGGTCTCAGATTCAGTACCTTTTGCAGATTGTTGGGATGAAAGGCCGTAAGATCTTTACGCAGGCCGATTAGTTGCTTGTACCGGGACGCAACTAAATTCCGCAATGTTCCACTCTGACGCAATTCGCTTAACAGTACATCGACGTCCAGTTTTTCCCGGTTGATGCGGCGCTTTATCCCAGACTGTTTATAGGCTGACGGATCGCCCCGGCTGCCGAAAAGGCTGTGGTAGTAAATCGCGGGCATCCCCATCATCGAAAGGAGGATGCACTGGGAGGCCATGAATTTCTGCGCCTGCCTTTGTACGTCCGCTTCGTCCCCCGCAATGGCGTCAAGGTAATTGATGTTGAGTTCATAGGGGACTTCGCCGCCATCTGCCAGACTGCGGTAACCGATCTGCCCGCCCCTGACCAGAGTTTCCCGCACCATGAGTTCACGCTCTGCATCACTCAACAGATCTTCTACGGGCCGTAAGCCAATACCGTCGTGGGAGGCCAAAAAATTGAAATAGGCCGTATCGGCTGTGGTAGGATCAAGCGAAGCGGCCCATTCAGTTAGATGAGAGGCATCCCCTTTCAGAAAAGAAAATAGCACCAGAGGCGGCAGGGGAAACTGGTAGACCATGGCCGCTTCATCATGGCCGTTGCCGAAGTAACTGATATTATCCGCATGGGGTACGTTGGTTTCGGTAATGATGGAACAAAGGGGGGCGCAGCTTTGCAACACCGCGCGCATCAGCTTTACTGTTTCGTGTACCTGGGGCAGGTGCATACAAGTAGTCCCCATTTCTTTCCAGGCAAAGCCGATGGCGTCAAAGCGGATAAACCGGGCCCCCCGGCTGGCATAGAGCAAAAGGATGTCCAGAATTTCCAGCAAAACTGCGGGGTTTTTGTAATTAAAATCCATCTGATCATCACTAAATGTCGTCCAGATATACTGTTTTCCCGACGCAGTTTCCACTGGCGTTAAGAGCGGCAGGGATCGGGGACGGGTTACTTTGGAATAGTCGCCATTGGGATCGGCGGTAATAAAGAAATCCTTATAAGCCTTGTCCCCCGCCGCAAAGCCCTTAAAATAGGCGCTCTCACGGGAAGCATGGTTTATTACCGCGTCAAACATCAGATCATAATTGGTGTTAAGGTTGTTAATATCATCCCAGATTCCCAGATCGGGATTGATTTTGCGGAATTCGATAACAGAAAAACCGTCATCCGATGAATAGGGAAACATGGGAAGCAGATGGATGACCGTGATATTGTCTTTAAATTCCGCATCCATACATTGCTTTAATACCGCAAGGGGGGCCTCTCCTTCCCTGCGAATAGCATCCCCGTAGGTGATCATGAGCACATCAGAATTATCTATCCGGCGATATTGGGGGAAAGTTTCACGCCGCCATTTTTCAATTAACTCATTTACCGCCTGATACACCTTTTCACAGGAATCGGGGTATATTGCATGAATACTGCTTTTTATTTGTTCCTGTGTATCAGCCATTGTCACTCCGTCTTATCTAATCCGCTGTCCCGTATCGGGATCAAAGAACATCACCAGTTCATCCTTTACGTTTAGTGAAACCTTGGTGTTCACCGGTATTTCCATGTGTTCCGAAGTAACGATCTTTGTTTCCGTTTCGCCCACATGGGCAATCAGGATTGAGAAACTCCCCTGGGGCTCCACAAACTCAATCTCCGTATCGCAGAGGTAGCCTTCTGTTTTCTGCATCTTGAGGGAAACATCGATAAACTCAGGCCGTACACCCATCACAATTTCTTTGCCCGTATATGGTTTCAGCGCATCATTTAAGGAGCGGGGTATCGCAAAGTTAAGACCGGAACTTATCGCCGTGTATGCATCATCCGCTTTTTCAATGATGACATTGAAAAAGTTAGTCGGCGGGGTGCCGATAAAGGAAGCCACAAATTTGGTAGCGCTGTTGCGGTAGACCTCCATGGGCGTACCTATCTGTTCGATTTTGCCCTGGTACATCACGATAATGCGATCCGCAAGACTCATGGCCTCCGCCTGATCGTGGGTGACAAAAATGGTGGTGGAATTTTCCTTGTTATGAATGCTCTTCAATTCGGTACGCATGGTGACCCGGAGTTTTGCATCCAGGTTGGAAAGAGGCTCATCCATCAAAAATATTTTCGGCTTTATCACAATGGCCCGAGACACCGCTACCCGCTGCCGCTGGCCGCCGCTCATCTGTCCGGGGTAGCGATCAAGCAGCGCTTCAATACCGGTGGCCTCCGCAGCTTTCTGTACCCGCTGCCGGATCTCATCCTTCTTTATTTTTTGCAGCTTTAAAGGATAAGCGATATTGTCGAAGACCGTCATGTGGGGCCAGATGGCGTAACTCTGGAAGATCATGGAGACACCCCGGTCCTTGGGCTTTTTCTGCAATATGCTTTCGCCGTCAATCAGAATGTCCCCGCCGGAAACTTCTTCCAGCCCGGATATCATTCTAATAGTAGTAGTTTTACCACAGCCTGAGGGACCAAGGAAAACAATGAACTCACCTTTTTCTATCGAAAGGTTCATATTATCAACAATTAAGGGCCCGTTGTGGGTGTAACGCTTTTTCAGATCCTTAAGTTCCAGATAACTCATACACCGCTCCTTTTGATTATGCTCACAATGTCGTGCCCTTTATGCAGGGGCGTGACCCCACATCTGGTTAATGTAACGGCGGACAATAAAGGTAAACACCAGTGCGGGAAGGATAAGAATAATGCTCCCTGCGGCGGCGTACTGTATACCGCTTGAGGTAGTCCCGATGGCCTTGTACACCACCAGTGACAGGGTCTGGTTGCGGTTGGTCAGAATCAACGCAGAAATAGTATCGTTCCACGCGGTATTAAAGGCGTACATGGAACTTGCCGCCATGGCGGGAAATGCCAGGGGCAGGGTGATATGAAAAAAAGTCTGCAATGAATTTGCACCAAAAATTTTGCTCGCCTCTTCCAGCTCCCGGCTGATGCCCATGAAGATGCTGGATGTTATCCAGGCGGTTAAGGCGATGTTGGGTATGGAATAAAGCAAAGCCAGACCGATTTGGGTATCAAACAGGCCAAAACGGATCAGTTGTTTTGCCATGGGGATGGAAATACCCACCACGGGGAACATCCTTACCACCAGTATCCCTAAATTTATTTTTTCCTTGAAGGGGAACTTGTACCGGGCCATGGCAAAACCCGCCATGCTGCCCAGGGAAAGTGATATCAGAATTGTAAGGAGGGAAACAATGATACTGTTTTTAAGGGCCGGAGCTGCATTGTTTACTATTTTAAAAAACTGGTTGAAGTTATAGAGTATCTGTTTCCGGTAGGTAAATTCCATGGGGCCCTTTTCATGAACCGCACTGAAATCTTCCACCAGTTTTTTCCCGCTTACTCCCACATTGTATTGCCGTTTAAAGTGATTCTCCAGCCGCGCCGCATCAGCGCTGGTAATTACCGAACGGTATCCCCGGCCGTCATTCCGGTCATGAAAGATTTCAAACTCTCCATTTTCTGCAGGGGCGACTTTTACAGTCAGGGTTGCTGTTGGAAATAACCGTTTGGGAAATTCACTTACCTCTACGGCGCTGGAAAAGGCAAAGGTGGTAAAATACAAAAGGGGAATGGCCACCAGCATAACCATACCGGCAAGCAAAATGGTTATTACCGCTTTTTGAATGATGCTGTATTTATCCATCGGTTTTATCCATTATGCGGCCTCCAGCCAGGAGCCCCGTTTGCTGATGCGGTAATAAACCATGGTCACCAGAAACACTATTATGGTGGTGGTAAATGAATAGGTAAAGGCCAGCTTTGAGCTTGTGGGTACTCCGGGTATGACATCTTCATAAAAGGCGATCCGTTCCACCAGAAAGGGAACTTTGCCGTGGCCGAATACCATTACCGCGATAGCCCATACCTGCACCGCCCCGATAAGGCGTAAAATGATGGAAGTCATAATTGAAGGGCGCAAAATGGGAAGGGTGATATCCTTAAAGATCCGCCATTTATTTGCCCCAAATGTATAGGCCGCTTCCCGCAGTTCCTTTTGTATCCCCTGCAGGCCCGCAGAAAGGATGATCATCACCGAAGGGGTTACGGTCCAGGTATCGATCAGAATGATCGTGATAAGTGCGGAAAAGTCCTCGGCGTTCATAAACAGGAAGGGGGTCTTCATCAGTCCCAGACCCATCAGAATGGAATTGATCCAGCCGTCTTTAAAGAGGCCGATCTTCCAGAGGATGGCCACCGCAGTGGGGGTAATGGCCATGGGTATCATCGAAATGAACATCAAAATATTGGAAAACTTGAAGCGGATATTGAGAAATACCGCCAGGACCAGTGCGATAAAATATTGCAGTATTACTGAAACTGCGGCAAAGAGGGCGGTGTTCATCACGGATTTTAAAAATAAATCCGATTGTCCCATGAGAATAAAATTACCGGCCAGGGTGAAAGCTCCATCCGGACCGGTAAAGACTTCGATTATCCCGTCAATGACAGGCATCAACCAGAACACCGCATAATAAATAAACGCGGGGGTCATAAGCAGATAGGGAATAGCCTTGCGGCTGATATTCATTTTCAAACCATGACCCCTCATTTACCGAATACTAATTCTTCAACGCCGTGCACTTAGTGTCCAGATCACGCAGGAATGCGTCACCGGGAACCTGTTTTGTGTTCAGTACCTGATTAAGGGCGTCGTGGTACAACAGCTTTACTGCGTTCCAGTCTTTGTAATTTGCCGAAGGCACCCCGGACACAATGGTGTTGCCCAGCATCTTGCTGCCGGCGGTCATTACCACATCACCTGAACCCAACAGGGGGGCAACCTCGTTGATGGGGCTGAGCATCCCGCCGAAGTTGGTGCACAGTTCATAGTTCACCTGGGGGGTGGTAACATAATCGATCCAGGCTGCCGCAAGGTCCGCATGAGGAGCGCCCTTGGGGACACCCCAACACCATGCGCCTGAGGTAGAGCCCGCGCCCTTGCTGCCCTTTGGCGCCGCGCCGATAATCCACTGATTGGGGGCCGCGTTGTAGGCCACGCCGATGGGGCTCATGTGGGCAAAGGTCAGCCACACATCGCCGTTAATCATGGGATCCGTGGGGGCGCTGTACTGGGTCTGTTCGGAATAGAAACCGTTCCCCTTGGCTATGGTCGCAATAATTTCCAGGGCCTTCTTAAAACCATCGGAGGCGAATTCAGGGAACTTTGCGCCGTAGGCCAGCCCCATTCCGCCCATGGGATAAAGAAGCTGAGAACCCTGGGAGTTGGCTGGGAGCATGGTTTTGCCCTTGCCCTCACCTTTGGCAATATTCACCGCCCATTCGGCGTACTGTTCCCAGGTAATGCCGTCCACGACATTTTGCCGGGTCAGCCCCTGGGGCAGGTATTTCAGGGCGTCCACACTAGCGGCCAGCACATACACATCGAAAGTATTGGGGATAAAGAGACGGGCGCTTCCCTTATTGGTAGTCTCGTCATACATTTTGGTAAGGGTGCTTCCCTTGTGGATCATGCCGGTAACATCTTCCACCCAGCCATTGTTCACATAGGGCCCCATACGGGAAGTATCCACATAGAGCACATCGCTGACGTAATTCTTTGTGGACTGCTCGCTTTCGATTTTCCGCACCCCGTCATCCTGGGTAACGAAATCCACATTCACCTTTACCCCATACTGCTTCTCAAAATTCTTTGCATACACATCAATGACATACTCCTTCTCCGCAGGCTGCGGAGTTCCGGTGTAGGTGATGTTCAGTTCCTTGCTGGTGAATTGGGAAGCCCCGGACGCCGAAGCGTCCTTTTTTCCTCCGGCGAAAACTGTTCCCGCTGCCAGCAGGATCAGAGCCAAAGATACGATACGTTTGGTCGTTTTCATTTTTTCCTCCAAATGAAATTATTTAAACTGTCTTTAATAATATTATGTCCTGATAAAATAGTTAGCACTATTTTTCTATTATTTGTACTATTATCCACACTATTTGTTCAAATGCACTATACTATAGCTATGAATGCAATCACGGAAGTGGTATACCCCAGCCCCGGCTATTCTTTTTGTTTCCAGATCACCCGTGACCGGAAGTTGCATTTCAACTGGCATCATCATGCCGAATATGAACTGGCGGTCTGCCGGAATGGGGACGGGGAGGCCCACATCGGGGATATTATTATTTCGTTTAAGGGTCCCGTCGCTTTTTTCATTTCCCCCCAGGCCGATCATTCCCTGGTAAGCAAGGATAACTTCGACGGCTGGATCATCCAGATTCCCGCCATCATCATGGATCATTACAAAGGGCGGCCGGAATTCCATTTCCTCATGGATCTTATCCGGCGGAGCGCCCCGGCCCTGCAATTATCAGAGGCGGCCTCGGCGGAGATTGTCCGTATCATGGAAAAGGCCCAGAAAAAATCAGGGGTGTTCCGCTGGATTTGTCTTTTGGAAGCCTTCCACACAGCCGCCGCCGATGATGCAGGGCGGCCCTGCGCCTTCTGTCAGGGACAGAACGAAAAGGAAAGCGGAGATATTTTTGATGAAATTATCACCGGCCTTTTCAATAAGGCTGAGGATGCCCATAACGTTAAGGATGCCGCAGAATCCGCAGGGATGTCGATCTCCAGCTTTTGCCGACGCTTCAGAAAAAAAACCGGCATGACCTTTGTGGAATATCTTAATGGCGTGCGGATAAACAACGCCAAAAAATTGCTGCAACAGAGCAAAATGTATGTGGACGATATTGCCTACGAATGCGGCTTTAATTCGATTTCCTTCTTCAACCGGAAGTTCAAGAAACAGACCGGCATGACTCCCCTGGAGTACCGCCGTCATTTCGGCGCAGGATGATCTATTTTTTTAACCACTTTTCAAACCAGTCAAACCCGTCTTTCTGCATGGCAAGATCAAACTGATGCCCGCCGGGATAATAGCCGCTGCGGTAGTAATCCTGCGCGCCCATCTTTTGATAAATGTCCTTTAATTTACTGTCGCTGCTGCGCTGGCACCCTTCGGCCCATACATGATCCCCGATTCCGTACTGTACCATGAGGGGACCTGAGTTGAGGGAAATCACATCGGGCATATCAAGATAATTCGCCAGATGGGGCAGATGGAGCATCCAGGTATGGCTTTGTATATTGGTCCGTACGGTTTGTGCAAAGGTACTCATAAAACAGACATTGAGGGTACAGCGGATACGGCTGTCCATGCCCGCAAGAAACACCGTCCCCAGGCCGCCCCCGGAAAGACCGCCGCAGCCTATCCGTTCATGATCCACCTCATCCCGTGAGACGAGGTAATCAACGGCCCGCATGGAATCGTATGTCATGATCCCCGGCCAAGTCGTCCCGGCAAGGAAAAGACTCTTGGCGATCAGGGTTTCGTGCGCCCCGGACCATTTGTTATAGGCGTTGATGTATTCAACACTTCCCGGCTCAAGTCCCGCAAGGGAGGCGGTAAATTCGGCGGGCACTTCCTCCGCCAGCATCCTGCGGGAACCCCACAGAAACAGATCCGGCGCAAAAACCGCGTATCCCCGTTTGGCAAGCTCCGATGCCCAGGACACCCCGCCGTAATACTTGTTTTTGAATTCTTTTACCAGTTCGTGCTCACCGGGATAGGCGGTAATTTTTTCCTTGCCGTAATATTTAAAGCCCCCGTGATCGTGCAGGGCGATAATCCCCGGCAGCTTTCCTGCTGCCCCAAGGGGTTTCAGAAAAAATCCTTCCGTAGGCGGCCCATAGGGTTGATCAAATACCACAAGCTCCACCGAAAGACCATCGTGTTCAAAGGATTTCAGGGTCCGCCCGTTCAAGACGCAGGCCGGGGGATTATAGGCAAGCAGTTCAAAAATTTTTGCCCGCGTGGCTTTTTGCCAAGCCGGGATGTCATTCCATTCTTTTGACAGATATGAATAGGGATACTGACAGGAGTCCGCAATTTTATAGGCCATGTCCGCGAAATTACCCATTACATTTTTAGTCACCACAGATCCCCTTCCTATACGACGTCGCCAATCAAATTCTTCATAATATAATCCCGGCGCTCCGGGGTGTTTTTGCCCATGTAAAAAGTGAGTACCTGGGGGACAGCCTTGAGGGTGCTGACTCCCACCGGCACCAGGCGGATATCCTCGCCGATGAACTGACCGAATTCCTTGGGGCTGATTTCACCCAGGCCCTTGAAGCGGGTCACTTCGCTGGCGGTTCCCATTTCGGAAACAAGATCATCCCGTTCCTTTTCGGTGTAGCAGTAGCGGGTGTCCTTTTTGTTCCGCACCCGGAACAGGGGGGTTTCCAGAATAAAGATGCGGCCGGAAGTGACCAGTTCCTCAAAGTAGGAAAGAAAAAAGGTGAGGAGCAGGTTGCGAATGTGGAAACCGTCAAAGTCCGCGTCGGTGGCGATTACGATCTTTGCGTAACGGAGCCCTTCGGTATCGTTCTCGATGCCCAGGGCCATCATCATGTTGTAGAGCTCCTGGTTCTTGTAGATGTCCGCCCGCTTCTTGCCGTACATATTTTCGATCTTGCCCCGCAGGCTGAAAATTGCCTGGGTCATCACATCGCGGCTTGACACCATGGAACCGGAAGCGGAATCCCCCTCGGTAAGGAAGATCATGGTCCCATCCGCCTTATCCCCGTCCTCAAGGTGAAGCTTGCAGTCCTTAAGTTTGGGAATTTTGAGGGCGATTTTTTTTGCCGCTTCACGGGCTTCTTTTTTCACTTCGTTCAATTCGGTGCGCAGACTTTCGTTGGCAATAATTTTCAGTTCGAGCTTCTTGCCCGCTTCCTGATTTTTATGAAGCCAATCCTCAACGGCGGCCCGCACTTCTGTTACCACCCATGCGCGGATATCGGAATTTCCCAATTTATTTTTTGTCTGGCTTTCAAAAACCGGATTCTTCAGTTTTACTGCGACTGCGGCAATCGTGCCTTCCCGCACATCTTCGCTGCGGTAATCCTTTTTGAAGTAGGCCTGTATTCCCTTGAGGAAACCTTCTTTAAAAGCGGAAAGGTGGGTCCCGCCGTCACTGGTAAACTGACCGTTCACAAAGGAAAAATATTCTTCGCCGTAGTTGTTGGTGTGGGAAAAGGCAAATTCAATATGCTCCCCCTTATAGTAGCCCAGGGGATAGAGACTTTCCTCGCCGGTTTCTTCGGTTAAAAGATCGAAGAGGCCGCGCTTGGATATATATGATTTGCCGTTCAGCGAAAGGGTGAGACCCGTGTTGAGGTATGCGTAGTTCTGTATCCGCCGTTCGATAAATTCCAGGTTGAATTGATACTCACCAAAGATGTTTACATCCGGGGTAAACTCCACAAAGGTGCCGTCTTTCTGCTTATCTTTCAGCTTTCCCTTCCGCTGGCCCTTGAGGGTTCCCCGTTCAAAAACCGCCTCGGCAAATTCGCCGTCACGGATCGCCACCACCCGGAAGTGGGATGAAAGGGCGTTCACCGCCTTGGTTCCCACACCGTTGAGGCCCACGGAAAATTGAAACACATCGTCGTTGTACTTGGCCCCGGTGTTGATCACCGATACGCACTCTACGAGCTTCCCCAGAGGAATCCCCCGGCCAAAGTCCCGGACCTTCACAGTACCGTCTTTAACCTGGATATCGATAAGCTTGCCGTTCCCCATAATGAATTCATCAATGCCGTTGTCGACCACTTCTTTTAACAATACATACATACCATCGTCGGGATTGGACCCGTCACCCAAGCGGCCAATATACATACCGGTCCGCAGCCTGATATGTTCGAGAGACGAAAGGGTTTTGATTTTTGATTCATCATAGACCCCAACTCCGCCCTTTGCCGGAGATGCGGCAGACTTTACCGCAGATGCTTTAGCCAAAGCCCCGGTTTTAGCCGCTTTCGCGGCGGGAGCAGCCTTTTCTGTTTTTGCTTTCTGTTCGTTCTTTGCCATTATAAACGGCTCTCCAATTCTTTGATATGTTTTTCCGAATCGGCGATACGGTCCTCAAGTTCGGTGATGGCGCTCTCCGCAGTTTTTATCCGTTCCCGGTAATCTTCGATAGCCTTTTTCAGCTTCTCCACTACCGCCTTTTCATCGTCAATGGCGATGGCGGCCTTGAGCTTTTCGATTTGCCATGCGTAACTCGCCGCAGTTGAGCGCAGTAACGCTATCTTTTCCAGTACCGGCTTGTCATCATCGGTAAGGATGGAAGCGAAGCACTTCCCCAATTCCGTCTCAGGGGCTTCAGCCTGAAACGAGGCCGCTTCACCGAATTGGCGGTAAACCTGCTTGAGGTCGCCCCGGACATGGGCGATATGTTTTTCCAGGCCCTGGATCCGTTTGACCGGCCCGCCCTCGGCGCCAAAGGTATCGCTAATTTTCCGGCGTTCCCCTTTAAGCTCCGCCAGTTCCCCCGCAACAGCGGCAACCTTTTCCCTAAGGGCCGCAGCATCCCGGATGGCA
Organism: Spirochaetia bacterium; assembly: GCA_025997555.1. Lineage (GTDB taxonomy): Bacteria > Spirochaetota > Spirochaetia > Treponematales > Breznakiellaceae > BNUT01. The sequence continues at coordinate 11,670 of BNUT01000007.1, forward strand.
TCCGCAATTTCGCGATTAGATGCCAGGGACTCCCCATCAGAACGGACAAGCTTTTCCCCAAGGGTCTGATAAAGCTTTTCCAGACTCTGCTGATTTTTGGAAAGCAGAGTCCGGAACACCATACCCTGGGCACCCCGGCCAAGGGTCGCAAACACATTGGTCCCGGTTTTTTCTTCCAGAGTGGAGAGCTTTTCTTCCTGATCTCCGATCTTCGAAATCAGTGCGTCAATCTGCTGTTTATAGGGGTCCGAAAGGGCCTCGAATTCGGGATCATTAAGGGACAGCTTGCCCAACCGGATACAGGCATCGGATGCATCCCGCCCAATGGCGGCGTTCTCCTGCTCCCTAGCCCGGATTTCATCCTCAAGCTCTTTTAAACGGAGATTATCCGCTTCGATAAGGGCGATAAAACCTTCAGAATCAGCAATTTCCTTCTGCAGGGCGAGGTACTCCTCTCCATTGCCCGAAAGCTCCTCCCGGCCCTGGATACGGCTAAAGAGGGCTTCGCCGAAATCCTCCTGTATCAGGGTGATAGATAGCTGGGCGTCCTGTTTTTTTGCCTCCAGGTCGGCGATGGTCTTTTTTCGTTCATCCATAGGGATAGCATAGGAGATTTGAGAGATTTTGAACACTGCCCTCAACCCGCCTCTATCTGATATATGTTTATCTATAATAGGTTACAAAGTCTGATGAATTAGTTGAGCAGAAGTTTTTCTTGACAATAAGCCTGTCCGGTTTCATCATTAATAGAAAGGAGCCCCTATGAGTCACACAACGGACCAGATCAGGAATGTATCTATCGCCGGTCATGGCGGAACCGGTAAGACCACCCTTTTTGAACATCTGCTTTTTGCCGGCGGAGTCATTTCCAGGGCGGAAACCGTGGAATCCGGCAAGACCGTGGGGGATTCGACCCCAGAAGAGATCGAACGGAAGATTTCCATCCATGCGGCGCTGGCCCATCTGGAGCGGGACGGCAGGAAGATCAATCTTTTCGACACCCCCGGTTCCTCGGACTTTATCGGGGATGTGATCCTGACCTTCCGGGCTTCGGAATTTGCCCTGCTCACCATTGACGGCCGCTCCGGGGTGCAGATTGAAACCGTCAAACTCTGGCGCAACCTTGAGGGCAGCAGGAAGCCCAAGGGGGTTTTCGTTACCCATCTTGATGATGAACGGGCCGATTTTGACAAGGCCCTCGCCGATATAAAGGAAAAATTCAAGGTGAGCCCCGTGCCTTTCACCCTGCCCATGGGCCACGGAGCGGCCTATAAGGGCGTTATCGATGTACTCAATGAGAAGGCCTGGTTCGTCCAAGGCGACGGGTCTACCCTTGAGACCGCCGCTGAAATTCCCTCCGAATACGGTGAAGCCGCTGCCACCGCGCGGGAGCGGCTCATTGAGGCCGCCGCCGAAGGTGACGAGATTCTTTTGGAACATTTTATCCTTCTGGGTACCCTTTCCGCAGAGGAGGTCCGCCGGGGCTTGATTGCGGGCCTGGCGGACAACAAATTCATCCCCGCTTTTGCCGGGTCCGCTCCGAAAAATTCCGGGCTGGTAAGCCTCCTCAGCTTTTTCGCCGACATAGCCCCGGACCCCCGGACCGCGAAGGACCTCGCCCTGGACGCCGAAGGCAAGGAGCACGAGATCCCCATCGAGGGCGGCAAGCCCCTTTCCGCCCTGGTGATCAAGACCATCTTCGATCAGTTTTCCGGGAAGCTTTCCTGGATCAAGGTTATTACCGGCAAACTCGCCGCCGATTCGGAAGCCCATAATGTTTCGGAAAACAAGAAAGAGCGGATCGGCAAGCTCTACATCTGCGTGGGTAAAAAACTTGAGGAAGTGAAGGAGCTCTATGCCGGGGACGTGGGGATCATTTCCAAATCCCCCACCCTGAAAATCAACGACACCATAAGCGAAGGGGAGACCTCCCTTAACTTCCTCCACCTGCGACTCCCCGAGCCGGTCCATTCGGTGGCGGTAAACGCCGCGGCCAAAAAGGACGACGACAAGCTGGGGGAATTCCTCCTCCGGGCCGCCGATGAGGACCACACCTTCCGCTATCAGTTCAATGCGGAAACCAAAGAGACGGTGATCTCCGGCATGGGGGAACTCCAGATCAACATCATCCTGGACCGGATCAAACAGAACCAGAAGATAGAGGTGGAAACCCACATTCCCCGGGTGGCCTACCGGGAGACCATCACCAAAAAGGCCGGGGCCGAATATACCCACAAGAAGCAGACCGGGGGTCACGGCCAGTACGGTAAAGTGCTGCTGGAAATAGCGCCCCTGGGCCGGGGCGAAAACTACAAATTCGTCAACGCCATCTTCGGCGGGGCAATCCCCAAGAACTTTATCCCCGGTATTGAAAAGGGCATCATTGAAGGGATGGCCTATGGCACCATGGCGGGCTATCCCACGGTGGATGTGGAAGTCAAGGTTGTAGACGGTAAGTACCACCCGGTGGATTCCTCGGAACTGGCCTTCAAGTTAGCTTCCCGGAATGCCTTCCGGGAAGCCATGCGCCAGGCCGCCCCCGCCCTGCTGGAACCGGTGATGAACCTGACGGTCTTTGTGGAGGACAAGTACCTGGGGGACGTAATGTCCGACCTTTCAGGCAAACGGGGCAAGATCCTTGGGGAAGATTCCGTAGGGGGCATCGCAGAAATCAAGGCCCAGGCACCCCAGGCGGAACTGCTCCGCTACTCCATCGACCTCCGCTCAATCACCAGCGACACGGGCTCCTTCACCATGAATTTCGATCACTACGCCCCCATCAGCGGCAAGATCGCCGACGAGGTGATCAAGGCGGCAGCGGCGTTCAGGGTTAAGGAAGAGGAGGAATAATTAGATTAGCCCCAGCGGCATCACTCTGGTGTTCTGCCCCAGGGAGGCGTCCCGGTCATAGGTGCAGATCAGGGCGCCGGGACCCCGGACTACGCCGGGTATGTTGTCAAGATAACGGAAGGCGCTGATGTCATCGCTCCGGGGATTGGCGTGTCTTTTTATTTCTATCGGATAGAGGGTTCCATTTTCAAAAATGAGAAGGTCTATCTCGTTTTGTTCCTTATCCCGGTAGAAATACAGGGGGGCTTCCCGGCCGACATTGGTATAACTTTTGATAACTTCTCCGACCACAAGGGTCTCAAAAAGTTTCCCCGCAGCGGCGCCCCGTTCCAGCACTTGGGGATTATTCCATCCGGTAAGGTAACAGGCAAGGCCCGTGTCAAGAAAATATAGTTTGGGGGTTTTGACCGCCCGCTTCAGAGCATTATTATAATAGGGCTGTAGCAGGTAGATGATATTGGAAGCCCGGAGTATGGAAATCCATCGTTCCACCGTGGGCTGGCTTACCCCGATTTCCCGGGAAATGGACGCATTATTAAGGAGCATCCCCGAATTGGCCGCCACAGCGGTCATAAACCGCAAAAAAGTAAGTTCGTCTCCCACATTGGTAAGCTGCCGCACATCCCGCTCAATGTAAGTTTTAACATAAGCGGCATAGAACATCTCCCAATCCGTATCAGGATATTGCATTTCAGGCAGACTCCCCTTTTGGATGATGGACCAGACATCCTTTGAAGCCGGGGGAACGTCCTTTTTTTTTCGCGCCTCTATATATTCCTGGGTTGGCAAAAAAGGCTGGGTAAAATCGATATCCCCCAATTCTCGCAGGGAAAGCCCCAAAAGATTGAGAACCCCAATGCGCCCGGCCAGTGATTCACTTACATTATTCATTAACGAAAATTGCTGGGAGCCGCTCATAAAAAAAAGACCCTTCTCCCTGTTGCTGTCGGCGATCATTTTGATCTGGGAAAAAAGTTCCGGGGCATATTGAATCTCGTCCACCACCACCGGGGGCGGATTGATGTTAAAAAAGCTTCCCGAATCCATGGCAGCGGTACGGAACTGGACTGGGTCATCCAGGGTAACATAGGGAAGATCGGAGTACACTTCCTTGAGCAGCCTGGTCTTGCCTACTTGCCGAGCCCCGGTAATGATGAGGGAAGAAAACATTTTGGCGGCCCTCAGGACCGCCCCTTCTATATGGCGGCGTACATATACCACATGACTAATCTAATATCAAATGTTAGATTAGTCAATACACATTTCTGGCTAAATTAATATTTGATGTTAGATTAGTCATGATAGCTACCGCTTCTCCATCGGTATATATTCCAGCCGGGGCTGGACGCATTTGTAGGCAGGACGGATGATCCGGCCCCCGGAGATGATCTCCTCCATGCGGTGGGCGCACCAGCCTGACACACGGCTCACCGCGAACAGCGGAGTAAAGAGTTCCGAAGGGATGCCCAGCATGGTGTACACGAACCCGGAATAGAAGTCCACGTTGGTGCAGATTTCCTTGTCGGAGCCCTTCACCTTCCTGAAAACCTCCGGGGCCAGCGTTTCGATGAGCCGGTACAGGTTGAATTCCTTCACAAGGCCCTTTTCTTCCGCCAGGATGGCGGCCTTATCCCGCAGCAGAATCGCACGGGGGTCGCTTCTGGTGTATACCGCATGGCCCTGACCGTAGATGAGCCCGGAGCCGTCAAAGGCTTCGCCCCGGAGTATCGACTCAAGGTAGGCGGATACTTCCTCCTCACTCTCCCAGAGTTTAACGTTCTTTTTGATGTCCTCCATCATCCCCATGACCTTGATGTTGGCACCCCCGTGCTTGAAGCCCTTGAGGGACTCGATCCCGGCGGTAATGGCGGCAAAGGTATCGGTATCGGCGGAAGAAACCAGGTGGACCGCGAAGGTTGAATTGTTCCCGCCCCCGTGTTCCGCGTGGAGGACCAGGGCCAGGTCCAGAATTTCCGCCTCAAGGCGGGTATATTTCTGATCCGGCCTTATAAGGGAGAGGATCGTCTCCGCTCCGGAACAGGCGGCTTCCGGCAGGTGGATGATCAGGCTTTCGTGATCGAAATAGTGTTTCTTTGCCATATAGGAATAGGCCACGATGGTGGGAAACCGGGCGATCAGTTCCAGGCACTGGCGGAGAACATTTTCCGGGCTCTGGTTCTCCGGGTCCTCATCGTAAGAATAGAGGGTCAGCACCGACCGGGCAAGCTTGTTCATAATATCCCGTGAGGGGAGCTTCATGATGCTGTCCTCGGCAAAATTCGAGGGTAGGGTCCGGTTGTTCCCCATGAGGGCAGTAAAATCTTCAAGCTGTTTTTTATTGGGCAAAGCCCCGAACAAGAGCAAGTACACCGTCTCCTCAAACCCGAAGCGTTTTTCCCGTGCGGCGGCGGCAACCAGCTTCTCCACATCGATGCCCCGGTAGTAGAGCTTGCCATCCACCGGAACCTTTTCGCCCTCGTCCATGATATACCCGTGGACATCCCCGATCCGGGTAAGCCCCACCAGAACCCCGGTACCATCGGCGTTCCGAAGTCCCCGTTTGACATTGAATTTGTTGTAAAGATCGACATCGATGTAGTCGTTCCCCGTCAACCCTGCAACATAATCTCCGCTTATACTCATTATTGTACGTCTTCCTCCCGGATCTGCACCCGGCGTATTTTGCCGCTGATGGTCTTGGGGAGCTCGGTAACGAATTCCACAATCCGGGGGTACTTGTAGGGGGCCGTGGTCTTTTTGACGTGGTCCTGAAGCTCCTTCTTGAGGGCGTCTGAGGCGGTATAGCCCTTGGCAAGGATCACCGTGGCCTTGACCACCGTACCCCGGTCAGGATCGGGCACCCCGGTGATGGCGCATTCCAGCACCGCCGGGTGTTCCAGCAGGGCGCTTTCCACCTCAAAAGGACCGATGCGGTAGCCGGAACTTTTGATCACGTCGTCGGAACGGCCCACAAACCAATAGTAGCCGTCCTCGTCCCGCCAGGCCACATCCCCGGTGTAGTAGATATCGTCGTGCCAGACCGTATGGGTCAGGTCCGCATCCCGGTAATAGCCGTCGAACATCCCCAGGGGCTTTATCCTGTTGGTGCGGACCACGAGCTGGCCTTCCTCACCCATGGCGCAGGATGTGCCGTCATCCTTCAATAGATCGATGTCGTAACCGGGGGAAGGCCTGCCCATGGAGCCGGGTTTCGGTTCCAGCCAGGGGAAAGTTGCCATCACCACCGTAAGCTCGGTCTGGCCGTAACATTCGTGGAGTTTTATCCCCGTGGCGGCGAGGAACTGCTCGTAAATTTCCGGGTTCAGGGGCTCCCCCGCAACGGAGAACATCTTAAAAGAGGAAAAATTGTATTTACTCAAGTCCTCTTTGATGAAGAAGCGGTAAATCGTGGGGGGGGCGCAAAAGGTGGTCAGTTTATACTTGGTGATAACCTCCAGCATTGCCTTGGGGACAAAGCGGTCGTAATCGTACACAAATATCCCGGTCCCGAAGAGCCACTGACCGTAGATCTTGCCCCAGGCGGCCTTGGCCCAGCCCGTGTCCGCCACGGTGAGGTGGAGCCCGTCGGAAACCGCCTGGTGCCAGTATTTGGAGGTCACGATATGCCCAAAGGGATACCTGAAGTTGTGACGGACCATCTTGGGCATCCCCGTGGTGCCGGAGGTAAAGTACAGCAGCATGATATCTTCGTTGGTGTTGACCTTTGGGGGCCGCTCCAGCTTATCCGAAGCCTTAGCCGACAGGACGTTGAAATCGTTCCAGGGGGCCAGGCTGCCGGGGGCGCCGGCGGCTGCAAGAACGGCCTTATCGGCCCGTTCAGCCAGCAGTTTTGCCGCTGCTTCCGCCGGTTTGGCATCTGCAGGGGCATGAACCGAGCGGACAAAGGCCTTGTACCGGAGCGCCGGCTCAGGTTTGCCCGCAGATTTTGCGTTGGCCTTGAGCTTCGCCTCTGCCTCATCCACCCGGTACATCAGTTCCGGGTCGTCCACGCAGACGATGCCCACGATGTCCGCAGCCTCGCAGCGGTAGACGATATCCTTCACGGTGAGGAGGTGGGTGGCGGGGATGGCGATGGCCCCGATCTTGTGGAGGGCCAGCACCACCGGCCAGTATTCGTAACGGCGCTTGAGGATCAGCATCACCGGGTCGCCCTTGCGGATGCCCGCGGCAAGGAGCACGTTGGCGGCCTGATTGGTCAGGCGCTTGATGTCGGCGTAGGTGAACTCAGCCTCAGCGCCCAGTTCGTCGGTCCAGAGCATGGCCCGGTCATTGGGCCGGTCCTGGGCCTGCACGTCCATCACATCCCAGGAAAAATTGAAATTCTCAGGCACATTAACCGTATAATTCTGATAAAAATCCTCGTAGGACTCAAACTCGCTCCGGGGCAAGTACTTCTTCAAAAAATCCACTTTAAGCTCTCCTTCTTACAGTACCATGGCCAAAAAACGCGCCCGGCTGCCCCCCAGGGCCTTCATGCCGTGGGGTTCGCTGGAATCATAATAGATGGAATCACCGGGGCCCAGTTCCATTTCATGGCCCCCCACGGAGATAAGGAGCCGGCCTTCAAGGACATAGTTGAATTCCTGCCCCGGATGGGTGTTAAGGCTGATGGGCTTGCCGCCCGTCTCCGGTTTCGCCTCCACCAGGAAGGGCTCCGCCTTTTTGCGGTGGAAGGTATAGCCCAGGTTCCAGTAGGCGTACATGGGACGGCGGCTGACCTCCGGGGCCTCCCCTGCGCGGGTCAGGCAAAAGGTTCGCAGGTTGGATTTTTTCCCTGTGACCAGTTCTGAAAGGTCAATTTTGAACCGGGCGGCAATCTCCACCAAAACCCCGATAGGGAAGTCCTTCTGCCCCGATTCCCATTCATTGTATTCCGCCGGGTCAAAACCAAGCTCCTTCGCCAGGGCCTCGGCGGATATTTCCTCAATCTCCCGCAGCACCCTTACACGGGCGGTAATCTCACGCACCTCATCCGTCATGACGCCTCCTCAACAGGTGGTTTACCGTATCATGATATGAGAATTTTTGCTAGAATAAAGACGGCTATCCGCCTCTGCGTTGACCAAGTCCTTCAAGTGCCCTAAACTATAGATATGTCGGATCCATTACTCCGGGAAGCGGAAAAAACACATTATACCTATGCCGATTACCTTGCATGGGAAACAGACAAGCGGTATGAACTCATGGATGGGGCGGCCTATATGATGGCTTCCCCCTCGGTAATCCATCAGCGGATAAGCAGGGATCTCACCCGCCAATTCAGTAACTTTCTCTTGGGAAAACCCTGCGAAGTATTTGCCGCGCCCCTGGATGTCCGCCTTTTCCCCCGGGAAGACCGTACCGACGATACGGTGTTACAGCCGGATCTGCTTGTGGTGTGCGATAAAACCAAGTTGTCTGCGGGTTCCTGTGACGGCGCCCCTGATCTGGTGATTGAAATCGTTTCCCCGTCCAATACCGTGCAGGAGCTGTTAAGAAAGTTTAATTACTATCTGGACGCCGGGGTCCGGGAATATTGGGTTGTTAATCCTGATACGCAAACGGTACAGGTCCATGTTCTGGAAAACGGCCATTTTGTATCCACCATATACAAAAAAGACGATGCCATCCCTGTTTCGATCCTGCCGGGCCTGGGGATTGATCTCAAACCGGTCTGGGGCGGCGCGGCGTAGCGGGCGCCGGTCATTTCCGCTTGAAAAACCCGTAACGGTAGCCCGCTGTTATCGACACCATGCCCACCCGTTTGTATACCGGATCGCCCTCCGACCATTCCAGCCACCCAAAATCGGCGGAGTACCGGATATCCAGAAATAAGGTCCCCCCGCTCCGCTCTTTCCCTAAGACGGCCCCTATTTCAAGGCCCGCCGTCAACCCAAGGGGCAGGGTGTATGTACCGCCTGTAAGGGGCGTGAGTTCATCGTTTTCATATTTATTCCCTTTAAGCTCGTTCAGGGGCACGATAAAGTACAGCCCGGCAAAGGGGTTGAGCGCCAGCCTTTCAAACAATTGGAAGGTACCCTTAACCGTCAGGGGAACCGTCAGCAGCCAGGAGCTGTAGGTATCCTCGCCCAATTGCGGCGGCTCCCCCGGCTCATCAGGGATTACTAGAAACTGGAAGGGCACGACATCATTGGAGAACAGGGCCTCCGCCTGAATAGCCAGGAAGGGGAACGGCTGGAGGGATAGCTGAACGCCCCCCTCAAAACTGTTCCCCCGGCTAAAGTCGATTGACAATTTCAGGTTCGGATCCGTCATAAGCCGGTACTGCCGGTTTGAATACCCTACCCGGAACCCCATGTACAGCCAGTATTCGGGAAAGGACAGGATAGATTTTTTGGGAGGGGGCGGCACCCAGGTGTTGATGTATTTATTCAGCGGGGCGTTTGCCATAAGGCTGTAGATCATGGTCAGGTTCCAGTCGTTCATGTCCTCCACCGCCGTGTAGCCCATGCCGGTGGTGATAATCAGGGTATTGGTTTCGGTGATATAGAGTTCCGCAGTTATTGTCTCGTCACCGTATGCTTCATCATGCACCAGGGTAAACTGGATATAAAAGTCCGATTTCTCCAGTGATTCGGCCAGGAGGTAGCCGGAGCCCTTTACTTCCTCCTGCATGTTAAAGTCAAAATACTCCCGCTCCTGTATCGTGCCGCCTTTCACCGGGGCAACCCAGACCCGTACATTCGCTATCCGGCTCATATTTTCCACATCGTCCGCAGACTGAGCAAAGAGGGGCGTGCATACTGCCAAGGGTATGAGGAATAGCAGCCAAAGCTTTTGTTTCATCAAATCTTGCATCCCGCTTGGTCCCTTTAATCTACGGTGAGGGCCAAGGCGGCAAGCCCGCCTGCCGCTATACCGGGAAAACGGGTCTTGTTCATGGTGATGCCCTCCTGCTTTTATAGGTAAATATCGGCATATTACGGATAAATATCAAGTAATATGCTATAGTATGCTCTAAGGAGTATGTGTATGAGTAAGATTACCGAAGAATTGGTTCTGAAAAACATGGAAGATGTTACGTTAGCCCAACGCGGGCTGAAAAAAGAGGCGGAAATCTGGTGGAAGGACCGCAGTATCCCCATGCCGTTTATTATCGTTCCAGAAGGGGCAACTAACTTATTCAGTGTGACGGCGATGGAGCTGCTTGACCTCATGCCCGATCCCATACAGGGGAAACTCGTCGGCGTGCATGGGGACAAATACGTCACCATGCTGGAATAACGCGTCTTTCTCCATCCGGCCCCCGGTCTGCGCCCCCGGTCTGCCGGTCACGGAGCCGGGACACACATCGCGCCACGCGGGTCCGGGCTGCCGGTCATGGGGTCGTTGAGGTAGTTGCTAATATTCGGGATAGCCCCCAGATAATAATAATACAAAACTCCTTTGGATTCGAGGATTTTGGCGACACTCCCCGTAACTATGTCCCAGGTTGTCTGTTGCCCGGTTGGAAGAGGATACCCCGGAGCAGGGATATTGGTTTGCATATCCGCATAGATCACATAAAGCTCATTGCCGGGCTCATAGAGGGGGGATTCCAGGATTTGCTCCATCATGACCCGTGTATCCTCCACGGCCTGTTCATACGCAGCCTGCCGGCTGCCCACGGTGTTAGTAAGGTCACTCCGAGCGTTCGGCAGTGCCGCCTTAACCGCCGGCCAGTACCGGTTGATAACAAGGGTGGTTCTACCCTCCATTTTGTAGGCAGCACTAAACGTCGCAAATTGCTCTATGCGACTGTCATCCTTTACCCCGTTGCCGTTATCATCATAGAAGGGCTGGGGCGCAATCAGCGCCTTATACTTCATCCATGTATCCAGGGCCGCACTCAGCGCATCGTCGATTGCCTTCTGGCTGATCAGCGCGTCCGGAAACATCATTCCCGTCGGCCGCCGCCACTCCAGCGTAATACTGATGTCAGTCCAGCCTTGCGGATTGGTGGTTTTATTGAAGGGGCGGTTCTGCACGATGCTGAAATAGGGCAGTTCCGGCGGCATATTGAGGGGGTCCCGATAGTCGGGGTTCACAGAAAAGTCACACCCGACAAAGACGGCCAAAGCCAGGGCGGCAAGAGCGCCCGCCGCTATACCGGGAAAACGTGTTTTGTTCATAGTAATATCCTCCTGCTTCTATAAGTAAGTATCGGCATATTACGGATAAATATCAAGGAAGGAAAACCACGCCCGTCCATTTCTTATGTATTGCTTTATTTCTCCGATAATATACTATGATAAATGGTAAAAGGAGAAGGGGAAATGGCCTTACTGCATTGTACCGGTAATCGCCCCATAAAAAAGATCATTGGATTCCTCGCGATGCTGACCGTAACGGCGGCCCTCTATGCTCAAGCGGAGTCAATCCCTGAAGGCGAAAAATCTGCCAATATTGGCGAAAAATTTGCCAATGTTAAGGTCTGGGTCGCGCCGACGACAGGCGGCTCGGCGGAAGACCGGGCGTATTTTGACTTTAACCTCCCGGAAGAAGTAAAAGGCAGCGGTTACGAATTGACCGAAACCCAGGAAGCATCGGACTTTTATATCGTCGCAAGCCTGGAATACGATGAAGAATATGGGGACTATGTCCTTACTGCGGAACTGTATAACACCGAGACCGGCGCGCTGATTGTCACCACCGGCATGGGGTACCAAACCACCGAAGAGATGAACGACTGGAACCTGACCACGATCTACAGCCTTATGGCAAACGCCCCGATATCGAAAAGACTTAGTTTGAAAGCTGAAGCCCCTAAGGAATATCATCTGTTCCTGGGCCTCCGTGCGGGTTACTCGATGCGGTTTTATCAGCCCTTTACGAGCAGGGCAGAGCTCTATCCCGATCCCTATACACTGGGACACACCTTTGAAGCGGCTCTGCATTTATCGTACCAGCCGTGGCGGTATGTGGGTTTTCAGACCGAAGCAATATTCACCATGGATTTCGCACCCCTCAAGCACTATAACAATAAATTTGATTCTTCCAATTCTGTTGACATGGCTTACCTGTACCCGGAGGAGACCTACCAGTCCGTGTCGCTCATGGTCCCCCTGATAGTTAAAGGGATCTTCTGGATTGACCAGTTGGTGATTTCTCCCCTAGCCGGGGTGTATCTGGCAGCCCCCCTGGGCCAGATGACCCGGAAAGAGAAGAATGGGTACGATGAGGCGTTTGATGTTCGTTACCAGATCCCCCTGGGGTGGACGGCGGGGGCGGAACTGGGGATACGCTTGGGATCATCGCATATCGTGTTTTTGGATGTCCGATACGCGGGCGATTTCACTGCTATCGTGCGGCCGGCGGTCAATCCAAAGATCCTCTATCAGCGGAGAATGATAAGCTTTTCATTAGGGTATAAATTCGACCTTCTCATGAAACCAGGCCAGGGCGCACAGGCCAACTCCCAGTAGGCGCGGACATGGCTGATATCGTTGATACGGCATCAAACGCAAACAAAAAAACCGCCCTGAGTCTCACCCCAAAGCGGCCTCTGAACACACGGCCTATTTATCGACCTAGTGTCCTCCTCATTCAAACCATAACCGGGGCAATTGGCCGCCGTTGGTAGTGCCGGCCATCCAGTACCTCCCGCTGCCCGAACCGTTGCCGGTGCCCCACTCACCGGAGCTCCCGGGGCTAAAGTGGGCGCCGAATGAGTTGGAGGTGGACCCTGATGCCTCCCCGACCGGCTGCGTGCCGACGCCTTTCCAGTAGCAGTATAATAGAGAGCCGCCATGGTTGACTCCCGCCACGCCGCCGACATAGCCGCTCTTGCCTGTCAACGCGCCTGAGTTGTAGCTGGCGGTGATAGTGCCTGTCGAATACAATTCCCCCGCCACGCCGCCGACTTGCTTGCCGTAGAAGCTATTGGCCACCACCGTGCCTGTGTTGTAACAGGCGGTGATGTCGCCGTTGCTTCGCCCCGCCACACCGCCGAGATAGCCATAGCCGGTCACCGCAGCCGTGTTGTAACAGGCGGTGATAGTTTCGAAGCTTATTATCCCCGCCACACCGCCGAGATAGTAATTGCCGGTCACCGCGCCTGAGTTGTAACTGGCGGTCATAGTGCGTGAACTTCCCGCCACGCCGCCGACATATTCAGTGCCGGTCACCGCAGCCGTGTTGTAACAGGCGGTGATGCCGCCTGTGCTTAACCCCGCCACACCGCCGACATAGGACTTGCCGGTCACCGCAGCCCTGTTGTAACAGGCGGTGATGGGGCCTACGCTTTCCCCCGTCACACCGCCGGTACAGTAACCTCCTCCCGTCACCGTGCCGGACTCGATACCGATGTTCTTGAGTACTCCGGTCACCCGGCAGAAAAGCCCCACAGGTTCCGCGCTGTCGGGTTTGTTTATCTGTAGGCGCATCAGTTTCTTTCCCCCGCCGTCATAGGTGCCGCTAAACATCATCCTGTTGGTGCCCACGGGCGTCCAGTCGGGAACCCCCTGCTGGCCGCCCATCAGGTCCAGGTCGGCCTCCTGTTTGTAGATGCCGAGCAGTGCCCCGGAGGTGGTGTTGTTTATCAGTTGGAATTCCGCGTAGGTGCCTATGGGAATAGAGCCGGAGACCGCCGGGCGGAAATGCAGTTCCCCGCCGGTGTCCAGATTGAGCACGATAAGAGGGGCTCCAAACTGCGCGGGGCGGCCTATCAGGTGGGTCTTGTTCACGTCCGTCAGGGTGATGCTCTTAATGGACCCTGTGGGCCGGGTCACGGAAGGGGGGTACTCCAGCAGACCGGCGGCGGTAATGGTTACGGAAAAGGTGGCATCGGGGTTATAGTAGGTGATAATGGCCGGCCCCGTGTAGCCGCCGGGCACAGTCATAAAGTTGGGCACCGTGAGGTTGAGATTGGGGTTGGGGGCGGGGCCGTACCCGCCGTTGGTGGTGGGGCCGGTATTCAGCGTTTGGGTCTCGTGGGCACCCAAATAAAGGCCCGTGCCGGGATTTTGACATGCCGCCAATCCCGTCAGCACAGCGACGAGAATGAGCGCTAGAAAAGCGAATGCGATTGCCAAATCCCTTTTTTTCATTTTTATAGACATAGTGTCCTCCTATTCAAACCACAACCGGGGCAGTTGGGCACCGTTGGTAGTGCCGGACATCCAGTACGTCCCGCTGCCCGAACCGTTGCCGGTGCCCCATTCACCGGAGCTCCCGGGGCTAAAGTAGGCGCCGAATGAGTTGGAGGTGGACCCTGATGCGCCCCCGATTGCCTGCGTGCCGGTGCCTTTCCAGTAGCAGTTGGCCATAGAGCCGCTTTGTCTGGATCCCGCTACGCCGCCGGCTAAACCGCCTCTCTGGACGAACACCGTGCCTGTGTTGTAGCAGGCGGTGATGTTGCCTGTCATAACCCCTACCACGCCGCCGACTTTGTTGCTGACGGTGCTATCGCCCACCGTGCCTGTGTTGTAGCAGGCGGTGATGTTGCCTGCCGTCCCCGCCACGCCGCCGATAAATTCAAAGCCGGCCACCATGCCTGTGTTGTAACAGGCGGTGATGTTGCCTGTGCTTATCCCCGCCACACCGCCGGTAAATTCACTAGATTCATTGCCGCTCACCGTGCCTGAGTTGTAGCAAGCGAAGATGGTACCTGAGTTTGTCCCTACCACACCGCCGACATTGTTGCCGGTTCCGCTCACCCTGCTTCCTTTCACCGAGGCATTGTTGTAGCAGGCGGTGATGCTGCCTGCGCTTATCCCCGCCACACCGCCGACATTGTTATTTCCAACCACCGCGCCGGACTCGATACCGACGTTCTTGATTACTCCCGTTGATCCCACCTGGCTGAAAAGCCCCACAGGGCTCGCGCTACCGGGTGTGTTTATCTGTAGGCGCAGCAGCTTCTTTCCATTGCCGTCATAGGTACCGATAAACGCCGAACCGGAGGCGGCCCCCACAGGCGTCCAGGCGATAATGTCCCAAAGGCTGCTCATGGTCATGCCGCCCATCAGGTCCAGGTCGGCCTCCTGTTTGTAGGCGCCGCCCAGTGCCCCGGAAACGGTGTTTATCAGTTGAAACTCCGCGTAAGTGCCTATGGGGATAGAGCCGGAGACCGCCGGGCGGAAATGCAGGTCCCCGCCGGTGTCCAGATTGAGCACGATAAGAGGGGCCCCAGACTGCGCGAGGCGGCCTATCAGGTGGGTCTTGTTCACGTCCGTCAGGGTGATGCTCTTAATGCTCCCTGTGGGCAGGGTCCGGGAAGGGGGGTACTCCAGCAGACCGGCGGCGGTAACGGTAACGTATAAGGTGTCGGAATAGTTATAGTAGGTGATACGGGCCGGCCCCGTGTAGCCGCCGGGCACAGTCCTAAAGTTGGGCACCGTGAGGGTGGCGGCCCTGTACCCGCCGTTGGTGGTGGGACCGGTATCCAGCCCTTGGGTCTTGGGGGCATCCAAATCAATACCCGTGACGGGATTTTGACATGCCGCCAATCCCGCCAGCACAGCGGCGAGAATGAGCGCCGTAACCGCAGATGCAATTACCAAATCGCTCTTTTTCAGTTTTATCGACATAATGTCCTCCCGGAAGTTCACGGGCATCACTCCGGAAGCGCTAAATCCCCGGCGGGGTTGTCGTAATAATTGTGGTCCGGGGCAAATCCCATGTAATATTCATACAACCACCCGCTCTCATCCGGAGGGAGCACGACCCTACCATTGTCCCAGTTAAAGTCCTGCCGTTGTATACAAGCCGCCGACGGGGGGTTATAGGCAATACAGTCCGCCATGGCTTCATAGAGCGCCAGAAGGGGCCGGCTTTTGATCCCCGTGACGGGATCGACCCGCCCCGTGTCATAGAGGGAGGATGCCTTTATAGCCGCCTGCATGGATTCAATCTCCGCCACGGCCTTCTTAAACGCCGCCCTCCGGGAGTCCTCGGAGCTCACCCAAGTAGCGACATCGGGGATATTCGTCGGCCAGTACCGGTGGATAACAACGGTTCCGTATGAGGGTTCATTGTAAATTTTCCAGCTGCTGTCGTATGTACCAACCTCATAGGGGTTGTTCATCAATCCCGACAACGCCCAAGGGTCCGGCGCTATCCCCGTGCCGCCCGGAGGATCATAGAAGGGCCGGGGGTCAATCATCCGGGTATAAAGCTGCCATTTTGTCAGGGCATCCTCCATGTGCTCGATGCTGACCGCATCATAATCCGCATCTTGGTATAATATACCCGAATCACGCTTCCACTCCAGGACATACTTATTGGTACCATCCGCGCCCTTCACGATGCTGGCATTGGGTGCTATCGGCGGCAAGGGGAGATCTTCTATTCCCATCTGACATGACACCAATCCCGCCAGCACACCGGCGAGCATGAGCGCAGCAGCGGATACGATTACCAAATTGCTCTTTTTCATTTTCAACGACACAGTTTCCTCCATAAAAGACTATAAACTATATCGGCTACTTCGTGCGTTTTGTCAATAGTTATTTCTGCGGGAAGCGGCTGTTTATCGGGAACCCGTTTACCGGTTACCAAGTGGGGTTAAAAGAGCGAGCGGGCCAGCAGGCCGAAGTCTGGTTTGACAATTTCCTGCCGGGCGAGATCATCGCAACTACCGGACAAATCGCGGCGCAGGGGACTATTATTCATTTTGAATAAAGCCTATTTCCCGGATATATTCTTGTAGTATTCCTGCATCACATAAAAGGCGGACTTTTTTGTTTTTCGGTCCGCATCGATAAAGCCCTTGCGGTTGAACTCTTCCTGATAGCGGTTGAGCCTGCGGGGAGAACGGAAATCGTAGAATATCCAGGGAGTGGTCCCCGCAATGTAGGGACACTTTCTGATGGTTTCTATCTGCTGTTCAAAAAGCCGTTTCTGTTTATCTTCGGTCCAGAGATCGTCAACACTGCCACGCTGTCCCTTCCGCGCATCGCCGCCGAATTCGGTGATGATCACCGGTTTTCCCGGATCGGAATTGACCAGTATTTTGGGAAGCTTGTCGAAGTCCGGATCATACCAGCCGTAGTATTCGTTGATGCCGATTACATCCAGAGAATCCGTAAGCCGATCTTCGATCTTGAGTTTGATGTGGTTAATAAGACAGGCGGCGGAAACGAGCCGGGAATCGTCCAGTGCGTGGGCCTTGTTTGCCAGATTGGACATAAAGTTGTTACGCGCATCGGTGTCGGCGTTTTCATTTCCCACGGACCAGATGATGACGCTGGCCCGGTTGTGATCCCGCAGGATCAATTCGCTCAACTGATTCTCCGCATCCTTATAGGCGCCGGGATTGTCAAAGGCTACGGCCCAGTATACCGGGACTTCTTCCCAGAGCAGCACCCCTTCTTCATCGGCAATTTTTGCAAACCGGGAATCATGGGGATAGTGGGCAAGGCGAAAGAAGTTTCCGTTCATCTCCTTTAAGTCCCGGATGGTTGCCCTGATAATATCACTGTTGGTAGTTTTGCCCAGTTCATAATGATCCTCGTGGACACAAATCCCTCTAAGGATTATCTTCTTGCCATTGAGGAACAGCTCATGCCCACTGGCTTTAATTTCCCGGAAACCGATGCGGTCATGTACCGTGTCTGCCGTACCCGCACCGTTGAGAGTAAAACTAATACTCACATCGTAGAGTTTCGGATCATCGGGGCTCCAAAGTTTAAGCTGGTTCGGGGTGACGGAAATATCTATCGAAGCTTTTCCGTTTTGTACCGCCGCTTCCTGCTTGATGCCAAGTTCAGGAATTTCAATCAATACCTTACCTGCAACAGTATTACTGTCAATCAAAACATCGGTGCGGATCTTTGAAAATGTACCGTCGGGGACAAGCCGCACAAACCAGTCCTTGATAAAAACTTTGGGAAGGCGGATTAGATACACATCCCGGTAAATACCGCCGTAGTTAAACCAGTCGGTATTCTCCATAGGAATCCGCAGAGGACTTCTGCGGGCATCGGCAACCACCACGATGCGGTTTTCAGTTTTTACCAAATCGCTGATATCGGCGTTGAAGGGCGTGGATGATCCGTCATGGGTTCCCACAAATTCGCCGTTCAGAAAAACTGAAGTTTCATAGGAAGCGCCCTCAAACCGGAGGAAGAGCCGTTCGCCCGCAGCCTGCTTAACATAGCGGAAGGTACGGGTATAAACACCGGAACCTTCAAAATAGTGGAGCTCCGGCCGTTCCAGGTTCCAGACGGCGGGCACGGTGATCCGGTCCCAGGCTTCCCAATCGTAGTCCAGCGGCATGGGGTTACCGGCGGCATTGCACTGCACATCCTTATACCAATGAGCCCGGCGGCAAGTGTCGTATAAATCGACCCCGAAATTCCATTTGCCATTTAGTGATTCTGTTTCCCGCCCCGCAGTATTGATAAGACCGGCGCTGTCCAGAAGCTTTTCATGATACTCCTGCTCATAGCCCGTATTGTGAATATCAGCCTGATAATTTCCCTTATTGTCGCTCATAGTATCCCCCACGGATAAAGCTTAACCTTTCAGCCCCGTTGATGCAACACCCTGCACAAAGTAACGCTGTAATGAAAGGAAGATCATGAGCACCGGAACAAGGGCAACCACGCTAGCCGCCATGATGAGGCCATATTCGCTGGAATACTGTGAAATGAATGCCCTCAGGCCGATTTGGATAGTTTTAAGGTTTGTCCGGGTCAAATAGATCAGGGGACCGAGGAAGTCGTTCCAGGTATTCACAAAGGTGATAATGGTAAGGGTTGAGAGGGCGGGCTTTGACAGGGGCAGCATGATCCGCAGCCAGATACCGTATTCATTAAGGCCGTCTATCCGGGCGGCCTCCCGCAGTTCATCGGGGACACTTTCGTAGAACTGCTTCATCATGAACACCCCAAAGGCGGAAAATGCCTGGAGACAGATGATGGCCAGATGGGTGTTGTTAAGCCCCATGGCCCGCATCATGATAAACTGGGGAACCATGTAGGCCTGCCAGGGTACGGCGATGGTGGCGATGTAACCAAGAAAAAGTCCCTTGCGGCCGGGGAAGCGCAGCTTCGCAAAAGCATAAGCCGCAAAGCTTGAAGTTAAAAGCTGCAGGAGCGTTACGATAACAGAAAGTTTTGCGGTGTTCAAAATAAAAGTTAAAAGGGGTATCTTTTTCCAGATATCGGCGTAATTTTGCCATCGGGGATTTTCGGGGATCCACCGCATGGGAAAAGCAAATACATCTTTGTTTAGTTTTAATGATGATGAGAGCATCCATGCGAAAGGAACCAGCATGGTAAAGGCGGTGATTATCAGAAACAGATAAACTACGACTTTAGTAATGCTGCGGCTTGTGTGGTAATTAACGGATATGCTTTGGTCTGACATCACTTCACCCCCTAATTGAACCGTTTCTCAAAGCGGAACTGAAAGAGGGTAATCCCCACAACCAGCACAAAAAGGATCATGGCGATGGCGCTTGCATAACCATATTCCAGGGAACGGAAAGCGGTGTTGTAGATCTGGTACACCAGAACCCGTGTCGTATTGGTAAGCTGGTTGTCACCGCCGGCAAATATATTGATAAAGATATCGTAAACTTTAAAGGAACTGATGACCAGCATCATCAATATGAAGAAGGTAGTGGGCGCAAGCTGGGGGATGGTGACATGGCGAAATTTCTGCCAACTGTTTGCGCCGTCAAGACCGGCGGCTTCGTAAAGTTCCGCATTCACCCCCTGGAGGCCCGCCAGGTATATTACCATGTAATAGCCCATGTTTTTCCAGACGCTGAAAAAGATAACCGTGGGCAGGGCCCAATTTTTATCCGCCGCCCAGCGGGGAAGATTTTCAACAGGAATACTAAATAATGCGGAAAGCAAATTGTTCACCGGCCCCCGCGTAGGACTGAAAATAAAATTCCAGACAGCGGCAACTGCCACCAGTGAAGCCACATAAGGGAAGAAAGAAACGGTGCGGAAAAAATTCCGGCCCTTCAATTTTTGATTAAGCAAGATGGCAAGAAATAGAGAACAAGCCAATGTAAGGGGAACCACTCCGGTGGTATACAGCACGGTGTTCCCAAGGGCGCGCCAGAAAATTGTATCCCCCACAAGGCGCGTAAAGTTTTTTAAACCGACAAATTGAATAGGGTTCGCCCCATCCCATTGGAGAAATGACAGGACAAGGGCGAACACAAGAGGTATGAGGGTGAATACGGCAAAGCCAAGAAAATTGGGAGTTATAAAGCTATATGCTACTATCGTTTCCTTTGTTTGCTTGGTCATTGCCGCATCCTCATTCTTTTTTTACTACCGGCCCAAAAGTTTACCGACCCGGTTGTTCATGTCCTGGATCGCCTGTTGTACCGTGATGTTGCCGGTCATGATAGCGTCATGGTTTTCGTTCAGAACCATTTCAATGTCGGCGCTCTTTTCGTGAAGGGGCATCTCAAGATAGGTCTTGGACACATTAAGGGCTTCCTTGCTGTTCGCATCAGCGGGGAACCCGTCCATGCCCGCAATGGCGTTAATCACATCGGCGTTCATGATCGCCGGAATGGTGCCCGTCTTTGCCAGGACCGTGGCTCCTTCGGGGCCGGTGACAAACTTCATAAAGTCCAGGGCGGCGTCCTTGTTTTTTGAATTCCGGTTTACCCCAAGGGAAGTGATGGTTCCTAAAGTGGTTCCCGCCTGAACGCCGTCAGGATGGGGATACTTCACGATGCCCCAATTCTTTGAAAGGGATTCCCCGGATTTGATCTTGTCGATCTGGGTGCCGATAAACCAGGTTCCCATGTTCAGCATGGCGATCTGATTGTTGAAGAAGGCCCCCGAATAGTGGGTCCCCGATGTTTTGATGGTGGCGAAATCCATCACAATACCATCCTTTTGTTCTTTAAGTACCCGTTCGTAATAGGGAGCAAGGAAGTCGTATTTGCCGTCCACGATGGTGTTCTTCCCGTCAAGAATACTGAACAGGGATACTGCGCTGCGCCATGTGTGGTAATGAGCGCCGTAAACCTTGTTGGCCCCGCTGCCCCGGGTAAGCCGGCGGGCAAGAGCATCGTACTGGTCAAGTGTCAGATCGTTGGAGGGATAGGGAACCCCCGCCGCATCGAAAAGATCCTTGTTGTAATAAATAACCCAAAAGTCGCTGCGGAACGGCAGGGCATACACTTCACCATTTACCGCAATCTGCTCAGTGGTACCACCGTAAAGGCTGGTGTTGATATTGGCGGATTTAATGTAGCCGTTGAGAGGCTCCAGGCGGTTCTGCTTTACCAGATTTGAATAGCCGGGAATATCCTTGACGCATACCACATCAAGGTCCGCGCCGCCTGAAAGCTGGGTACCCAGGACGGTCATAAAATCGGCGCTTCCCAGATCGACAACTTCGATCTTTGTATTGGGATTCTTCGCCTCATAGGCTTCGATCAGGGCCTTGTAATAAGGGGTCAGATCATAATCCCAGATCGCCCAGTTGATGACGGTCTTGCCGCCGCTGGCGCCGCCGCTTGAAGTTTCCTTTCCGCCCCCGGCAAACAGGGGGGAACCGATCATGGCGAACGCGATTAACGCCGCCGCCAGTACCATTTTCTTTTTCATAACAGCCTCCTTAAGGTTATTCTGCAAAATATAAAATAAGTGTAAACCCGATTTTTTTGGAGCGGAATGTAAAATAATATCCAGTTCATTCATTTTTTCAATAAATCTTCAAAAAACAATATACTTTTTTATGAAAAAACGGTAAAATTTCTCTATGAAAAATTTTTCTTGCGATATTACATTTTCTGTGCTTAAATATTAACAATGAACGATAAGTTAAAAACGGTAAAAAGCCGGGCTATACTGTTAATGGTAATCTTTGCCTTTGTCATTACGGTGATGGTTTTTATTTTCAGCTCCTATGTGATCTATACCTTTGAACGCAGGACCACCATTCAGTCCGTAGAATTCAACCTCCAGCTCATCGCCGGATTCATCGAACAGGACTTGCGGGATCTTACCTCCCTGGGCAGATGGTGTGGGATTAACGAGACCATTACTTCCTGGTTTATTTCCGCACAGGACCCGGCGCAGACGGGCCTTAACGCATGGTATCGTCTGTCGGAAGAAGTAAACAATAATCACGCCCTTCCCTACATCAGCCGTCTGCTGATTTTCAACCACGAAAACAAACGGCTGCTCCAGTTGGGGAACGGGATTTCTTCTTCCATGCCGGTCACCAGATGGAATGTGGATTCCGTGTTCAGCACGGGGCTTACCAGTCCCCGCGAAGACCCCGATACGGTATGGCAAAAGATTATCGCCGACCCCTTTTATACCATACGGAATTTTCCGGTCATCCCCTTTGTCAGCCCCCTGTACCATCCCCAAAACGGCAGTGTCATCGGCAGCGTATTCCTTGCGGCTTCCACCAGTTTGATCACCGATAAACTGGCGGGGTACAAACTTCCTCTCAATGGGGCACTCTATCTTGATCTCCGCGGGAACCTATACCGGATCGATAAGGATGAATTTGTACCCGTATCGCCATCATGGACAGTAACAAGCCGCAGTTCCGGAGATGCAATAAGCACGAATACCACCGTTCTTACGGTACGGGATGATCAGCATAAACAGTACACCTTAGTCAGTTATCCCATCAGAGAATCTATCATCCTCAGTCAGGCTTTTCCGCAGCCCTGGTTCTTCAACGTTGAAGGCGTCTGGCCGG
>BNUT01000008.1 GCA_025997555.1 Spirochaetia bacterium
ATCCAGGCTGCAAAGTTCCCCAAACTGGGAAATATCGGAGCAGAGCAGGGTAAAGTGCCGTTCGTCCCGTTCACCGGACAGGGCCCTGAGCTTTTTTATTCCTTCCCCGGACTTCAGGGAACAGGCCAGACTCCAACTGGTGTCGGTGGGCAGCGCCAAAAGTCCTCCGCCATTGAGGATTTGCACTGCCCGCGTCAAAATCCGGTCATCAATATTACCTGGCACCACATACTCAATCATAATAATAGTATAAGCATAGCATAGGCACATTAGTTTTTCCATATAATCAAAAATGGAAATAGTATAAATTTTTATACAGATTGGGAATATAATAAAAATGTTTAAAATTTCCGCATTTTCTAATTCTATATGGCATAAGGAATTATAAGGCACAAGGCATTATTTCGTGGCTTGGCACGAAACCTGCTTATTTAGTAATGATTTGCTGAAAGACATTTTAGGAGGATTTATGGTAAAGCAAAAAGACACCGGCACCCAGGAATTTGACAGCTTACAGGCCTATTTTAACCAGATCAAAGCCATTCCCCTTTTAAGTTTTGAAGAGGCCCTGGAACTGTCAAGACGGATCCAGGAAGGTGATGAGGATGCCCGCCGTCGGCTGATAGAGGCTAATCTGCGGCTGGTTATCAAAATAGCCCGCATGTATATTTCCAGCGGGGTTCCCCTGATGGATATCATACAGGAAGGAAACATGGGCCTTATCCGGGCTGTGGAAAAATATGATTATCGCAGGAATATTCGTTTTTCAACTTATGCTAACTGGTGGATACGCCAATCCATTTCCCGGTACATCTCGAATAAAAAGCGGGTTATCCGTCTGCCCCATCACAAAGAAGTATTGTTTCAGCGGATTCAGAAAGTCTTTCACTCCTTAAGCCAATCACTTATGCATCAGCCCGGCTCCGCTGAGCTAGCCGCCGCAATCGGTGTTTCCGTGGAAGAAGTCGAGCAGATTCTTGGTATAACCAACGGCCTTGTATCCCTGGATGTGGTCGGGGATCAACGGTCCCCTGAAGACAGTTCCGCCGTTACGGATTTCCACGAGGATAATACCTACAATCCTGAACAGGACCTTTTGCGGAAATCCTCCCATACTGATACCATGCGGATCCTTAACCGCCTGAAAGATCGGGAGCGGCGGATACTCACCTACCGGTATCAGCTTGACGGCTGCGAGCGTCATTCCCTTAAAACCATCGGCGACAAGATGGGCATTTCCCCGGAAGCGGTCCGTCAGATTGAAATACGGGCGCTGCGGAAAATGCGCAGTAATGCTGAGGAGCTTAGGGACTGCGTGTATTTCGCATAGGAGCGGTTTGCCCTACTACCCCATGTATCCGTATCCGGCTGAATAGTTACAAAAAACTATTTTAAAAAACTACTTGACATCAGGGCTATTGTATTTACTTTCAGATTCCGGGAAATCACCGGAATCTGAAGAATTTTAACCGCAGAGGCGCAGAAGGAAATATCCCGTTTCGTATCTTTTTCCTTCCTTCTGCGCCTTTTTCGCCTTCGCGGTTGTTCTTTTTTTTTCAGAAATGTCGCAGTTCTGAGTGAATTTTGTAGTTAAAAAAGTAAATGCAGGAGCCCTGATCTGTTGAACCACAGAAAATTGAAGGATTTCCTGGCTCGCCAAGAATGCGTAAATAATACACGGACCGGGAATCTTTTTCCCGGCAGCGATCTCCAATTATAAAGAAATGACCAGCTCCAAAATAGAAATTAATTAACCACGAACAACACGAACCACACCAAAAGAGCATTTAGTTCGTGTTTTTCGTGTGGTTCGTGGTTAAATTCTTAATTTTGGAACCGGCTCAAATGGCTGAATTTCTCCCCCTATTCCCTCAAAAAACACTTGGCACAGTTCTTGCTTAATAATAGGTGGCCGTTGGCCACTATTTATTTTTTTGTTCAGGAGTTTGTATGAAAAAGACAAGAGGTATTTTTTTGATCGCCCTTATTGGACTGCTCTGCGCCGGTTCATTATGGGCCCATGGCAGGGGCGGATTCGATGGCGGGAAAGGCTTTCCCCGTACTGCCATCGCTGCGGAAGCGGTTACCATCAATGGCACATTGCAGTTGGTTGAGGGCCGCATTGCCGTGGTCGCCGATGGTAAAACCTATTACACAAGCGGCATCCAAAGGCTCATCGGATTTGTTGATGGTTTGAAGGAAGGCGTCACCGTCAGCCTTGAAGGCTCCGCAACCGCAGTGCCCCTTAATTCCAACGCAAAATTTTTATGGGTAACCAAACTTACCTTCAACGGTAAAACCTACGACTTTCCGGACACAGCCGGAGGGTTTGGCCGCTGGTAAATGAGGTAAAGTTCATCGTGTTTGGCGGTATTGTATTAATAGACTTGTTCGGCAACTTGCGAACTAAAGTTCGGGTTAGTTGCCGAACAAGTCCTGCAAAATACTCTGTATTTTGCGTTTTTTAATGGTTGTTGTTCAATAACTGAAGTTATTGAACAACTCTAATACCGCCAATATCTTTAACGAAAAACACAAGGAGAAGAAAATGAAATATGCAAGGTTTTTAGGAATGGTGTGTCTGGCTTTGGCGCTTGGTTCCGCGAATATTTTCGCGCAAACAGCCAGCGATTTTACCGTGTGGAAGCACCCGATCGTAGCAAATCACCCGACGCTGGATTTTGGGGTGGTGATTACCGAATACAAGGGGAGCGCAAGGGCGGTGACCATTCCGTCGGTGATTGACGGTTCCCCGGTAATAGGCATCGGGGATTTTGCCTTTGCCGGTAATACCTCCATTACATCGGTAACCATTCCCTCAAGCGTAAAGGGAATCGGGGACTATGTGTTTCAGGGCTGTACGGCCCTTACATCGGTAACCCTTCCCGCCGGTATAACAAAGATAGAAAATGGAGCATTTTCAGGATGCAGCTCCCTTCGATCAATAGCGCTCCCCAACAGCATTACTAAAATTGAGGATTATGCTTTTCAGGGTTGTACCAGCCTTGCATCGGTGACCCTTCCCTCAGGCAGAGTTAAAATTGATAACACCGCCTTTGTGGGGTGTCCGGCAATAAGTTCCGCTTCACAGGCGGCAATACGGGGGCTGGGATACGGGGGAAGTTTTTAGATGCCCCGAAAAAAAATCTCCGGACGGCATGAATTCAAGCACAGCCTGAATTATGTAGATTACGTGGCCCTTAAAAACAGGCTGAAGGCGGTCTTGCCCCATGACGCCAATGTTGGAGCAAATGGGGAATACTCCATCCGCAGCCTTTATTTTGACACCCCGGGGGATGACGCCCTCAGGGAGAAAATAGACGGCGTGGACAGGCGGGAAAAGTTCCGCATACGCAGTTACAACAATGATACTGCGTTAATACGGCTTGAAAAAAAGAGCAAGATGAATGGTCTGTGTTACAAGCAATCGGCTCCTGTTACCGCGGAGGAAGTAGCACTGCTGCGGGAGGGAGACCTGGGGTGGATGGTCGATGAACAGCGGCCCCTCGTTGCCGAGTTGTACCACAAAATGACGGGCCTCCTCTTGCGGCCAAAAACAATCGTGGAATATATCCGTGAACCCTTTGTGTTTTCCGCAGGGAATGTGAGAATCACCTTTGACCGGAATATACGGACCGCCCTGTTTTCTACGGATTTTCTTGACCCCGCAGTGCCCCTGGCCGCGGCGGGCAATGAAATTGTTTTGCTTGAAGTGAAATATGACGCTTTTATACCGCAGTTTATCGTTGATCTGCTGCGGATAGGGGACCGGCGCGCATCGGCCTGTTCAAAGTATGCTTTATGCCGTATGTACGGCTAATGTACCAATAAAAGGAGAAGAAATTATGAACATGACTTTCAATGACATTTTTAAATCCGGGTTTCTCGCCAATGTAAAGAGCGTATCAATTTTTGATATGGTTCTGGCCCTGGTTCTGGCCTTCGGGCTTGGGGTATTTATCTTTCTGGTGTACCGGAAAACATTCAAGGGGGTGATGTATTCCGCCAGCTTCGGGGTAACCCTTATCGCCATGACCATGATTACTACCCTGGTCATCCTTGCGGTAACCAGCAATGTGGTGTTATCCCTCGGTATGGTCGGCGCACTCTCCATCGTGCGGTTCCGTACCGCAATCAAGGAACCCCTTGATATTGCGTTTTTGTTCTGGTCAATCGCCGTGGGGATCGTACTTGCCGCGGGAATGATACCCCTTGCGGTATTCGGCAGCGCCGTCATCGGCATTATCCTGCTGATCTTTATCAACCGGAAATCCTACGACGATCCCTATATTATCGTCATTACCTGCAAGGACACCGCTGCTGAAAAAAATGCTGCGGAAAAATTAAAGGGCTCTGTGCAAAAAAGCAGTATCAAGAGCAAGACCGTTACGCCCCTCTCAATAGAACTGAATTATGAGGTCCGGTTAAAGTCTGCGGACACTTCATTTGTGAACGGCTTATCTGCCCTGGACGGGGTCTCAAATGTGGTACTGGTCAGCTATAACGGCGATTACATGGGGTAAGGGATGTTAAAAAGCAAATATACGGCGGCGCTCTGTACCGTGATCAGTGTGGCAACCCTCATTATTACGGTGCTGTTCACCATGGGAAGTTCATTGGGTATTGTCGTCCAGAAACCGGAAATGCCCTACGAAGAAAAACTTTTTTCCACCGACAGGGTACACAGCCTGGATATTGTGGTGGACAGATCTGATTGGGAAACCATGCTTGCCAGCGCGACAGCGGAACAGTACATTCAATGTAATGTGGTGATTGACGGAGATTCTGTTAATAGTGTGGGTATTCGTCCCAAGGGAAATTCCTCACTGGTAAAGGCTTTTCAATCCGATACGGAACGGTACGGTTTCAAAATTGAATTTGATCACTATGTTCCGGGAAGAACCTATTACGGGCTTGACAAGCTGGCCCTCAACAATATCGCCCAGGATTACACCTATCTGAAAGACTACATCAGTTTTGAAATGATGAGGGAGGCAGGGGCCGACACGCCGCTTTTCAGTTTCATTTTTATCAGGGTGAACGGGGAAGATTGGGGGCTGTATCTCGCGGTAGAGGGCATTGACAAAGCCTTTGCGCGGCGCAACTACGGCGCCGATTTCGGCCAAATCTATAAGCCCGACACTGCGGGTATGAACGAGGAACAGCCGGAAAGGGGCGGCATGACCGGGGGAGACGAAAAAAGCGCTGTTGCCCTGCAATACATTGACGATGAAATCGAAAGCTACAATCAAATTTTTGATAATGCGGTTTTTAAGCCCGATAGCGCCGACAAGACGCGGCTGCTCACGGCGCTTAAGCAGCTCAATGAAGGTGTTGATCTTGCAGAGGTCATTAATATTGATGAGGTACTGCGGTACTTTGCGGCCCACAATTTTGTGCTCAATTTTGACAGCTATACCGGCTCCCTTATGCACAACTATTATCTGTATGAGGCAGATGGCAGGCTGTCCATGATCCCCTGGGATTACAACCTTGCCTTCGGCGGCTTCGATAGGGGGGGCGGTGACAGACCGGCAGTCCGTCCCGAAGGATCGGAAACGACAGTCCCCGCTGGGGGAGCCCTTGGGGGAACAAGCGGCGGAATCGTTGGCAGAGGCGGGGCTGTTGGCAGAAGCGGCGTCCCTGCCCTGAGCGGAAATGAATGGGCAAACAGGGGCGGCGGAAACGCGGCGGCTGGCTGGGGAGGAACCGGTACTCCTGTAATCACCTGGGTTAACTTCCCGATTGATACGCCGGTATTCGGCGCGGCTCTTGAAAACCGTCCCTTGCTTCGGGAACTCCTTGCGGATGAAGGGTATCTTGAAAAATACCATCAGCTATTCGGCGGGTTTATCCAGAGCTATTTTGATTCGGGGAATTTTGTAAAATCCCTTGACAGAACGGTTGCCCTGATCTCGCCCTTCGTGGGAAAAGACCCAAGCGCATTCTGTACATACGACGATTTTCTTGCCGCCCAGAAAGTACTGCGGGAATTTTGTCTGCTCCGCGCTGAAAGCGTGAAGGGCCAGCTTGCGGGAACCATCGGCAGCACCAATGAGGGGCAGCAAAAATCCGGCAATGCGGGTTTTATTGAAGCCTCCCTTGCGGACGGCAGTGCCCTTGATTTCAACCGTATGGGCAACTCTTTTGTCAGTTATAACCGTATCCGGTAGGCGACAGGGAATACCTGTTCGCTTCCGGAACGGTTGCTATCAGACTACATTGAGTAATATCAAGGGCCTATTTTCTCCCTGATGCGGCAAGGCTGCGTTTTGTGAACCTGGCCTCCGTATAGTTATTGGGGACAAGCTTTACCTTGGGCGTATCCTGGGTTGTGTAACCCGGAATCGTATCGCTCAGGTAAAAGCTGATGTGGGGCGGCTGATTGTAGGTAATATTGTAGGTCGCAGCGCCGATACGGTACAAAGCATCATGCATGAAGGTTGAGAAATTGTATGCCGTGGGGATGACCGTTGTATACAACCTGAGGGCGTACTTCGAGGTTGTTTTTTTGGCGGTTGTTTCTTCAGGACCGGTCTCGTTTTGGATGGTTACCGGAACTTGCTCTTCTTTGGAAGAAAGTACCGCATAGGTTACAAATTCTTCCCTCCAGTCACCCAGAATGTCGGCCTGGAGGTTAACATTGCCCTTGGTGCCGTTGATTGAAAGTCCGTCGCCGGTGAACATGACTTCGGCTTTTCCGGCTGCATCGTTCCACCTGGAAAGGGTAACGTGATCCTGCAATTGGTCGCTTAAGCCCCCATCCCAGTAGATCCTGCCGTTTATGGGGAGCGCCAAATCCCCCGCGTCTTCGCCGTTACTGTCCCAGTAGCCGGTGGCGGCTGCGGCCCAGGTTACGTAATAGCTGTCCTTGTAGCCGATATTGCCGATCATGCCCCGGCCCGTATCCCGTGTACCATCCCTGGACAGCAGAATTTTGCCCGTTTTCGCGTCCTGAACTGTCAGGCCGAAGGTCTGATCCCGTGCGCCCAGGAAGCCCGGCGCCGCCTTTGCGGCTTCGTATACCTTCATGTACTCATAGCCGGGATTTCGCGGGTCGAATTCGCCCAGGTGATGCGCATCGCCGTGACCGTAGCCGGTATTCCACAGCACCTTGCCGTCGCTTCCCAATGCCAGGGCCCCGGAAATGATGTCGTCCCTGCCGTCACCGTCAAGATCGCCGGCGGCCATGGAATGGTTGCCCGATCCGATATGGATCTCGTTACCCGGATCGGTGGTGTCGAAGCGCCATTTTTTAACCAATTTGCCCTTCTCAAGCGAATAGGCCGCGATAACCGTGCGGCCCGGGGTTTCGGGGCTTCTGCCGGGATAGTAACCCCTTTGAAGAATGGCGCTGGGGCGGACCCCGTCCAGCCACGCAATAGTGCCAAGGTACCGCTCGGAGCGGTTTCCGTAATCATCCCCCCAGAAGTTAGCGTCCCCGGTCTGGGGGTCATAGTCCACGGTGTCTATTATTTTGCCCGTTGCCCCTTCAAAGGCCGTTAAATAAAGGGGGCCTTTCAGGTTTTTGCCGTTATCCAGGGCTGCCCAGTCGGCATTGGGGTCTCCGATAATCTCGCCCGTACCGGAAACCGCACCGTCCGCAGTGCGTACGATAAGTTCCGCTTTGCCGTCACCGTTGAAGTCGGCAACCAGAAGCTGGGTGTCATGGGCCCCCGCGCGGATGTTTTTGCCCAGGTCGATTCTCCAGAGGAAAGTACTGTCCAGCTTGTAGGCGTCGATATATACCTTGCCGGTAAATCCCCTGGTGGCGGAATCTTTGGCATCCCCAGGGTTCCAGAGCATAATGATTTCGTACTCCCCATCGCCGTCCAGGTCGCCGATACTTGCATCCCCCGGCGCGTATTCAGGGAGCCACACCCCGGACTTGTCGGATACCGGGTCGGCATTTAGTACCGGCGCATCGGCAAGCACTATGTCCAGGAATTGATCTTTCCAGACAGACACGGGCTTTGACATGGTTTTTTTGTTTGTGACAACGATGTATGTTGAGTTTAACGTGCCCTCTGTATCAACATAGTTTGTGATTGCGCCGCTTGCCGCCTCTTTGCCGTCGCGGTACAGCAAGAAGGATGTGTCCGCAGGCTCGGTTCCGAGCCTTCTCCAGGATACAAAAACCCCGTCGGCAGTCTTAATGGCTGCCAGGCCCCGGTCCAGGTTCTCAACCTCCCTCACGCCGGTTGCCCCCGATTGCCGTCCGCCTCCAAATACCGTGACCGCCATGATCGCCGTTAACAGCGCCGTTAACCATGCTTTTTTCATAATACGCCTCCGAATACAGATTTTATAAAACAAAAACTGATACATTATACCTTTACCAACAGGGTTAAGTCCATCCTGTGGCTGCTATTTACAGCTTTCCTCATTTTTCGTATCATAATGGCATACGGGAGGGTTAAAATGTTATTATCAGAATTAGGAAACCCCATTCAGGAACTGAAGGGCCATATAAACGAAACTTGGGGGCGTCTTTGACCAGAGCGCTGCCGGACGTCTGTCCATTGGGCAAAAGATAGCGGAAATTGAGGCTAAAGCGGGGGAGCCGGACTTCTGGAATGACGCCCCTGCGGCGGAAAAGTTGATGGGGGAACTCAAGGCCCTTAAAAGCCGGTACGAGCCCTGGAAATCCCTTCATGCGGAAATTGAGGACCTGGAAATCCTGTATGAACTGGCTGCGGAGGCCGGGGGAGAAGCGGAGACCGCGGGCGTTGAGGCGTCTTTAAAGGAACTTTCCGCCAGGTATGAAAAACAAAACATTTATGAACTTATGGGCGGGGAGGTGGACAAGAACAGTTGCTTCCTCACGGTCCATGCCGGGGCCGGGGGGGACCGAAGCCTGCGACTGGTCCCAGATGCTCTACCGGATGTACCTCCGCTGGGCGGAGCGCCGGGGCTTTAAGACGGAGGAAGTTGACCGCCTGGAAGCGGAGGGGGGGATCAAGTCCGCCACCTGCCGCATCGACGGGGACTACGCCTATGGCTACCTCAAGGGCGAATCCGGGGTGCACCGGCTGGTGCGGATCAGCCCCTTTGACGCCAATGCCCGGCGGCATACCTCCTTTGCCTCGGTGTACCTTTTTCCGGTGATCGACGACACCATCGAAGTTGACATCCGCCCGGAAGATTTACGGGTGGACACCTACCGTTCCGGGGGCGCCGGGGGCCAGCATGTGAACAAGACCGACAGTGCCGTCCGCTTTACCCACCTGCCCACGGGGATCGTGGTGGCCTGCCAAAGCGAGCGGAGCCAGACCATGAACCGGGCCATCGGCATGAGCATCCTTAAATCCCGGCTCTACGAATATTACCGGCAGGAAAAAGAAAAAGAAAACGAAAAGTTTGCCCAGGAGAAAAAAGACATTTCCTGGGGGAACCAGATACGGTCATACGTGTTCCAGCCCTACACCATGGTAAAGGATTACCGGACCAAGACGGAGATGGGCAACATTCAGGCGGTAATGGACGGCGACCTCGATCCCTTCATCGAAGAATACCTGCGCTTTGCCTGGCAGAATAATTCCGGGAATGAGT
Organism: Spirochaetia bacterium; assembly: GCA_025997555.1. Taxonomy (GTDB): domain Bacteria; phylum Spirochaetota; class Spirochaetia; order Treponematales; family Breznakiellaceae; genus BNUT01. The sequence continues at coordinate 9,553 of BNUT01000008.1, forward strand.
AGTGAGTAATGTAAGATGGTTTTTCATTATTATTTTTTCTCTTTCCCTTGTTAATATTTTTGCGGGGGGTAGTGAAGAAGCTATCGAGCGGCCTGTCAGTAACGGTGAATGGGTACTCTGCGTCACTTCCTTTGATGTTTCTTCCCTCCCCCTTTCCCAGCGTAACATTGGGGATATTATCGTGAGGGAGCTGGTGAATTCCCTGAATACGGTGGAGCACCGGAACCGGATTAAGGTTTCCCCGGAATATGCCTGGTACGAAGGCTATGCTTGGGCCCAATCCCGCAATGCGGCGGCAAAGGCACTTGAGGCGAAACGGAATGAACGGGATCTGCTCCTTTTCAAGGGGGATGCCGCCTGGCGTTACCGGCAGAATCTCAAGACCCTTGAGGCGGATATAGAAAAACTGGAGGAGGAACTTTGGAAAGCCATGGCGCGGCAGCCCCTTGTGGCGGAGGAGCCTTCCTTTAAATTCACCGAGGAAAACAATAAGGGAACTTTTCCCAATCCGCCTGCGGTGGACGGTGAGTATCAGTTCTGCAAAAATCAGAAGGCCGATGCGTTCCTTACGGGGAGCGTCAGTGAATACCATGGGCGTATCTTTATCAACCTAAGGCTTTTTACGCTATACACGAATTCTTATGTTTATGAGGACAGCATTATTTTTTCATCCGATGATATCAATATTGCGGTGGATGAAATTTCGGGTCGCCTGGTGGCGGTGATTTCCGGCGAAAATCCCGCTGAAATTGCGATACATACGGTTGCTGTTGAGACTACCGGTCAGGATTCCCCTTCGGCTTCCTCCGCCGATGCTCTGGTGCTGATCAACAATTCTTTTGCGGGCCGGGGGGAAGTTTCCCGGCGGGAATATCCCCCAGGAAAGGTGACGGTGGAGATATTTTCGGAGAATTATGAGACGGCTCAGGTGGAGACGGATCTTAAAAGCGGGGAATTTACCGAAATCACCGCAAACCTGCGGCCTATCAACCTTGTTCCCATAAATATAAGCGTCCCCGGCCAGACCGGGGTTTCGGTGTACCGCGGCTCCCTGTATGTCGGGGAAGCGCCCCTTACCTTGCAGCTCCCGGCGGACAGTCAGGAATATTTGTTTGCGGAAACCCTTGGAGGGCAGACCTCCAGGGTAGTTTTACTGGTCAATGAGCCCATTCCATCAATAGGCAGCCCCAGGAGACCGGTCGGCTCCTTGTCAAAAAAGAGTACCCTTGATGGGGAGAATAACCTCCTTCTTCAAACCAGGGTTCCCCCTCCTGCGGGGCAGGATCGGGTGAATAAGGCCAGACGTCAGTATTACTGGGCCTGGGGCGGAACCTGGATTGCAGGCATTGCTGCGTGGATACTTTATGGTTCTTACAACGGTAAGGCGAATGCCTATAATTATCAACCCATAAGTATGGATATGTATAATAAGACCATCGAGGGTTATTATTGGAGTATAGGCAGCGCCATATTGGTCGGCGCCGCAGTTGTCGTGGAGTCTGTTATGATGGGCCGGTATATCTACACCGCAGGGGATGATGCCGCCTCCATTGTTAAATAAAAAAAGGAAGCATATATGGGTGCAAATAACTTTGCGGATCGCTTAAAGAATTTCTTCGGCCTCCGTAAATCCATATCGGAAGAACTCTTTGAAGATTTGACGGACCTTTTGGTGGAAGGTGATTTCGGCGCCGCAGAGGCCATGAAGACCGTTGACTCCTTGAGGGAAACTTGCCGGAAAGAAAAAATTACCGACACGGCGGAACTTCGTCAGAAATTGGCGGAGCTGCTGGAAGCCGTATTAACCGGCAGTAATACTGCGAATGTTGGCGGTAATGTGTTGTCCACAGGTTTTCCCGCAGTAATACTGTTGTTGGGGGTGAATGGGGTGGGAAAGACCACTACCGCCGCAAAGCTCGCACAGCTTTACCGGGACCGGGACAAGCGTAAGCCCATTCTTGCGGCGGCGGATACTTTCCGGGCGGCGGCCATCGATCAACTCAAGATACACGGGGAACGGCTTGGGGTGCGGGTCATTGCCCATCAGCACGGGGGTGATCCTGCGGCGGTGGTATATGACGCGATGGAGGCGGTCCAGTCCGGCTCAGGGGATCTTATTATCGCCGATACGGCGGGGCGGATGCACACTAAGGCTGCGCTGGTGGAGGAACTAAAAAAGATAGACCGGGTTGTGGAAACAAAGGGCCGCGCCGGCGGATCAGAGGCCGACATACGGTATATCAAGTGGCTCGTATTGGATGCAACCACCGGGCGAAACGCCTTTGTCCAGGCGGAAACTTTTAATGCGGCGGTGAAAGTGGACGGGGTAATTCTTACCAAATACGATTCCGGCGCAAAGGGCGGAGTGGTTTATTCCCTTATGGAGGAACTCAAGCTGCCCGTGGTTTACCTCTGCGAGGGGGAAAAATACGGGGATATCAGACCCTTCGATCCCCTTTTGTTTACCCAGGATTTTTTAAGCCTTGCGTAAATTCCTTTTGCTGCTGCTTGTTTGCGCTGCGGTTGATGCCGAAGAATGGTATCTTTCAAATGCCGCCGGGATGCTCCTGGAAAAGCAGGTGTCCCGGTTCGCCGCATTGCGGAATAAATACAGCCTGTCGGTGGACTATGTTTCCCCTTCGGAACTTCCCGATTTGCTGCGGGAATACCATAAAACATCCTGGCCCATTGAGGTGCATACCCTTTTTGAAAATGGAGAAGAATCCCGGCGGCAGTGGATTTTCTGCGATGAGAAAGGAAGGTCCCGGCTTGTGGCCGCCTTTGAGGCTGCGCCCGCGCCCGACGGAAAGGCGCCGGTTGGGTTTATTGAACTGTACGATGAGAACAGTCTTATTACCGCCGAACATCGATTTTTTGATGAGGGGGATGAGATTATCATCAATTACAGTTACAATAAGGATGTCCTTATCCGTGCGGAGACAAGGCACAAGTCCCGCAGTGCTGCGGGGGAAGAAGTTATTCGGCATATCAATACCGATTATTACCGGTACAGCAGAGTAGCGTCACTGCGGGCTGTGGAACGGGTGTACCACGAAAAGCTGAGGTCCGATGAGGGCTATCTGGTGCGGCACCTGTTTCCCCACCGGATTCTGGATTCTGTGGGGGAGGAAAATTTTGTCAATCCCACACTGGCTTATGGATCGGATTTTCTTGAGGATGTTTTAATAGATAACGGTTATAAGGTACTATATACCACCGATGAGCGGGGCCGGGTTATTGGTGAAACCCACCAGGACAATGAAGGAAACATCATCGGGGAACTGCTGAATCACTGGTCCGGTGAGCGGTTGGCATCGGTAACCTGGAAAACAGAAGATGAGGAACGGCGCACCGAATATAAGTATGACAGTGAAGGGGACCGGATTGAGGAACGGGATTATAATGCGGGAACCCTTGAACGGGTGGTCCGCAGGGAGAATAAACGGGAAGTGGAAGAACTGTATATGAACGGTGTAGTAATACTGCGGGCAATCTGGGATGACGGCAGAAAAATTTCCGAGGAACGGGTCAGACCAAATACTTCGGGGGGACAACGATGAAAAACACCGGAAAGGGTTCCCTGGGCTGGATAGGTTTTGTGGCAGGCCGCTATGTACGCCGGGGCCGCAAAAATTCTCCCTCGCCCATACTGGCAATTCTTGGAATCGCCACCGGGGTATTGGCCCTGATAATTATCCTGGCGGTGATGAACGGGTTCCAGCTTGGGTTTATCGAAAGCATCCTGGAGATTTCTTCTTACCATTTGCGGGCGGAAGAATTCCCCCCTGAGCGGGCCGCTGAAATCGGGGACCGGATCCGCTCTCTTAACGGAATTTCTTCGGTACTGCCCTTTCGGGAATTTCAGGGGCTTATCCGGGGAAGGAGGACAGCCCAGCACGGCGTAGTGATCCGGGGTATTCCTGCGGATGCCCTGCTGCGTGATGCGGGGATGGCGGCAAAACTTGAATTTGAGTCAGGCAGCTTTGATCTGGAAAATGATCATTCCATCCTGCTGGGGACGGAATTGGCCCGCGCCCTTTCGGTGCGCTTGGGTGATGAGATTACCCTCTTTTCCATTGCGGGACTTTTTGCCGAAGAAGATAATTCCGCTTCGGTAAATAGTTTTACGGTAACCGGCATTTTCCGTTCGGGCTTTTACGAATACGATTTGGGTTGGGGCTTCATCAATCCGGAAACTTCTGAGGCCCTGGCCGGGCCGGAACTGTCCCTTGGGATCAAGCTCCGGGATCGCTGGCAGGACCGGCAGGCGTTAGCTTTAATCGAAAGGACCCTTGCGGCGGAAAACGGGCTTAATGATATTAAACTGAGTACCTGGCAGGATTATAACCGCGCTTTTTTCGGCGCGCTCCGCACAGAAAAACTGTTTATGTTTCTTCTGGTGGGGCTGATATTTATTGTGGTGGGGCTCAATATATTCCAGGCCCAGCGTCGGGCTGTCCTTGAACGGCGGGAAGAAATAGGATTACTGCGGGCGGTAGGCGGCGGGGACACGGCGGTGCGGCTGATCTTTGTCTGGGACGGTTTTATCATCGGCCTTGCAGGAGCGGGGCTGGGACTCATTTTAGGGCTTTTGATCGCCTCCCATATTTCATTTTTCTTTACCCTCATGGAATCGGTGGTAAACTGGTTTATTGGGATTATTAACTTTTTTTCAGGTTCCTTTTCGGGCGTCGGAGAATTCGCCGTCTTTTCACCGGCGGTTTTTTATATCAAGGAAATTCCCTCCCGGATCATTCCCCATGAGGTGTTTCTTATTTTTATGTTTGGATTTTTGTCCGCCCTGCTGGCGGCATGGTTTGCATCGGGAAAGGTATCCCGTACCGGACCTGCGGAGGTTTTGCGTTATGAGTGAAGTTTTGATTCGTATTGAAAACATCGTGAAGAATTACATCTCCGGTACGGAGACCCTGCATATTTTAAAGGGGGTGAGCCTCGACATTTCCCGTGGAGAATCGGTGGCGGTAACCGGCCAGAGCGGCAGCGGTAAAAGCACCCTCCTTAATATTTTAGGGGGACTCGACCGTACCGATTCCGGCAGCGTTACTGTGGGGGAAACGGAAATTACCGGCCTTTCCGAAAGCGCCCTGTCAACGTACCGGAGCCGCAGGGTGGGCTTCATCTTTCAGTTCCATTATCTTTTAAAAGATTTTACCGCCCTTGAAAATGTGATGCTCCCCGGTTATATCGGGGGGATGAAAAAAAAGGACGCACTGGAAAAAGCCCGTGCCCTGCTTTCCGATGTGCGCCTTGATGACAGGATTCAGCATTTTCCTTCCCAGCTTTCCGGGGGAGAGCGGCAGCGGGTCGCGGTGGCCCGGTCCATGGTAAACGATCCCGACATGATTCTGGCGGATGAACCCACGGGCAACCTTGATCCCGATAACAGCGCCATGGTTGCGGAACTGCTCTATGCGGAGGCTGAAAAATGGGGGAAGACCCTTATCGTGGTGACCCATGATGAGAATGTCGCAGGCCGCGCGGGGATTCGCTACAATCTGGAAAGTGGTGTGTTGGTATGAAAGCAGGCGCCGGTTTTTTTATTGCGATCCGTTATTTGCTGGGCAGGGCCCGCGAGGGCGGCCGCTATCTGCGGGGAGCCGCCGGGGGGATCGCCGTAAGCCTTATCCCCATCATGGTTACCCTCATCGTTGCGGACGGCATGATCCGGGGAATCACCGACCGCTTCCTTGAATTGGGGACCGGGCATCTTCAGGTGTATAATTTTATGGATTCTGGTGCACTGGAAGAAGATATTGACGACATCCGGAAAATAGATGGCATCCGGGGGATCTGGCCCGAGCAGCGCGGCACCGGCGTGCTGGTGGGGAAGAAGGGAAAGACCGGGGCCTCCATCCGCGGAATCGATCCGTCCTTTTGGGAAGATGAGGGCAGCGCCCGTTACCTGGTGACTCTTGCGGGGGATTCCCACCCAACGACGGATCGTGATGTGGTTCTGGGGCAGGAGCTGTCCGCGAACATCGGCGCGGAAGTGGGGGACACCATACGGATCATGACCATCCGCACGACTGCGGAGGGACGGAATATTCCCCGGATAACCCCCTTTACCGTCCGGGGCATCGTCTCCTCAGGTTACCGGGAACTGGATGCCCTCTGGTGCATCACCACCTGGGAAGGGGGAGGGCGGGCGCTGTCCCCGGAACTTTCTTCTTCGTCCCTTATCGTAAAAATTGATGACCCCTACCATGATGCGGACAGGATGGCATATTCCATAACCGCCGCCCTGGGACCGGGGCTCGACGCCTATACCTGGAAAGAACTCCAGCGCTCCCAATACAGTTCCTATGAATCCACCCGGCAGCTTTTGCTTTTTATCATGGCCCTGATCGTGATCGTCGCCGCAGTAAATGTATCATCCGCCACTTCAATGCTGGTTATCGAGCGGCAGCGGGATATCGCGGTACTTAAGGCCGCAGGCGCCGGTCCCCGCGACACCGGGGGAATTTTTCTCTGGGGCAGTTTCCTTACGGGTCTTACCGGCGCCATTGCCGGTATTACCATGGGCCTCATTATTGGATCGAATATCAATCCCATTATCCGCTTCCTTGAAAAACTGTTGACCTTTTTTTCAACCCTCTTTCATCAGGGCGAAGTGAAAATCCTTGACCCCGGCTATTACCTTGAAACCATCCCCATCATCATTGACTGGTCCATGGTGCTGCTCATCGGCCTCTTTACGGTACTCTGTTCCATCATCGCCTCCTGGATTCCCGCACACCAGGCGGGGAAGCTCAAGCCGCTGGATCTGCTACGCAAGTATTAGGCGCCAGACACGGAGGCGGGATGGCGGCGCATTGCCGCTTCCATCGCCCTTCCGCTGCCTGCCTGTGCTTGCTCGTGATAGGGAAGCGCTTTGTTGTCTGAGGTGTCGGCATATCTGTGTTGCCAATTTGTATGCGGTTTCAATGAAAATACTGCCTGCGGAGATGTTCCAGGGATTGATTCAGGGAGAGATGTACGGACTTGTTCAGGGTCAATGAGACATCCTTGAGGAACCGGCCCATCAGGTCCTGCATGTCGGCGTTGACCGTCTTTTCATCTTCCACAAAAAGCTCGTGTACCGGTATATCAAGGGCCTTTGCCAGGTTACTGAGGGTCTCGGGATAGGGCCATTTCTTCCCCCGCTCGATGTCGCTGAGGAAGGTAACCGATATATCCGCATGTTCAGCCAGATCTGCCTGTGACCATTTGCGGTGGCTGCGGTACTGTCTGAGGTTGTTACCCAAGATTGTTCGGAGTTCCCGGCCTCCCATCATCTCATCCTTATAGATTTTATACGAATACCGTGCTGGTAGCTTGACAATTCTACAAACAGCTAGTAGATTTTACTTATAATTTCATCTAGTAGATTGTAATTGTATTGTTATCTATTGGATATTTATTGTAGAAATATTCAAAAATGGGTGATTCCTGACAATTTTAATAGGGATTTTGCCCTCTTTTTTGTATTTTGCGCCGTTTGAGCGGCGAAAAAGAAACTGTCCCGTATGGGGTGGTTAATAAAAGCAAGGAGGCTTTTTAATGAAAAAGCTTTCGATTTCCAAGGCCCTTATCGGCCTGTTCGTGGTTCTCGCTGTCGGCATTGGGCTGGCAGCGTGTTATGATGGTGAGTATACGGGATCAGGCACTGGTTCCTTAACTCCCAGTGGGAAACTTACCTTAAGCGGGGGTAACCATTTTAAGGCGGAATATAAGTATTGGGGCTATGATTACAAGGAAGAAGGTTCCTACAAAAGCGTGACTCTCTTGGGTGTAACGACTCTTAGTTTTACCGCAGACACGAAATCCGCCGGTGGTGATCCTTACCCCATATATTACTTCAATGGTAAATCCTATGTTTTTGACAACAACAAAATCGGCTCCTACTGGGGAAAGTCAGTTGATGGTGAAGAGGGCGTAGCAGGTGACTTTGAGGTTATATTCGACGGCCTTTCCGCCGAAGAACTTGAGGCGCTTGGTCTCTAAGCAAAGCTAACCAGACACCGCCGGACGAGCGTGTTTGGCGCGAATGGGCCGTTTCCCTTTGCAGGGGGACGGCCTTTTTTTACACCCCAAAGGGACCGACAAAGCGCCGCCCTCCCGCCACCGTGTCTGTGACCGTGGCGCGGCACGGTTGCAGGGGGGCTGATTTTTTCACCTTGACTAAGTATACACCATTGTATATACTCATATAGACAGGGAGAAAAATGATGCAAACTACCAGGATTTTCAAAAGCGGTAATAGCCAGGCCATCCGAATCCCCAGGGAATATCAGGTTGAAGGGAATGAATTGGTTATTAATAAAATCGGCAACACCCTCATCCTGTTTCCCAAGGATGATCCCTGGGAACTTTTTAAAAAAAGCCTTACCGAATTTTCCGATGATTTTTTTGAAGCCGGGAGAAACCAGCCGGAAACGCAAAAGCGCGGGTTGTAACCGTGTACTTGTTGGATACTAATATTTGCATTTATATTATTAACCGGCATCCGCAGGGTATTGTAAAAAAGGTTGCCCGCTATAGTCCCGGAGATATCAAGATATCCGCAGTGTCCGTGGCCGAACTGGAATACGGGGCGTCAAAAAGTAACTATCAGGAGAAAAACAGAAATGCCCTTAAAAATTTTCTGTCATCCTTTGAAATTATTCCCTTTGATGCCGGAGATGCGGAAATATACGGTATTATCAGGGCGGAATTGGAACGGAAGGGAGAGTCTATCGGCCCCTACGATATGCAGCTTGCGGCACAGGCTTTAAGGAGAGATTATATTTTTATCACGAACAATACAAAGGAATTTGAACGGATTAAAAATCTGAAACTGGAAAATTGGGTATAGATGCATTAAGAAAAAGGTGTCAGGCACGAAATTTGCGCTTCCCTATAACCAGCTCAGCCCCCTACTTTTTCCGCAGTTCCTCCATGATGGGAATGGGGTCTGCATCAACATCGTCAATGTGATTGCCCGCAAGGTACTTCTTTGTTTCCGTGACAATTACGTTGCTGAGGACCAATACCGCAATAATGTTCGGCAGAACCATGAGGCCGTTCAGGGTGTCCGCAATGTTCCAGACCAGGTCCAGGGAAATAGCGGCCCCCACAAAGACAAAGATGCTGTACAGAACCCGGTAGGGAACAATTACCTTTGACCTGAAGAGATATTCTGCGCCCCGTTCGCCGTAGTAGGACCAGCCGAGAATCGTGGAGAATGCAAAGGTGATGAGGCCGAAGGTGAGGACGATGGGGCCGATGACGGGTATCTGAGAGAATGCCTCATTGACCAGGGCGGCGCCGTCGGCGAAGCCGCTTGAACCATTGGGTGCGACTTCATAGCTGACGATGACGAGGCCGGTCATGAGGCAGACAACTACGGTGTCCCAGAAGGTGCCGGTCATGGAGACCAGTGCCTGCCGGACGGGGTTCCTTGTCTGCGCCGCCGATGCAACAATGGGCGCGGAGCCCATGCCGGATTCGTTGGAGAAAAGCCCCCGTGCAATGCCGAGCTGGGCCGCCTTCATCAGACCGTAGCCCAGCAATCCGCCCGCCGCAGCCTTGGGGGCAAAGGCGGCTTTACAGATGACCCCAATTGCCGGGCCTATATATTGCGCGTTCATACCAAGGCAGATGATACAGCCCAGGGTATAGATAACAGCCATAAAGGGGACCAGGCCCTCACACACTTTGGAAATGACCTTTAAGCCGCCGATGATCACCAGAGCGGTAAAAACCATCATGACGAGGCCCGAAATCTTCATGGAAACGTTAAAGTTTTGGTGAATAATGTTCGCCACTGCATTGGACTGTACCCCGGCCCCGATCCCAAAGGCAGCGAAAGCCGCAAAGACCGCAAACAGGATACCCAGGCAGCGGCCGAGCTTCCTGTTCTTAAAACCCCGTTCCAGGGCAAACATGGCGCCCCCCAGCATAGTCCCCTTCGCTGTCTTGACCCGGTACTTTACCGCAATCAGGGACTCGGCGTACTTGGTGGCAATCCCGAACACCCCGGTGAGCCACATCCACAGCACCGCCCCCGGCCCGCCAACCGCTATCGCCGTTCCAACCCCGACGATATTCCCGGTCCCGATGGTCGATGCCAGCGCTGTGGTCAGCGCCCCGAACTGGGACACATCCCCCTGGCCGCCTTCATCCCTGATTACCGACAATTTGATGCCGAGGCCAAGCTTCTTCTGGATAAACCCGGTCCTGACGGTAAGGTACAGGTGGGTCCCGAACAGCAAGACCAGGAGCCAGGGACCCCAGACCCAATCATGAACCGTATTCACAACATTTACAAATGCTTCCATGAAAAGTGATCCCTCCATAAATCCGGCGATTGTCAGAAATAACCTTACCCTTAAGGGCAGGGAAAATACAAGGGCGCAGTCCTGACTGGCGGGCCGCTGGCCGATAAGGACAGCGGCGGGGTATTTGATTTTTTAACCCCGCCAGTGACCAAATCAATATTGAGGAGAGCAGGGATATACTGCTTCGTTTGGCGGTATTTTTAAGCTCCGAAGGTATGCAGGATCGGAAGCTCAGAATCGAGGGGCATACGGATTCGCTCCCCGTGGATCCGGATGGCCCCTGGCCGTCGAACTGGCATCTTTCAACCGCCATGTCAATCAATGTGTTGTCCTATCCTGCGGATATTGGTATAAATGAAAAAGGACATTTATAAGATTTATAAATATAGGAGAACCGTGTGAACAAAGTTTTACGGGAAAAGATACAGGAAGCGTTTTCATCGGTGCTTCCCATCACGGTGATTGTGCTTATCGCAAGTATTATCTTCGTGCCCATGTCCGCAGGGATCATCGTAATGTTTCTCGTGGGCGCGGCATTGCTCATCGTCGGCATGGGGTTCTTTACCCTTGGGGCCGACATGGCGATGATGCCCATGGGCGAAGGTATAGGAGCCGAGATCACCAAAGGACGGAAGGTCTTTGTTGCGCTGGGCATCAGTTTTTTGATGGGCCTCATCATCACCATTGCGGAACCGGACCTGATGGTGCTGGCATTGCAGCTAAAGGATGCGCTTGACGAAAAAGGGCAGACCATTTGGGCGCTCATTATTACGGTGGGCCTGGGTGTCGGCCTCTTTATGGTAATAGCGGTATTGCGGGTAATTCTGGGCGTACCGCTCCGCTTCCTCCTGTTGTTCTTCTATGCCGTCACCTTTGCCCTTGCCTTCTACATGGTGAGCAATGGTAATACGGCCTTTGTCCCGGTGTCCTTTGACTCAGGGGGAGTAACCACCGGCCCGATTACCGTTCCCTTTATGCTGGCCATGTGTGTCGGTGTTGCGTCCCTCCGCAGTGACAAGGGCGCACAGAGCGACAGCTTCGGTTTTGTTGCCCTGTGCAGCATCGGCCCGATAATGGCGGTGATGATACTCGGCGTGGCCCTGCAAATTGTCGATGTACCGGCGGAGGCTCTGGACGAGGCAAGCATAACCGCGATTGCCGGATACACCGACCGTGATGTGGTAAGGGCCTTTATTGAAGAATTCCCTTCAACAATAATGGATGTGGGAAAGGCATTGGGGGCAATACTGGTATTCTTCTTTGTATTTCAGCTGGTGACCCGGCGCTATCATAAGCAGCAGCTCTTGCGGATACTCGTGGGCTTTGTTTATACCTTTATAGGACTGGTGGTATTTCTTACCGGTGTGGAAGTGGGCTTTATCCCCGTGGGGAGCCTCTTCGGCAGCGAACTGGGCGCTTCCCCGCTTATCTCGTGGCTGCCCTTTGAATCCAAGTGGCTGCTGATACCTCTGGCCATGGTCATCGGTTACTTCATCGTGGCCGCCGAGCCTGCGGTGCATGTACTCAACAAGCAGGTTGAAGACGTGTCCCAGGGCGCTATCACCCAAAAGATTATGTTCAGGACCCTGGCCATCGGTATGTCCCTGGCTCTGGGTATCGCCATGGCGCGTATCCTTTTTAGCATCAGCATTTTATACATCCTGGTTCCGGCCTATGCGTTTGCGCTGATACTTACCTTCATTGTGCCGCCGATTTTTACCGGCGTCGCCTTTGATGCGGGGGGTGTGTGTTCCGGCCCCATGACCAGCACCTTCCTGCTGCCCTTTGCCATCGGCGCATGTGTGAGCGCCGGACACATGGAGGACGCTTTCGGTATTGTGGCCATGGTTGCCATGACCCCCCTGGTGGTTGTCCAGTTTTTGGGACTCATCTACCGGAAACAATTTGCAAGGGTAGAAGCCGTTGAGACCGGGGTGAGCGCCGAAGATGTGGTTGTTTTTGAGGAGGCTTACTTCTATGGCTAAAACAATAAGGGCAAAAAGCGATCAGATCCGCCTCAAGGCACTTTTTCTCATTGCGGACTGGGATAAATTGCACGCCATATCCGAGGCATTTGCCAAAGAGGACTGCCTCCTGAGTTTTGTCAGCAAGGGCAGCGGGACCGCAAGTTCGGAAATTATCAATCTTCTGGGGATCGGCGCAACAGACAAGGCGGTGTTCACCTGCCTTGTGCAAAGCACGGAGACGCCGCGTATTATTCAGGAGGTCCGCCGGGCCATGGGGACCGGGAGCGTCGGCGCCGGTATCGCCTTTTCCATACCCCTCGGCGGCATAACGGCCCGTATTTTTTCCATGTTTGAGCAAACTGCCCAGGGGGCGGATACAGAGAAGTCAGATACCAGGGAGGACAATAATATGAACGCTATTGAAATTAAGAACGAGATGATCGTCTCCATACTGAACCAGGGGAATAGTGAAGCCTTTATGACGGAGGCCCGCAAGGCAGGCGCACGGGGCGGCACCGTTATTAACGCACGGGGTATTTCCCAGGAGGTGATGAAGAAATTTTTCGGCATGTCCGTACAGGATGAAAAGGAAATCATCTTCATTCTGGCGGACAAGGATAACGCCGCCCCCATCATGCAGGCGGTGGTTCCCGGCTTCGGGGCCACCACCAAGGCAGCCGGTGTATTTTTCTCCCTGCCCGTGGATCAGGTGATGAGCCTTAACGCCCTGTCTTAAAAGGCCGCAGTGAAGGATATTGACAATCTTTCACAATATTGTATTCAATTAAGAGTTCATACAAAATCTGACAATCAAAAAGGAGAAGTGTTATGCTATCGACGATGATCTATCTGGTAGGGCTCGGCGTCATTTTGACGCTGATTTTTGCCTACTACAACTTCCAAAAGGGCGCCAAAATGGAACACGGCACCCCGACTATGCAGGAAATTGCAAAGTCAATACGGGAAGGCGCCAATGCGTTCCTGAAAAGGGAATTTTCAATCGATATTCCCGTTATTATCGTGATTGCCGTGCTGTTCGGGGTGTTTTTCTCGCCCTGGACAGGGTTTGCGCTGATACTCGGCTCCACGATGAGCTCCTTTGCGGGGCTTGTCGGCATGAGGGCCGCCGTTATTTACAACGAACGGGTTACCAATGAGGCACGCCTCGGTGTGGAGCGGAAAGACGCCTCCGCCCTCGGCAAGGCCCTGAACGTGGCCTTCCGCGGCGGCTCGGTTATGGGGCTTTCGGTGGGCGGTTTCGCCATGCTGGGGCTTTTGGTCGTCTATCTGGTCGTGGGCTCGCTGTTTCACTACGCGAATCCTGAAAACCTCGTGGAAACGACCAGCTGGGTGGGCCTTAAGTTTACGATCTTCCCGCAGGTTCTGGCCTGTTACTCCCTCGGCTGTTCAGCGGTGGCGGTGTTTAACCGTCTTGGCGGCGGCATTTACACGAAAGGCGCGGACATGGGGGCGGACCTTGTCGGTAAAACGGAGCTGGGGCTGCCCGAAGACGACCCGCGCAATCCGGCGGTAATCGCCGACTGCGTAGGGGATAACGTCGGGGACGTCAACGGCAACGGCTCTGATCTTCTGGAAAGCACTATCGGGGCAACGGTGGCAACGGCCATACTCCCCACCGCGCTCTACACGGCCGCATTGAATTCAGCGGCCCCGCTCAGCAAAGAAACAATCAGCCTGATGATGGAATACCCGGTCGCTTTTATGGGCGTCGGGCTTCTTGCCTGCGTGCTGGGCGTTTTGTATGTGCTGCTCCGCAAGCCGAGTAACAAACTCAGCCGGGAACTTAACATTTCGCTGTGGAGCTCCGCCGGGATTATCGCCGTGGCGACATTGGCCCTCAGTTATTACTTCTTCAACGGGCAGGATTTGTCGGGTACCGGTTTCCGCTTCGGCTGGATTTCGCCGTGGCTCAGCTCCATATTCGGCATCCTGGCCGGTATTGCCCTTGGCCTTCTCGCCGAGCGGTATACCAGCGAAAAATATAAGGAAACGCTGAAGATTGCCGATTTGGCGAAGGAAGGCCCCGCGCTGGTTATCGTAAGCGGGACAAGCTCCGGCTGGCGCAGTTGTATGCCGGCTTGCGCCACGCTCGGCTTCGCGATTATCGCTTCAAGCTATTTCTCAGGGCTCTACGGTTCGGCAATCGCGGCGGTCGGCATGTTATCCTTCGTGGTCGCCACGGTAACAGTCGATACTTACGGCCCGATTTCCGACAACGCCGGCGGTATCGCCGAAATGGCGCAGTTGGACGCCGAAGTCCGCAACATCACCGACAGCCTGGATTCGCAGGGCAACACGACGGCGGCAATCGGCAAAGGGTTCGCCATCGGCTCCGGGGTGCTTGCGGCCCTTGCGATGATGATGTCCTTCGCCCAGGGCGGGGACTCAGGCGGGGTTCTCAATATTATCAACTATATCGCCCTCGGCGGCGCCTTTATCGGCGTGGGTTTGATGCATTGGCTGTCCGGGCAGATGCTTAACGCCGTCTGCAATAACGCCAAGGAAATGGTTGATGAGGTGCGCCGTCAGGTGACTGAAAACCCGAAAATCCTGACCGGCGAGGCAAAGCCGGACTCGAACCGGTGTATCGACATTTGCACCAAGAGCGCCATCGGTGAAATGCGGAAGCCGGTCCTTATCGCGCTGCTGGCCCCGATTGTCGGCGGTTTCGTATTCGGGCCGCTGTTTGTCGGCGGGCTTCTGCTGGGCGCGATATTGGACAGCGTGGTCATGGCGACTTCTACCGCGAACTCAGGCGGCGCATGGGACAACGCGAAGAAGTATATCAAGAGCATAAAAAGCTCCCTTGTCGCCGAATACGGCGAGGCCCGCTACAATGATATACACAACGCAAGCGTCATCGGCGATACGGTGGGAGACGGCTATAAGGATGTGGTCGGCCCCAACCAGGACATTATGATCAAGATGATGTCCACGGTCTCCGTAATTATGCTGCCCGTCATGTCCGCCTTCAATCTTATCTCGCTGGTTCTGTAACAGCCTCCAATGAACCTCCGCGCCCCTTGGGGCGGGGAGGTTCATTTAGAAGAATCCCCCGGTTACCGCAAACACTTTGCCCGGTTCAAACGTCTTATAAGTAAAGGAAACGGGCAAGGTGCAAATTGAGCAGGCATACCGGGATTACCGCGATGCCATGATACGGGGGATGACCAGTTTTTCCGGGGATGAACAGGCGGCTTTGGACGCGGTTTCCCATGCCTTTACCAAGGCGCTGGGTAACAAACTCTTCCTGGAGAATATGCCGGACCCCGCCATGAAGGCATGGCTCTATGCCGTAGCCCGCAACGCCCTGGTGGACATCAAACGCCGGGAAAAGCGTCTTGCCGGTTTCCCTGAAGACGAATTGACCGAAGAGCGTCAGATCGATTTGGCCGACAGGGTGACCATTGCCGCACTGCTTGTCAAGCTGCCGCAGGCATTACGGAAACCCATACAGCTCAAGTATTTTGAACGCATGGATGCCACGGAAATCGGACTGGCCATGGGCCTTCCTGCGGCAACCGTGCGGACAAGGATCAGAACGGCGATTATCATGATGCGCGGTCTTGCACAGGGAGATAAACATGAAGAGTGACGAAACAGGATCAAAGACACTGCGGATCAACTGCGGAACAGCATTACTGCTCAAGGATAGGGAACATCTGCTGGACCGCTACGAAAAGGTGAACCTTAACTGCGGCGCCCTTATCGTGTCATCGGAAATAAACGCCAAGCTTGCGGAAAAGAACGCTTCCCTGAATACGGGCACGGTGCATATTCACGACATCAAGGGTGAGGTTGTTCAGCTAAACAGTAATACTGTTATTGACGGCAAAACGGATTACCGGGATCTTTTTGTACTTGCCGCAGAGAATCTGATTATCAGCGGGAAAGGGGCGGAGAGTTTTCGTGAAGCCGAAGGGGTGATTGTCACCGGCGTCCTCTACTACCCCGAATCCACCGATATGGCCTGCCTTGCCAAAGTACAGGGAGACATGCGGTCCTATCCCGATGACGCCCAGGTGGTATTGGGAAACCGGACCCTGGAACAGGCCCTTGCCGATGCAAGGCCGGGGAAAAAACATATCTGGGTATCCAAAGAGCTTACCGCGCTGGACGAAAAAACCCTTGCCAGGGCCAGGGAGGAACATTTTACCGTCACATCCCGTTCCCTGCTTACCTATGAGGGCCTGAACAAAACTTATGGGGATATCTTTGTAAGCCCGAAGAGATCTTTGGTGCCCGACGGTTACGAAGTTACCGGCTCTATCAAGTCCGCAGAATTGGTACTCCATGGGCCAAAGCTCTATGTGCAGGGAAATCTGGATTTTGAGGAAAAGGACCTCGGCGTACTTGAAGAAATGGAATCCATCATCGTAAAGGGCCGGGCAAATCTTCCCTCATCCTGCGCAAAGGCCTTCAGGAAAATCGGTCAGGCGGATGATTACTATGTCTTTGAAGGGCGTTTGCATACGGTAAACGGGTTTGAGCAGTTCTCCCATGACCAACTGCGGACCATGGCGGAACGGGGTGACCGGCTGACAATTACCGTAAACGGCTGCCTGCTCTTTGCCGATGACGTGACCGCCGATGACATGGAAGCCATTGCCGCCCTGTCCTATAACGGGGTGGTGCTGATCCCCGGCACCGCCAAGGGCGCCCTGTCGGCAAAGATAAAGGGGGCCAACGGCCACATGGGTGACGCCGCAACCTTCCAAAAACTCACCGGATTATCCCTGGAGGAAATGCTGAACGAACAGGGCGGCGGATCACCGGGAGGGATCAATGCGGGAACCTATACGCTGATTTGAAAAACCACAAAGGACAGAAGGACACGAAGGAAGAAAAGAAACCTAAAATTTCAATCCTCCCTTTGTGTTCCCCTGTCCTTCGTGATTAAATTCTTCTTTTCCCCTGTTGTGGGTCAAGTTTAGCTCAACAAGCGGGGGCTGTTCCTTTTATATTCTATCACAAGAATAGGAGTTAATCAAATGAAAAATAAAAATCCGTCTCCCCTCACGAGAGACGGATTTACTTCACGAACACCACTAAGGCAAAGCCGCCAAGGCAACCAAAGTACACGAAGGGAATTCGCTTTAAAGCCTTTGTGTCCTTCGGTGGGTGATGGGCGCCTGTTTTTATACCTTTTATTCTGTGTTCCATCGGGCATTTCTATTTTTGAGTCGGCATGAGAGAACCAAACAATTTTCTGATGTCCTTGGGCATTTCGTTTTCTTTGCCAAAAAACGAGGGCGCTTCCATACCCATTTCGTTGAACGCCCGTTCCTTCATGCTGCCGCCGCTGCGTTTTTTGGTAAACAGGGTTAGGGTTGGCGGGGCAAATGCGGGTTTGCCGCTGAACCACCGGAGACTCTGCTGCAATAGTTCCCATGCGTAGTCATCCGAGGGAAGCCATGCCCGGGAAAGACAGACGGCCCATATAACTTCTCCGTTCCATCGGGATGAATATTCAAACAGGGTGTCAAACACAAAGGGGATGTCCGCCTGAGTGTAGTTGTCGAGATAGAAAAAATCCAAATCTATGGAGATGACGAGCATGCCCCTGCCGCGGGAATCCCAGGTCCTGTCGCTATCGCCGGGGAATTCAAAATCCCGAAGGCGGTTTAGGGTTATTGCCCGGATAAACTTAGGATAGTCACTGCTGCCCCCCCATCCGGCGGTGGAGGATAAAAAGCCCCGCATCTTTCCGCTGTCCGGGGTATCCGCAAGCCTGTTTATCCATACCAGCGATCCAAAGAGAGAAGGCATAAAAAGGGGATCAATCCAGTTGTGGTTTTGGAATAACGCGTCTCCTTCGGGGGTATCCGGCCTCATAAATTCGCCCGCAGCGAAGGCGAGGAATATCCGGTCCCGGTTTTTATTCAACGCCGTATCCGGGTGGGCGTCCACCAGGATCATCGCGGCGCTTTTTTCTTCAAAAGCAAGGCGGCGCAGCAGAAACGTAGCGTGGTCGGCGTGGTGGTCGGATATGAGCAGGGGTATGCTCCCCGCCGGTAATTCCTGCGCCCCGGCGGGAACAGCCCCGGCGTTTATGCAAACGAATACCGCACACAACAAGACCGGGAAGAAATTAACCAGAAATGACCTTCCCACTCAGCGGCCGCCTGAACTGTAGTCAAATTGGCGGTAGAGCGGATCATCCTTGGTTTCCGCATCAAAACTGAAATTTACCGCCGCCTTGCCGCCGGGAGCGACATTGAATTTCCAGACCATGCGGTCGCCGGGCCGCGCATCGGGTTCCTTTGTAAAATGGTATTGGGTGCGGTGTTTGACGCCGTAGGTCACCGGAGCGGAAATTTCGATGTCGATATTCTGGTTCAGGAGATTTTCAACGCTGTATTCAAGGCTGTGGGTAAAGGGCAGATTTTCCCGTTCGGGGAATTCGGCGGTGGTGACAGATTTGAAGGTCCTGATGTTGGGCTGTTGACCCACGTACAGGTTGAAATTGCGGTCCGGGCTTATGGACGCCGAAGATGTGCTGATATTCATTCCCGACGAATTGAGGTAGGTCTTGATACTGTTCGCCATGGTCTTGAAAGGATTTGCGAAGCGGATATAAGCATCGGGGCGCTCTTCATCATTCGCGTCCCAGGCATACACGATGTTGTAGGGCACTTTCCCATCCTCAAGTTTCATCTGTATCCGCTTGTTGGCTTCGATAAGGGGCGTTCCCAGATTAAACATCACCCCGGAATTTTCGATTATCGTGTTTTGCGAGGCAGCCAGGATGATCTCCGGCTGCTTGGCAAGAATGGACTGGGTTATGTCCGGCAGTTCGCTTTCGGTGTTGATCACCGCCAACAGGCTGCATTCAAGCGCGTTGTTTTCCTGCAATTCAAGGTCGATTCTCATGTCCCAGTAAATACCCGAATTTCTGATGCCGTATTTTACCTCCAGCGGGACATTGGGTTGAATATCCGGCACCGTTACCTGAAAAACCCGAACCAGGCTGGGCCGCTCGCCCCGTCGCAGGGCAACCAGCTCCTCGGTAATTTCGGTGGTGTAGGAGTAGATACGCTTGCCCGACTGGACAATGGTAAAACTGTCCGTCTGAATGTTTAGGGGCAGGACAAAGCTGTTGTTGATGATGGCGCTGCCGGGAATTTTCGCGTCATACACCACCGTGCCGTTGCGGTAGATATAGAGCCGCTCCGGATCGGGCAGGCGGTACACGATAACCGTCTCGGAACTGTCCCGGACAGAACTGTCCGAAACTGCCTGACCCATGCAGGGCAGGGCCGTCGCCAAAATGACCAATACGGTAAAAAAGATTTTTCTTTCCATAGCAAACTCCTTTGTTAAAACGCCGTTTGAGTCTATGCCTTCAGGTTTGCATCGTCAAGGATTCGCATTACCGGGGTTTACAAAACACCGTACCTTATGACCGGCCCCCGCTTCAACAAGGGGGGGATGTTCCTCCAGGCAGCGATCTTCCGCAATGGGACAGCGTTCCGCGAAGGGGCAGCCCGTTGCGGCAAGCTGCGGGTTTGAATTTTTAACTGCGGTGTTATCCAGAGAAAAAAGAAGTTTTGTGTAAGGATGGAGCCCCCGCTTGTACAGTTCCGCTGCGGGGGCTTCTTCCATCAGTTCCCCCCGGTACATCACCCCGATGCGGTCGCAGAAGTAACAGGCCACTTTCAGGTCGTGGGTGATAAATAAAAACGAAAGGTCCCGTTTGTCCCGGAGATCCAGCAGCAGGTTGAGTATCTGCCCCTGAATGGAAACATCCAGCGCGGAAACCACCTCGTCACAGATGAGAAGATCCGGCTGCATCAGTAAACCACGCGCAATGGAGATACGCTGCCGCTGGCCCCCGGAAAATTCCGAAGGCCGCCTTTCAAGGTCATCTTTCCCCATGCCCACTTCTTCCAGAATAGAGGCCGCCGCTTCCCGTAACTGTTTTTCCCGGCCAGCGCCCCTGGGCCACCGGGACGATCCCCGGCAGCCTGAGACCAGCACTTCGTAAATACTCATCCGGGGGTTCAGGGAACGGGCCGGGTCCTGGAACACGTACTTTACTTTTTCGCGGTACTGTTTCAGTTCTTTTTTGGCAAGGGACAGTACATCAATGTTGTCCCGGTAGATGACGCTGCCCCCGTCGCTTTCGTACATCCGCACCAGGAGCCGCGCGGTGGTTGTCTTCCCGCAGCCTGATTCCCCCACGAGGCCGTAGGTTTCGTTTTCACCGATGTGAAAGGAAATATCATTTACCGCATAGACAAAGCGGCCGAACCGGGCAAAGAAGCCCGCTTCAAGGTTAAAGCGTTTTTGCAGATGTTCTACGGTGATTACTGCCATGATTGTTCCCCCTGATTAATGACACACCGGATTTCATGGTTTTCTGTTGCAATCGTCAATGGCGGTATAGTTTTACTGCACTCCGGTACAGCCTTCACGCAGCGCGGGGCAAAGGGGCAGCCCGGCGGCGGGGACGAGGGGTCCGTAACCTTGCCGGGGATGGTGAGGAGCCGGACTTGAGAATAGTGTTTTCCGAAGTGGGGCGAAGCTGCGAGCAGCGCCTGTGTGTAGGGATGAGCGGGGCCTTGTGTCTCGGGGCCTGCGGTACCGGCGGAAATACCTGCGGTGAAAAGTTCCACCGGTCCCGACTCCATCACGAGGCCGCCGTACATCACCGTGATCCGGTCGGAAATTTCCGCCACCAGGTCAATGTCGTGGCTGATAAAGATGATCGAAATGCCCCGGCTTTCCCGAAGTTTGTTAAGGAGGTCCACGATCTGTTTCTGGATAGTCACATCCAGTGCTGTGGTGGGTTCATCTGCGATTAAAAGTTCGCAGCCCTGTGCAAGGGCCAAGGCGATACCGATGCGCTGGAGCTGGCCCCCGGAAAACTGGTGGGGAAAATTGGAAAGCCTGTCCCGGCCATTATCAAGCCCGGTTTCCGCCAGAAGGGCTTCCGCCTTTTCCGCAGACTCCTCTTTTGTTATTTCAGGATTTGAATTTTTCAAGGTCTCGTAAAAGACACTCCCCATATTTTGCAGGGGATCGTAGGACCGGCCCGGCTCCTGAAATATCATGCCGATCTTTTTGCCCCGGTACTCCCGCAGAAACGCTGTGCTTTGTCCCAGAATATCTGTTCCCTCATAACGAATGGAACCGGAAAGGATTGTATTCCCCGGCAGCAGCCCCGGAATCGCCTGGGTGCTCACGCTCTTCCCCGATCCGCTTTCCCCCACGATGCCGAGTATCTCCCCGCGTTTAAGGCTAAAGGAAACGCCCCGCACCGCTTTTACCAATATGGCCGCATTTCCACGGATAAGTGAGAATGTCACAGATAGATTTTCTATTTGCAGGAGCGGAACGGAGTGATTAGTTTTACTGTTTGAATGACTGTTTTTTTCTTCACTATTCACTGTTTTTTTCCGGCGGGAAAAAACAGTGTGATAGGGGTCGTAGAAATCCCGCAGGGCGTCCCCGATAAAGTTGAAGGCCAATGTTACACCAAGCAGGAACCAGACGGGATTCAAAAGCCAGGGGTAGTTCCGCAGATTGGCAATGGTTGAAATATCGCGCTTGATAAGGGAGCCCCAGCTTACCGCAGGATCGGTGATACCGAGGCCGAGGTAGGACAGGGTTGTTTCGGTCATGATAAAGCCGGGGATGGACAGGGCGATGCTTACGATAAGGAGGCTTGCGATTTGGGGGATGATGTCCCGCAGAATAATTACCGTTGAGGGAATCATCTCAAGCTGGGAATTCAGCACAAATTCTTCCCGCTTGATTGCGTGAACCATGCCCCGGATTGTCCGGGCAGTTCCGGGCCAGCCAACCAGTGACAGTATTACTGTGATCATCATATATGCCTGGCCGGAATCCATGTTCGATGAAAGCAGGGATCGGAGGAAGAGGATGAGGTAGAGGCCGGGGATGAGCATGAAAAATTCGCAGAGACGCATGATGGACCAGTCTGCGGCGCCCCCGAAGTAGCCAGCGAGACCGCCGAAGAGCACCGCAAGGAGCAGGGAAAAGGCGGTGGCCACAAAGCCGATGGTTAAGGAAATGCGGGAGCCGTAGACGATCCGGGAAAAGAGATCCCGCCCCAGGTTGTCCGCCCCCATAAGAAAAACCGGCTCCTTCCCCACGCCGGTGGTAAAAAGATGCCGGTCCGCAGGAATGAGGCCGAGCAATTTGTAGGGCTCCCCCTTGCCGAAAAAGCGAATGGCAGTATACCGGTCCCGGATGCGGGCGTATTTCCAGCTTACCGTATTGGTAACCCACCATTCCTGGGCCTGCAATGCGCCTTTGTACAGGCGAATATTCGGCGGGTGATAAGTCTTGTCCGCAAAGGATAATGTCGGCGCGTAGGGTGCAAAAAATTCTGCGAACAGCATTACTATGTAGAGGAGCAGGAGGAGGACAAGGGAGATAAGGCACAGGGGCCGCTGCCGTAAATAAATCAAAAATTTCTTCATGGCATTCTATTCCTTCCCGTAGCGAATGCGGGGGTCAACCAGGGCCAGCAGAATATCCGCCAGCACCATCCCAAGGAGCACCAAAAACGAAATGAACATGATGTTGGTGAGCACCAGATTGATGTCCTCCTGCAAGACCGCTTCGTACATGAGCCGCCCGATGCCGGGGTAGGCAAAAATAATTTCCAGAATCAGGGAGCCGGAAAAAAGTCCCGCCAGCATATTGGCGCTTCCGGTGATGTAGGGGTTCAGGGTGTTACGGAAGGCATGGTTAAAGTAGATACGCCATTCCGCAATGCCCCGGCTTCGGAGGCTCGTGATGTAGGGCTGCCCCAGCTGATCCAGCATGGTGGCCCTCACCATCCGCAGTGTTCCTCCGATGCCTCCAAGAAAGGCCGAGAGCAGGGGAAGAAAAATGTGATGCGCGTATGAGAAGGTGAATTTTAACGGGGCTTCCGCAAAGGGAAAATCAGGATAGGCGGTTACCGGGAAAAGCCCCGTCACCGATGCAAAAAGCTGGAGCAGTATGAGGAGCAGTATCCCCGGAAAGGCGTGGAGTACCAAAGCGAAGAAGGTAACCGCAAGGTCTCCCCGTGTTCCTGCTTTGGTAGAAAAGTAAACGCCAAGTAAAAACGAAAAGACCGTGATCAGTACCAGTGAAATTAAATTGAGCACAACCGAATTGGCAAGCCGGGATGCGATAAGGAATGAAACCGGCGCACGGCTGATAAGGCTCACCCCCAAATCTCCGTGGAGAATGACCCGTTCAAGCCAGCGGAAATACTGAACATAAAAGGGCTGATCCAGCCCCAAATAGGCCCGCTGTGCCTCAAGCTGTTCCATCTGCATCGCTTCCTGATTCTGCCCCGCCCGTGATTGGGTTTCGCTGAAAAGCTGCTGCATCATGATCTGGTCAACGATGTCGCCGGGGGCCAGTTCCATTAGGCCGAAGACAGCGAAACCCAAGAGGAACAGCATTACTGCCATGATGCAAAGACGGCCCAGAATATAGGAGACCAGGGGCAGCTTGCGTTTAAAACGGCGGTATGGGGAGAACAGTTTTTCTGCGATTTCCACAATATGGCTCAAGGTTGTTTTCATGCCCTGTCCTATTTAAGAAAAATGCGGGATGTTTCAGCGCCGTTGATGTTATCGTAATAAACATTAGAAAAGTCCCAGCGCTGCCGCAGAGCCCAAAACCCACGGGGACGCAGCAGTGATATTACCGGGCACTGCTCAAGCATGATTTCCTGATACTCATCCCAGAAGAGCTTTGCTTTTACTTTGTCGATTGTGTAGGAACCTTCATTGTAAAGATAATCCACACGGGCCTCCCAATCGGTGGCGGGCTCCGGCTGCTGGGGATACCACATGTGGAGGTTCCCCGATGAGGGCCACACATTGCTCCCCTGTGATGGAAAGATATTGGAACCGGAAAGGCCGATGATCATGGAGTCCCATTCAAAGGTGGTGAACATCTGCTCCACCAATTTCTGAAAATCCAGGGTACGGATATTCACCTTGATGCCAACCTGATCCAGTTCGTTCATAATGATCGACGCGATATCGGTGTTGATGGTACTTTCTGAACGGATGGTCAGATCGAATTCCACTGCGTTACTATCGCTGTCCCGCATGATCCCG
>BNUT01000009.1 GCA_025997555.1 Spirochaetia bacterium
TCGAACGTAAAATACATTTGTACGATCTACGATATAATAGAAGAATCTGTATCTTTTTATATAAGATATTCTACAGATAGTTTAACCATACCAGAAATAGAAATAGATTATGATACTTTAACAGACAATCCTGATAATATTTATAATGAAATTACTAGTGTAACAAGTAATGTATATGAATTGATGACCGACGATGATACTGTTCTTAGTATACATACTTTTAAAGGCGATAAAGGACCAAAATGTTTTGTAACATTTGGTGAATATCTTGGTTCTCCATACAATAATTATTCTTACGAAGTTATTAGATATTACAATCCTATTAATAAAAAATTTTTTAGTATACATTCTTTAGAAAGTAAATATATAAAAAAGAAAATAGAATATAAAATTAAAAATATCACTCACTATCTTATCATATGGAATATTAACAGATCCAACAATATTTCCAAACAAAAGGATGAAAAAGTATCTAAAAATCAAATAGGAACTGAAGTTTGTAAAGTATGTTTAAATAATAAAGTTAATATTTTATTTTTATCATGTAATCATGCTATATGTTGCATATATTGTTCTGAACAACTTACAGATTGTCCCTTATGTAAAGCTTTTATTACAGAAAAAATGTATTTTTTTATAAATTAGTAAACGATGAGTTTAAATCAACCTAAATATACAGTTCGATTTAATTGCGACAATTTTATCAATACGTATAAAAATTTAATAAAAATTGTGTCTAAATCTAACGATAAAACTTTTTACATAAATACATTTTTTTATAAAGATTTTATATATTTTGATATCGTATATAAATATCGTTTAAATTACCAAGAACAAATAAATTATATATATTCTAAATTTAATACTTTAACCGCTAATCCTGATAATATATACGACGAAGTTACAGATAAAATGAGTAATATTTACGAATTAATGATTAAAGATTATGTTATAGATACTCATACTATTATTATAGGAAAAGAAGTTAAATGTATTATAAATTTTGGTAAGATCGAAGATAATATAATTAAATATTTCAATCCTAAAACTAAAGAATATTGCGATATTAAATCTATACTATACGATAAATATTGGTATAAATTATGTTGTTATGATAATTTTGGAAAAATAGTTCACGAAAGACATTTTCATCTTATTGATTGGGATTTTAATAGAATTATATCATTATTACCTAATGAAGAAAAGGATGAAGAAGTACCAGAAGACCAGATTGGGATAAGCGTATGTAAAATATGCTATGAAAATAAAGTTAATATTTTATTTTTTCCGTGTAAACACGCCGTATCTTGTATAAATTGTTCCGAATGTTTAAATTGTCCTATATGTAAGCGTTTAATAACTTCTAAATTAGAAATTTTTATAAATTAATATGAAAATATCTTAAAATATTTTGAGTAATAAATGTTTAAAGTTGAACAATTTAATAATTGCCAACCACAATCTTGTCGTTGTTTTAATAAAAGTATACTTTTTAGTAAAGGTGAAGCTAAAAAAAATGCAACGACAAATGTTACTACTACGGCTTATTTTACACCTGGAGTTGTTTTATACAAAGGATTAAAAATTGTAGGTATAGGATTTAGTACTGTACCTAATAACAGCCTTAGTAATCAAAGTCTTAATCTTTATCTTTGTAATAAAAAAATTAAAACAGCAATTTGTACAAAAATGGCCAGCCAAACATTTGTATACACTGAACTTCCAGAACCTATAGTATTAAGTTATGAATGTAACCTTATAATATCAACTGAAGATGTAGTAGAAGGTGATTCGGCAGTAAGTATTATTATAGAATAAATGATAACAAAAGAACAATGGTACTTTTGGGTAAATATTATTTTAATATTTGGTTTAGCTTCGTTACTATTTAATAATAAAAATATTACTTTATTTATTTTAATAGGAGGTCTTATGGCTTTAATATTAGGTAATTCGATTACAACAGAATTATATATACAACCAGAAATTATAGAAGAAAGTATAGAAGAAGGAATTACACCGCTTTTACCTATAACAAGACCTATTTTACTAGAAAATAATTATCCAGAATTATTAAAGTATAATCAAAATATTAACGATCATAGAAATAGTCTTCAAGAATCATTAATGTCAAAACGTAATGTAGAAGCTCATATAAAACGGTTTTACCCTACAAGTTAATTTTATTTAAATAATTGTTTAATTATTTAAATGCTAATAAAATATATAGTCCATAAATCCTCCAGAAATTTGTACATTGAATGCTATAGTTTTTAAATCAGTATTGAATAATGGTATTAAATTAGTCGAAGCAGAACCGTTATTTTGATAATAAGCAATTATATGTACAGGAATAGCTTGATCTCCGTAAGCTGTTGGTAAAGATGTATATCCTGTACCCACAACATTACTCGCTAATAAAACATTATCAGCATTGATATTTGGTTGTGCAAATATACTTGCAGGATTACCAGTACTAACCGATGGATTATATACATTATTAGTTTGATAAATTGTAGAAAAAGAAGAAACTGATGTAGAAGTAGCAAAAAATCCGATTATTGAAGCTTGAAATATATCTGTAGTAGCAACACCTGAAAATCCAAATGAAGGTGCATAAGTATTACCATTTACACTTTGAAAATTTAAAACATAATTAATCCTAACTTTAGAACCTGAAGGAACTGTTAAACTAAAATCATTTAATGGTAAAGCCGGAGAATTAGCTTGAGTAATAGTATATAAAGTTTTTGATTGTTTTACATATAAAGTTTTTGTTTTTAATGGTTTAATATAATTTGTACCATTCCAGATCCAAATTGAACCATCAGTTCCTATATATATTGTATTTGGAAGTTGAGGAGCAACTGTTGGTGGTACGATATTAGGATCAGTACTCGAAATAAAATTAACATTACTGCTTAAAGTATTTCCATTTATTTGAAGTCCATTTCCTAAATTTATATTCGTAGGATTAGTTGAATTGGAAGATGACCCTAATAATTGTGATGGTCCAGGTAAATTGGCTAATTTAGATGTTGTTATAGATCCAGGTTTAACAACTGCTATACCACTATTTGCATTAGATCCATTTACATCTGTTAAATCGCCGTTAGGATCAAATTCGATAGTTCCAAATTGGGTATTTCCTGCTTTAGATATAGAAACATTTAAAGTATTGTTAGTTATAGACAATCCTTGCCCTAAACTTAAATCTGTAACATTTGTAGATGTTGAATTTGATCCTTTTAACATAGATGTTCCGCTCATATTAGTTAATTTTGCATTTGTTATAGCTCCCGGTTTAATAACTGCTATTCCACTATTTGTACCAGAATCTGCTAAATCACCAGTTGTAGTATTAAATTCTACAAGACCAAATTGCGAATTACCGGCTTTTTGAATATTATTTGTATCTAATGTTAAAGTACTTCCATTCATAGTTAATCCTTGTCCTAAAGATATATCAGTTGCACTATTAGACGAAGATGAAGATCCTTTTAACATTGAAGGATTTGGAAGATTGGCTAACATATTATTAGTAACAGAATTATTGTTTAAAGTCGGAGAAGTCGCCGTTCCACCAAGTACTCCTGCTAATTGTATAGTTCCGACAATAGTCGTAGTTGCTTGTGGAACTGCAGAACTAATTTGTTGATCTATATAAGCTTTATTAACAGCATCTGTAGGTTGAGTAGGTAAATCTGTAAGCGTAATTACATCACCATTTGGTACTGTTAAATTTCCACCCATAGTATCTCCACTTTTAATAACATATCTATTATCTGTAGTAGTAAAACTAGCAGTAATTTCTAACCACGTAGTTCCTGTAGAAAGAAATGTCCGTCCATTATTAGTACCATCATTACTAATAATATATATATTTCCATTAGGTTGTGGTTGTGTTGGTAAATTAGTTAATGTACCAGTAGTAACATTACTTAATAAAACTGTAACATTACCATTTGCATTTGGTTGAATACCATTAACACTAGATACTCCACCACTTACATTTGATATAGGAATCGTAGTAGACGAAGTTACAGGATTTGTTCCATTACCTATTAAATATCCATTTAATGATGTAGTACCTGTACCACCTTTAGATACAGGTACTACATCCATTGTATTAACATCTACATTTAAGGTAGTTCCATTCATATTAAGACCGTTTCCTAAAGTAATTTCTGTAACTTCGGGTGAAGTTGAAGATGAACCTAATAAATGTGATGGACTACTAAGATCTGCCATTTTAGTTGTAGTTATAGCTTTAGGTTTAACAACAGCTATACCGCTGTTTGTTCCAGAATCTGCTAAATCTCCAGTTGTAACATCAAATTCTACTATTCCAAACTGAGTGTTTCCAGCATTTTGGATACTGTTAGTATTAACTTGTAATGTATCTCCATTCATTAATAAACCTGGTCCTAAACTTAAATCGACCACATTAGTAGAATTTGCATTTGAACCTTTTAATTGAGAAATACCACTCATATTTGCTAATTTTGTATTAGTTATTGCTCCAGGTTTAACAACTGCTATACCACTATTTGTACCAGAATCCGCTAAATCACCTTGAGAAGTATTAAATTCTATTAATCCAAATTGCGAAGTACCAGCTTTTTGAATAGTAGTTGTATCTACTGTCAAGGTAGTTCCATTCATTGTTAATCCATTTCCTAAAGTTATATCAGTAGTAGCATTAGATGTTGAACTAGATCCTTTAAGCATAGATGGATTTGCCATATTAGCTAACTTATTATTATTAATAACATTATTAGCAATTCGCGGATTAGTAGCAGTTCCTGTAATATCACCAGCTAATTGTATAGTTCCTAATGAAGTTGGAGTTGCCGGTGTATTACCACCTCCTCCAATTACTTTAGTAGAAGACCATATAATATTATCAGCTGGTCCTAAATTATCATTAAATATAATATTTCCTAATCCAAATTTAAGATAAGGATTATCTATATCAAACGTTCTACTTATATCCATTTATTTTCTTAAAAAAAGACTTAATAAAATATATAGTCCATATAACCATTTATGAATTGCATATAATTAGAAGGTCCTTTTGAATCAACATTTGCAAATAAAGTTAATGTAATAGAAGAAGAACCTAAATTTTGATAATAAGCTATTATATGTACAGGTATAGCTTGATCATTTAAATTCATTAGTTGAGAACTATTATAATTAGTAGTAGCTAGTAAATTATTATCCGCATTAATATTTGCATATGTATAAGCAGCAGAATCTGTATTACCTAACTCATATGCTTTAGTTAAATTATAAGCTACGGAAAATGAAGAAGGTCTAGCGGCACTAGCAAAAAAACCTATTATTGAAAACTGAAATATATCAGTAATTCTAACTCCACTTACAGAAATAGAAGGTGCATAATTAAGTGGTTGAGTACTTTGAAAATTTAAAACATAATTAATTTTAACATTTGTTCCTGCAGGAACTGTAAGATTATAATCTGTCATATGTACTGGATTGGAATTTCCATTCATTGGTATTACATAAATCGTATTAGATTGAATTGTATTTAATTTACTTCCAGAATTATCAGAAATATTTATATACGAAGTACCATTCCATGTATAATAAGAACCATCATTTCCTACATATAATACGTTAGGAGTTTTTGGTAAATATACTGGAGCGGTAATATTAGGATCATTTCCTGTTGTAAAAGAAACATTACTATTTAAAGTATTATTAACTTCTATTAAATTTGTATTTAAATTTGTAGGATTAGACGATGTAGATGATGATCCTATTAATTGTGATGGTCCGGGTAAATTGGCTAATTTAGATGTTGTTATAGATCCAGGTTTAACAACTGCTATACCACTATTTGCATTAGATCCATTTACATCTGTTAAATCGCCGCTAGGATCAAATTCGATAGTTCCAAATTGTGCATTTCCTGCTTTTTGTGTAACAATGTTTAAAGTATTTCCAGTTATAGATAAATCTTGCCCTAAACTTAAATCTATAACATTTGTAGATGTAGAATTAGAACCTTTTAACATAGATGTACTACTCATATTTGCTAATATTGAATTAGTTACAACGCCTGGTTGTACTATAGCAATACCAGTATTTGTACCAGAATCTGTTAAATCGCCAGAATCGTCAAATTCAACTATTCCAAATTGATTAGACCCTGCCTTATTAAAAGCTGTAATGTCTATATTTAATGTACTATTATTAATGTCTAAACCTTGTCCTAAAGAAATATCTGTAATATTATTAGACGAAGATGAAGAACCTTTAAGCATAGATGAATTACTTAAATTACTTAAGGCCATATTAGTAACAGAATTATTGTTTAAAGTTGGAGAAGTCGCCGTTCCACCAAGTACTCCTGCTAATTGTATAGTTCCAACAGTAGTCGTAGTTGCTTGTGGAACCGCAGAACTAATTCGTTGATCTACATAAGCTTTGTTTACAGCATCATTAGAATTTGTTGGTGTATATTGTAATATTAAATCAGTTCCCGAAGGAAAAATAAGATTTCCTCCTAAAGTATCTCCAGCTTTATTAATATATCTAGCATCAAAAGATGCTTCATTTGGAATTACAAGATTCCAATTATTACCATCTGATATATAAGTAGTTCCATTAGTTATGTTAGGATCATTTTCTATAATATAAATATTACCATTAGGTTGTGGTTGTTGAGGTAAATTAGAATAAATACCAGATGAAACGGAACCATATGTAATATTTACATTCCCATTACTATCCGGAGTAATACCATTAACACTTGTTACAGCACCAATTACATTTGAAACTGGAATATTAGTTACAATCAAAACATTATTAGAATTATTACTATAAAGAAAATTATTTCCAAAAGATACCGAGCCAGTACCGCCTTTAGAAACAGGTAATGTATCAATATTATTAACATTTATACTTAAAATATTATTAACAATATTTAAACTATTTCCTAATAATATATTAGTTACGGCCGAATTTAAAGACGAAGAACCTAACAATTGAGATATATTTGGTAAATTTGCCATTTTTGAAAGAGTTATTTTTTTAGGTGATATTGAAGCTATTCCACTATTAGTAAATGTTTCTTCTAAATCGCCTAAAATATCAAATTTTACAAGTCCAAATTGAGTTTGACCAGCTTTTTGTATAGTATTTGTATTTAAATATAACGTATTATCTATTATGATTAGACCAGAACCTAAAATTATATTTGTAATATTATTCGAATTAGAAGATGAACCTAATAACATTGACGTTGAATTCATATTACTTAATTGATTATTTTTAATAGAATTATTAGTTATTACAGCTATTCCACTATTTGTACCAGAATCTTGTAAATTACCGATATTATTAAATTCTATTAATCCAAATTGCGAAGTACCAGCTTTTTGAATAGTAGTTGTATCTACTGTCAAGGTAGTTCCATTCATTGTTAATCCATTTCCTAAAGTTATATCAGTAGTAGCATTAGATGTTGAACTAGATCCTTTAAGCATAGATGGATTTGCCATATTAGCTAACTTATTATTATTAATTGCTCCTATAGCTATAATAGGATTAGTAGCTGTACCAGATAAATCTCCTGCAAGTTGTATAATTCCTAATGTTGATGGAGTTGCCGGATTAGAAGTTCCAGTTATCGAATTAATTTTTTTTGATGACCATATTACATTATCAGCTGGACCAGCATTATCATCAAAAATAAGATTATCTAAAATCCACGCAAATTTTAAATACGGATTATCTACATTAAACATTTATATTTAAGTTAATTTTTTACTTAAATATTATAAAGAGAATCATATTTAAATAATTATAAGGTCGGTTATTTAAATAATTAAACAATTATTTAAATATTAAATTTATTAACTATTTACGTTTAGCTTGTACTCCGCAAAGAAAATCTTCTACAATCAAATTATTATCTTTAAACCATTTATGTAATACTTCACATAATACTTTTCTACGTAAATTACCCCAATATGCAGTTGATCTATATAAATCATCAGTTCTATTATCAGGTAATAGTTTTAAAAGTAAATGATTCTTTTTGTATATACTTTCTGCTTCTTTCATTGTAAATTCTATAGGAGCAGTTAATTTAAGTATGATACTTATTATACGAGTTAATTCCAATCTATCCCATGTAGTACATAATCTTCCTGTAACTATTTTTCGTTTATCACTTTGATCTTCATCTGCATCTTCTTTTAAACAAAATTTATCATTTTTTGGATTATATATACCATAATATCCCACTGGAGATTTAAAAGTAACTCTAGTTTTATTCTTTTTATATTCGTACAAACTTTGTTTATTAACCTTTTTACAAGTTACCCATAATTGCCATAATGATAGTTTTGTTTTTATAGTCGGTTGATATAAACATCTATCTTTATTATCTAACCATGCATAAGCTAATTTAAATGTTTTACCCGATACCCATTCATTATTATCTGTATCTAAAATAATATAATATTTATCGAAAAATTTTAATATTTCGTCTCTGAAAATTCGTTTATAAATAAATTGTTGTTCATCGATAGGTTTACCATAAGGCCAGTTAGGTTGATCTATTATTTTTGCGCTTATAGCTATTTCTAACAATCTTTGCTGTAAAGTTGTAGATAAATTAACAAAAGAATCTACGCTACAAATATTAAATGTTTTAGTATTAGCGATGTTATCTACAATTTGTTTAAAATAATCTTTTTGTTTAATTTTAAATAAGTATGGATGTTTAGTATAATAAGTATCTAAATAAGAATCATAGTAATTATTATATCCTAAAAAATATAAACCTTTTACTTTTTTTAAAAAAAAATTATGATTATATATATTTTTTAAAGGCATATTAAAAAACATTATTCTTCGTAATATTTCATACGTTTGAAAAGAAGTTGTTTTTAAAGTATTAATTATATCTGTAATGCTATTTATAGAATTTTTAATAAATAAATTTTGTAATTTATTACGTAAAGTACTTTCGTCCAAGTATATATTATCATAGTTTAATAATATTTCTTTGGTAGATGGTTTATTTGATATATCACACGTATAATTACAGATTGTGTATTCGCACTCTTTAAGATAATTAAAAGTACTAGAAAATTCGTTTCTTTTCTTAAATAACTCGCAATCTATAGCTGATTCTTTAAGTTGTCTAAGTATTTTTGCAATATCTACATCCTTTTTTTCAGAAGTTTCATACATTATAAGTGTAATAGATAAAGTTGTAGATAGTGATACATATTGATATACTTTTACCGTAGGAATTGTAGATGTTTTTTGTATATAAACATCGTGAGAACCTATTCTCCATATACGAGCTATAGCTTGTGAAATTTCCGAATAATTCCAATGAGGTGTTAGTACGTGACAATTTATAGTATCTTTTAAAGTTATTCCTTCAGCTATTACTCTTGAACCTAAAATAATAGACAAATTTGATCCGTCAAAATTATTTTCATTATTGTAAAGATTTATTATTCTACGAAATTCAGCTACAGAAGTAGTTTCATTAGTTATAATAGCGTAAGAATTAGTTATACCATTATAACCTTTATTTCGTTTAAATCCATTTTCTTCTAATAATAACATTAACGGTATTAAACCAGAACCATGAACTATATCGCAATATACAAACGATTTTTCTTTAGAATTTACCGCATCTTTAAGTCTTTGTATTAATGTACTATATAAAATACTTAAAGTATTTAAATTATTTGTACGCAAATAATCTTTAAAAAGTTTTGTAAATGAAAAAAATCCACTTTTACCGCTTAAAACATATTTATCAAAACCTGTTTTTCCCCAACTACCATCTGGGTAAACCATTAAAGATGCTTGTCTAGAATTTATATAAATACCTTTTTCGGTTTTGTCCATTTTATAAGCTTTAGAATAATTAATGTCCTGAAAAGATTGCATTCGTAAAGGATCAACTTTAAAATTTTTTAAATTACCTATAGATTGACCTACAAATATTCTATTAATATCCGAATCTTCTGCCTTTAAAAAAGATACTCTCCCATAAGCATATTTTTTTATATCATTCAAATTTGTAATTTGTATAGATAATGGTAATATTAAATTAAGTAATGGTATAATTTCATCAGGACTATCCCTCATGGGTGTTCCTGTTAATAAAAGTACTTTTTTATCGGGTAATAGATGAATAAATTTATGTAATTCCAAATATACTGAAAGTGTACCTTCCTGTGGTCTTATATTATGAGCTTCGTCTATAATTATTATCATATGATTAAATTTATTAATTTTTTCGTAATCAGAAAGACTTTTTAAATACTTTGCAAATATTTCAAAGGTATAAAAATTATAAAATTTAGATAATAATTTACGGGTAAAATTTTGATATTTATTAAACGTACATTTATATATTAATTCATCCATAAAATTATTCATTAAAGTTTTACCTCTAGTTAATACAATAGCTCCTTTCATATTAAAAGCCCAATGTGAAGGATTATTTATATTAAACTCTATTGTAGATATTGCTGTACATGTTTTTCCAGTACCCATTTCATGAATTAATAATAATCCGTCAAACATTGTAAATATTGACAGTAATCGTTGTATAAATATTTGATATTTTGTTTGAGAAAATACATTTCCAATTCCTTCTCTTTTTTCTAATTTTAAATCGCTAAATTCTTTCATATTATTAAGAATTGCGAGTAAATCCTTATCATAAAAATTATCTTTATTAAAAAAATATAAAGGATAAAAATCTTCTATTTTAGACATTGTTCTTTATTTTATAAGCATGTAATTGACAAATACAATCTGCCAGGTCATCCTTTTTAATCTCCATCTCGAATATGTTTAAAAAAACATTCGATTTATAAAAATGTTTTAAAAGATCTCGAGCTTTTATAATACAAAATTGTTTTCGTTGTTTTTTTGACATTTTTATAGTAGAAAAAACTTTTGTTTTATATATGGATGGAAATTTAATTATAGTTTTAAATGAACCATAACATGTTTTAAGATACATTTCCAAGTAATTTGATACACGTCGTGCTTCATTATTACATCCATGTTGTTGTTCGATAAGAAATGTATCACATGTATTCCATATATTTTTATATGTATCCATAAAATATAATAATGTTAAAGCTACATCTTTACTTTGTAAAGTATATTTTTTAAGAAATAATAAAGTATTATTTTTTGCTACACATGTTGCAAAATTAAATATACCTATATCAAACGAAGCTATTATCATTTATTTCAAACTCGGAAAGTTTGAAATATTTAAAACCCGTTTTTTTTTAAAAATTTTAAAAATCGTTTAGTTAGAGTATTAATTGGTAAAGTTTTAATAATACACGATAAATTTATCCATCCACAACCCGTACAATCTGGATATATATTGCTCGTATTGTAAAAAACTTTTTTATTTAACTTTATAATATAAATATACATAGTATGATAATGTATAGTTAATATATATATTTTATATAGTTGGTTAAAAATATCATTTGTAAAAGATATACCAGTTTCTTCTTTTAATTCTCTCAAAGCACATTCTTGTAAAGTTTCATTTTCCTCTTGTTTTCCTTTAGGAACTCCCCATAAATTATTATAGGATTGGGTTAATAAAATACTTTTATTATATATTAACGCTATTCCGGCAGTATTATACGAAACATCTCTATCTCTAAAATGTACATATTCCGATTTTTCTTTAGTATAATTTATATTACAACATCCCGATTCACAATTTAGTATTTCTTTCATCTTTTATATTTAAATTTACGATATAAAGATAAATCAATTTGTTGTTAATGCTTTTTCCAAAGCATTAACCAAAAGATGTAAACATAGTATTTATATCTAAAAAATTAGTAACATTATCGAATCTATAAACAGAAGGTTTAAGAAGTGTTTTACCTATAAATTCTTTTTTTATCATTTTACATAAAGTATTATAATCTTCTTTCATTTGTTTTGTCTTAAAACTAAACGAATAACTATGTGCTAAAGTTATATGTAACTTAACCTTATCTAAGTGTCTATATATTAAAGACAATTTATACTTCCAATTTTTAACTAAATTATTATCTTCGACATTTAATGTAACTAAAAATCCTAGATATTTTTCTGACCAATACGGTGTAACATCTTGAATAGTTAGAGATACACCGTTTTTATTTAAAAAATTAATCGTTTCTGTATTTTGTTTTGTTAGAATATCATTCGGTAACCATTTATTTTGTTCTAAAATACAA
Organism: Spirochaetia bacterium; assembly: GCA_025997555.1. GTDB lineage: Bacteria > Spirochaetota > Spirochaetia > Treponematales > Breznakiellaceae > BNUT01. Next base: position 12,276 of record BNUT01000009.1, read on the forward strand.
TGTTCGGGAAAAAAAGGCAATTTATATCCATTACATATATATATAGTATAAATAGTCATATGATAAGAATTATATGGTAAAGCTGAAAATACTTTATTCAAAGACGAATTTTTAATCATTAATTCTATATGTTTCATACTTTCTTTCACATCAACCATACAAGCACATGAATATCCTTTAAAAGGTTGAAATTGTCCTTTTTCGTTAATTTTTTTCATATTTATTTCAACAAATCTTTGTTTAAAACGTAGTCAATTTCTGAACTATACCTCCGTGTTTCTTATATATTGCATTTCTTTTATAAAAATGCTTTAAAAGTATACTATTATTATCTAAAAAATCAAAAATCACAGGCTCTATAGGAGTTCTCATAACTCTACCTAAAAACTGTAAATAATAATCTACTACATCGGCCGCTAATAACAATGTATTTAAACGAGTAAAATCAAATCCTGTTCCAATTTTAAGGTTTGTACCTATCAATATTCTACAATTTTTATCGAAAAGTTTATCTTTACCGAAAAGAGTTGATACGTGTTCTCGTTTTTCTGATAATTTTTTTGCTAACCATTCTCCTTGAGAAATACGTTTAACTAAAACTAAAAAAACTCTATCTTTAAATTTCGTAATAATATCTACGATTAAATTATTTCTTTCTATATTTTCAGCTTGTTCATTTAAAATAGCGTTCCAATTAATTCTAAGATCTTTGGTATAAGTTATAGTAGGTTTAAAATTAGTTTGTATTATATTTACAATATGTGTTTTAAAAAGAGGTTTAGATATTAAATTATTTTTACCAAAAAATAATTCGAATAATTTATTTAAATTATCGTTACGATAAGGTGTAGCTGATAATCCTAACAAATAATTCGGTGTTAAGTATAATAAATTTACGAAATTTTTTTTAGAAAAAATTAAATGTACTTCGTCTATTATAACCATGTCAAAACTATTTAAAAGATACATAGGTTTTTTAGATATATTAATTACATTAATTAAGTAAAATCCTTCATCTATAGATATATTTGTTTTACTATCTAAAATAGTACAGTGTTTTCCACAAAAGTCATATATAGCTTGACTCCATTGATCAAATAATACTTTTTTGTTAAGTACTATAAGAATTTTACTTCCTTTTAAACAAGCGACATTTAAAGATGTAATCGTTTTACCAAAACCAGTATAACAAGAAAGAATAACAGATTTATATTTATCGAGTAAAGATAAGGTTTTATTTTTAACATATTCTTGATCTAAATTTAAATTTCCTATAAATTTAAAAATAGGATTTACTTTTTTAAGTGAAAATTCGTTTAAACTTAATCCATCATTAAATGGTACATAAGCTACTGTATCAACAATTCGAATTGTTTTTAAGATTGAACCATCATCGTAGCTTAAAAGATATTTATATTTTTTATTTTGAATAGTAGATAATGGTACTATACAACTCATTTAAAGTTATTTAATATAATTTATTATAATATCAATTCTTTGAAAAGGTTAAATTTTGTATAATTTCTTTAGTCTCTGGTGCTAAATTTATAGCATGATTTAATAAACCAGATGAACTTATAATACTTAAAATTTCTATTAGATTACTAAAATCCGTTATTTCTTCTAAATTATTTTTTATAAGATAATTAATTAATTTTTCATATCCAGTTTTATTTTTAGCGATATAACTCGGTAAATCATCACATTTTAAAAATTCTTTAGCTGTAAAACATAAAATTTTTATAATTCTATTTTGTTCGAAATTTCCATTTTTAAATTCTTCTATACTTTCTTGTATACAAGAATAGTTGTCACTATTTTTTTGTTTAATAGTCGTTACCATATTTTCTAAAGATGAAATATTGGATGTACGAAGTTTTTCTATACAATTTTTAAAGAAAATTTCTTCTTTAGTTTTAAAATTATTTATATCTTTAATATTTTTTAAATGTGATAAAATTGCTGTTTTATTACCATCGTTTTTTCCAATATAAAAAGGTACATCAATAAATCTTTGATCGTCATATTTTATAATACCTGTTATATTATCACCGTTATTTTCGATATCTTTGTTTAAGTCAAAAAAATTATTTAAAGCTGAAATAATAATTTCTATTTCTTCTTTATCTTCTTCCATTATCTTAATACAATCTAAATATTGTTTAAAGTAATGAAGATTTATATCTTTTTCTTTATCTTTATAGCAACTACAAAGGTCATTACAAAAGTGTTTTAAACAATCTAATGTTACAAACAGTTTATAATCATCCATTTATTAAGATGATAATTAATATTTAAAGGACTAAAAAGTCCTTTAAAATAAAATTTTATAAATTTAAAAAGTCCAATAACATTTTTTTTCGTCAAAAGAAAACCATTCTGGATCTTCTTCTTTAATATTATCATTATTAATAACTTCTAATTTATTTTCGACTTTAAAAATAATTTTATCCAATAAGCATTTTTTTGCTTTGATTAAAAGTCTTTCTAAATAATCATTAATTACTTCTTTAGGAAGTTCAACAACTAACTGTTTACAAGAAGTAATAACAAGTTCTAGCCTAAGTATATAACTTTCAATGCATTCATTTTGATGTCTGAAGAGACATCTAAAAGTTACAGAAGGGTTATTTATATAAAAGTCGTCAAATATTTTTTCAACTTTACATTTAGCCATATTTGTACATTTTTCAATTTGATTATAATGATGAGCATATCTACAAAGATAATTTGGACATTTAACACCTTTTGTTATAGATAAACAAAATTTTGGAGTTATAGTGCTTGGTTTTGCGATGTTTGATTTTTTTAATTTTGACATTTTAAATCGCGCAGTAGCTTTAGCAATTTCCATATTAATATTTTCTTCGAGAGATAGCTTTCTAAAATTAGGAATTTTTAAAGCAATCATGTCGGTAGTTTTTTCTTTTTTAAAAGATGCCCATAATGGTACGGTTATATCTGAATTTTTAATTACATTTTCATGATAAATTTGTAACGGGTACCTTACAGGTACTGGTTTTAATTTTGGAATAAAAGATTCTTCGTCAAAATCTTCAACGACTTCTTCTTGTTCTTCGATATCATCTTCAAAGAACAAATCATCTTCATCTATAATAGAACTGTAACTATCAGTATCTTCAGTATAATATTCGTCCATTTCATACATTATTACTAATAAGTTACAAGAAATTAATATATATCAATTTTGGTTTTTAACTTTAATTTTAGTCATAGTTAAATTATCAAGTTCGTTAATAAGATTAGCTTTTGTAATTGTAATATATTTAAATAAATTTTTAACTTGATCTTTTTTATAAAAAACAGCTTCGAATAACTGATCTAATGGATTAACAAGTCTTTCTATATAATAACTATAATCTATTTTAAGAACTGAACTATACTTTTGAAAATAAGACCAACTTTCCATTCTTTTAGATAAATTTTCCGAACCTTTTAATACAACATATGTAATACGTGATCCTTCATCTTTAATATGACCTCTTTTTTTTATTTTTTCTAATAACTGAACTTGTCCCGGCAACTTATTTAAATACCATTTTTCTTTTTCTTGTATATCATCTTTACATAAAGGAACTATGTAATTACCCATTTTACCTTTATCTTCGGTGTATTCAGTGGGTTCTGATAAATTATTTCCATAATCGTTAACAGATTTAGTTAATGTAAAATCGGAAAAAGATATCGATCTTTCATACATTTGCTTAAATAAATCTGTCAATTCGCATAATATTTCTTCGAAAGTTTTACTTTCAAATATACGATTAACTACAATTTCATATACCCTTCTAATATATAAACTATTATCTCTTCTAGATAATAATACACCTTTTTTACCTATTTCTTCTTTAATTTCGCCATTTTCATTTGAAATTTTATACATATACCTTTTTTTTGTTAAAATAAGAAACTGAGAATAAATTGCTTCTTCAAATTCTAATTGTATAGGATCTGGAAATTCTGCTGAAATTTGTTTAGCTAAATTTACTGCTTGTAACCATATTTGCTTTGGATCTGAAAGATAATCTAAACTTATATAAGATGAATCTGTATCACCGTAAATAACTTTACATTTATATTTTTCTACTAATAATTTAATAACATCGGAAATACTCATTCTACCTATATATGTTATTGACATTGCTAAAGGTGTAAAAGGTAAAACACCTTTTCGTACACCTGTTATACCATACATTGAATTAGCACTGACTTTATAAGCTAATTGTGTTTGATTTAAAACCACACGTTGTAAACTATTTTTTGGAAAAGTATTCATAGTTTTTCTAATTTTAGTTCTTTCATCTATGAGACTTTGAATTATGGTTGGTAAGACACCTTTATAAATATCACTTTTTATAAATTTATATTTTCTTTTAGAACAAAGTATATATTTTCCAAATTTAATAGCTGCTCTTTCTTTTAAAAGATCTCGAACATATAATTTTTTCTCTTTATATTCTTCGATCAATTTAGATAATTCGAGTTTTCGAATATACTTTGGATCATGTTCACAACCATAATGATCTTCCCATTCTAATATATTGCATTCTTCGTCGCTAACATTTAATTCTCCATTTACCAAAGTCGAATAATCTATATTATATGCTCTAATTATAGATGGATATAAACTACTAAAATCTAAAGGTATAACGTTATTATAAATACCAGGTTTAGGATCTACAACAAAAGCTCCTGCATATCTATCTTCTTCGCTTACTTTGTAAGCATCGGTTTCAACGACTATATCATTATCATTACAAAATTTATATATTTGACTATATACTTTAATCTGTTGACCCTGTGTAAATAAAGTTAAAATAGGTACCATACATGTTTTAGCCATCGGAATTAAAGATAACCATACATTTAATTTATTAAATAGTTCTAATACCAATACACTATCCATTATACAATAATTACCGCAAATACCTAATGCTTTACTACTTTGTTCAAAATTATCAGATATCCCTATTCTAAAACATTTAAAAATACCAATAACTGGAAGATCTACTTTTGAATGTTTTAAAAAATGCATTGCCACGTTGTTTAAAGAATAGCTATCTAATTTATAATCACGTTGTATTATTGGTAATAAATCTATAGGTATTATTCCTTCGCAATCTATAAATTTAAAATTTTGATTTTTATAAGCGCTAGATGACCATTTTATTTCCTTTACAATTCCAGGATTATTTGTTAAACCTTGAATAGCAAATTCAGATTCGCATCTACATTTCTTTGATCTTTCTAATAAAAATGGTATATCAAAATTAAATGTATTGTAACCGATAGTAATATTAGGTTTTTCATTTCTAATTAAAGAAACAAATCCTAATAATAATTCTTTTTCAGAATGAAAGTTGTGAATAATAACATCTTTACCAGTAAGATTTTGATCCGGATAATTTATAGATAATAAATGTTTAAACATACCATTTGGACCTTGAAAAATACAAGAAATTTGAAAAACCGAATCATTATCATTTGCAGCATCTGGAAATCTTGTCATATCTTCACTATTAGTTTCTATATCCCAAGCCATTACCTTTGGATAAATAATAGCTTCGTAGTCATTTAACGCTGTTATATTATTAACTTTATAATTTTTATCACATAAACTATTATTATCTACAAATTCTTCTCCATCGAATGTAACCCAACCAGCAGTTGGTAATTTATATTCCGAACAAAATTGTAAAATAGTAGATGTTTTATGTTCGTGAAATTTTAAATATACATCTGTACCTTGAATTTTGATTTTAGATTTATTGTATATAGCACTATACATTTGTTGTTTAGAATTAAAATAAGCTTTAAAATAAGTATATTTATTACGATTAAAACCGTATAATTTATATTTTTCGGTAACAATTAATTGGAAAGGTTTAAGTATTACTTTTAAAAAATTAAAAATAGTTTGTTGATTTATAGTCGTATCAACCTCAATATACATCCAAGGTTTAAAAGATGATACAGTTAAACATATATTTTTATTTTCTTCATTAAGACCATATAATCTTAATATAGTACAATTCTTAACTACTCTATCTTCAAACCACGAATATATAAACAAAGGAGATTCCATGATCTTTTGTTTATCAGAAAGTAAAACATTTAAAAATCATTTTTATTCCTTATATACCAATGGTAAAACATTATCATACTCACCTATGTTTTCTGCTCTTTTTAAAAGGTTATTTAAAATAGTATTAAATAATTTAGTATGTCCAGTTTGCGGACATACTACATGAGTAAATTCATGTAATAATACATAAATTAAAGTATTATAATCGTAATATATATCATTTTCGTCTTTTAATTTTAAAAATATGTATTTTTTATCTAAAGTAAAAGAGTAATTACTTTCATTTAAATAAATTTTATTAAAAAAATTATAATAAGACGTATTATATACAATACGTCTAAGCTTCTTTTTAAGATTATTTAAAACTACTAAAGATTCTTTACTACTTTTAGTGATTTGACTTATATATTCTTGTTTCCAAAAAACTATATAAAATAAAATAAAAATACTAGTACCTATCAAAACAATATTAATCATATTTATTTATTACCTTTTCATAAATATGATATAAAAATTTTTGACATTTTGTAGAATGATCCAAAGTATAACCTTTATATTTAAAACTTTCGGTACTATTTCTAAATTCTTTTATATTTAAAGGACCTCCAAATTTATCTAATAATTTCCAATGAGGAGCAGGATTAACTATAGAAGGATATAATTTAAATAATAACATTTCAGATTGGTCGTATAATTTATCATGTTTATTATCTTGGATAAAAGCTAAACAGCAACTTATAGAACAAAATTTACCATCATATTCATATTCTGGTTCACTCGTATTTTGTATTGTATTATGAATAGGTATATTTTCTTTTATAGTATATTTTTCATTACTAATTTCTGATTCGTAATGTTTAATTAATTGTTTAGGTTTATATCTTATTGGACAGTATATAACCTTATCATTATCAAAAGGTTGTTTATCCCAAAAACAACAAGTTGATAGTTCACCCGATGTTGAAATACAAACTACTTGTTGTTTTAATTCATTAAAGTATTCTACTCCATTATAAGGAGAAGTCTTACCTTTAATACATGTATTAAATATTTTTTCAGATACCGTTAACTTTAACATTTTATTATTAATATAATATATGTTTTTGATTTTTCAGTTTTTTTATTAAAGTAGACGGTATAGAACATAATTTACATAAATCTGTAAAAGATAAATTTTTAACATTTAACCATTTATATATTAATATTAACGCTACTACTTTAGGATTAGAATGAAAAGATATATCGACTGTTTTTGGTATTATATTATAGTCTAAAGAAAGATTTTTACAATATAATTGTAAATAATACCAAGAATCTTCATCTATAGTTCTAAGTTCTGGTATTAAAATTTTAACTTTACGAATACCTTCTAAAGTATTTTTGTAATTTAAGTTAAAATGTATCATAAGATCATTAATATTTTGAATGTAATTATTTTTTATACAAGTTAAATATATACAACCAAATATTATAGATCTTTTTAATCTCGATCTATGATTAGAATTACAACTTAAAAAATAACGATAAGATTCTAATTTAATATGTTCGGGTATATATAAATTTTTAATTTCATCTAAAAAATTATTACTTTTTACTTGATTTAAAATAGAAGTTGTGTTATGGTGTAACATGGTCGTATTATTAAAAGATAAAAAATTATTTTGTTCTAAACCGCATGATATACATATATTTTCAATTGTAAATTGATGTTGATGCATTTTTCTTTTAAACCATTAATTTAAAAATGCATCATTTTTAATTAAAGAGTCATATTTACTTAAATAAATGAGAGTAATTTCTACTATAATTATTTTATGTTCTTTGTTTACTGTTATAGTATGGTATGTTTGTAAAAAATATTGTATTTTAAACGATGAAGATGAAGATAAACATGAAAATATTTCAACTTTATATGGTTCTTCTACTAAAGAAGAAGATTTAAATTTTGATATACATGATGAAAATGAAAATGAAAATGAAAATGAAAATGAAGAAGTGATAGTAGAAGTAGAAAGTAAAGTTGATAAATTACTTAGAAAATGTATTAATAAAAAAAATAATTTGCGTAAAAGATTAGAAAGAAGAAAAGAACAAAATACCGAAAAAAATCTCGAATTAGTTAGATGTAAAGATGAGGTACAATCTCTATTACATGATCTAAATTCTACAGTAAGTTAAAGTTCTAAAAGAACTTTAACATTTAATATCTGTAAGTATTTTTATAACTTCATCTTCTACATATGCTATACTTTTATCGGCATTTATTTCATACTTTTTACATTTTATAAAAGGTATAGTCATTATATATTGATTATGAAGCGCTTCTATATAATTTCGTTGTATATTACGTTCCGCAAATCTATCTCTAGATATTATTCTTTTCATTGCAACATCTGTAGAAACATCGAGATATATATAATAATCTATATCGTAAGATAAAATATTATACATATCGTTAAAAGCTTCTACCATATACGGTTTCATATAATTGTGTTTTATCATTTCTACAAATATATTTTTAACCGTCCATGGACATCTTTCTATTATAACAATATCATTTATATTTTTAAATTCGTTAAATTGATCCCAAAAAGATAAAAGAACTTGATAATGAAAAACCGAAGCATATTTTAACATATCTTCATATAAAAAAGGAAGTAAAGACCATTTGTCTATCGGTTCCGTAAAACAAGTCCATGATTTTTTTAATGATTTGATTAGTGTAGATTTACCTGAACCAATATTACCATCTATACATACAATTGTCATTTTTATATGGATAAATTAAAAATTTTAATTTCGAATTTTCCCGATTTTTAATTTTGAACGTTTTTAAAACTTTCCATATATTGTATTACGTCTCTTCTATAACGTCTAGCTAAAAATAAATCGGAACTTACATAATTCATATATGGATACATTTGCCAAAATGTATTTGCAAATGTTTCAAACTGTTTAAAGTTTTTTGTTCCAGAACTACTCCATATACGAAATAATCTTAATGATAATGTTGACTGTAAATAACGTTCAGGTCGTGAAGTTATATTAAAACCGTCAAGCTCATTAATAGTTGGTGGATTTTCAACAAATCCTATTTTCGTAAAATAATCTGTTATCCATTGAGTCATATCTCTCCCAAATATAGAACTTAAACGTTGGTCAAGATCTTTATAAATACCTGTTAATGTTGAGGTTGCGGCGGAAGAAGTTTTTCTTACATAGAATATAAAAAGAATTATTAATATTAATACTACAAAAATTAACAAACTGGCAAACTTCATTTATTATTAACCAACTAATAAAGTAATGAACGAATTATTTTTAATATTGGCACTAGTTGCTGGGTTATTAGTAGCTATGAATTTTTATAAAAAGAAAAAAATAGAACCATTTCAACCACCTATTGTCGTTCATAAACCGCAATCTTTAGTAATTTCTCCTTTTAATACCGAAGAAATAACTAACGAACCACCTCCTGTTGTTTATGATCGTGTAATGTATGCTAATAAACGATCAAGATTAAGAGGTTATGGAGATTTTATAAGAGGTGATTTACCAATTTCACCACAACCAGTCGGTTGGTTTACACCTTCTGTAAATCCTGTAAATGATCTTAGAAATGGTATTACAGATTCTAAAACTGCCAAAGATTTAGTACTTCTTCAAGAAGCTTTTACTAATTTACCACCTTCTTATATTTAAAGCTTATAATAAGCTTTAAAAAATAATACTAGTTTTATGAAAACCTTTTGTTAAATAACTAATATCTATATTTATGTTTAAAGTTGTCAATAAATAAGTTAACAATCGTAGTTGTGCTTGACCATATCGAATATCTTTAAATTTTTCATAATCTTCGGTATAACTATAATTTTTAAAAATATTTCGAATAAAATTATGGTTTAAAATATCTACATTCATTGGAATATTATCGATACTTTTATATTGTTTAATAAGTTTAAACGCTGTTTCTATACCGATTTTAGGTATATTTTTATTGTAATCTGTACCACACATTATACAAAAATCTAAAAACATATCATTATTCATATCTAAAATTTTAAGTAATTTTTTACCATCTATAACTGTAAATGTTTTATTCGAAGTATCTATATCGATAATTAAATCTGAACAACCATACGTTAAAACATCTGTATCTGTCGAATATATCATATCTACCCATTCTTTATTTTTAACGTAAGCACATAAAGCTTCTGCTTCGTGAGGTGCTTTAAAATAAGATATACCTAAAATTTTTAATAAAATGTTAAAAATTTTATAATCTTGAATAGTTATTTCTACATCATAACGATGCCTTTTTTGGATATGTTTATATAAAGCCATGTACAAACTGTCATCATTTCCTATTAGAAAAAGTTTATCCATTTCTGTTTTTAATGATTCATCGAGATTACCTGTATCTTTATATACTTGTAAACTTTCTTCTAATGCTATAGTTTTTTCTCGAATTTGTTTACGTTGATTTTTTCTAATATTTTGTATTTCTTTTTTTTCTTCCGGAGCTTTACCTTCCAAGATAAATACGGGTGTAATATCATTTTCTCTTAAACAATGAATAAAATATATAAATGACCATACCCATTCATATTTATTATAAAAAGGTTCGTTAATTTTATTCGCATTAACGCTTATATATTTATACATTAAAATGGGAGTATCTATAGCAATTGTTTTAAATTTTAAGTCTTTAAAAGGCATAGTAAATGTTACATCGTATTTTTTAATAAATTTACTTAAATTTTTTACACCCATTTATCATTCAATAAAATAACTATATATATTGTCATTTTTTAAGATTAAAGTATTATTTCCATAATTATTTGTAATGATATTTGAAATAACGGATTTGGAGGAAAAGGGGAACTTGTATCCTTAATAAATAATTCTAAAATTTCGTTTTCGGGATTATGAATAGAAATATTCAACGAATTTACCGCGTTAAATTGTATTAAAGACGTTATATTATCTCCGGAAAATTTTATAAAATATTTACCTATAAATTCTTTGAAAGTAACTTTAAAAGTATATTGTTCGGAATTATTAGATATATTATTAGTTACAAAATCTCTAATTTTAATATAAAGATAAGGATAATCTGTTATCAATGCTCCATTTTTTAACAATTGGTTAGGAATAATTAAATTTACTAAAGAAGTATGATATTGCGTAAAAGGTATTACATTTTTTAAAAAAAGAGAATTAAAATTGTCTTTTAAAAAGGTTAATATTTCTACCGTATCTCCTATTTCCCAATATGTATCTGTAAAAGATAATATAGTTACACTACTTTTACCGTTTTGCGCTGTAGTTGATATTATATGACCAATTTTATTAGATTTTTGATTTCTAACAAAATCTCCGGGTTTAATAAGATTTAAATCTATATCTAAAATAATTCCTAAATTTTTTATTACGTAAAGTATTTTAGCTACGCGAGGTATATTTTTACGTATAGAATATATATGATTATTTGTCCAGTTATTTGATATATCGAAAGAAATTGTCGAATTATTACTATCGTGAAATAAGATTTTTTTATACTCGTTTAAACTTTCGTTAAAAATATAATAGTTATTAAAATACATACCATCTATAGTTCCGGGTACAAAAAGCAACGTTGAAAGTGGAAAACCTATTTTTAATTGTGTATAATTTGTAGATTTACAATTTTCATAAAATTCTACTTGTACTTTGTTATTTCCGAGATATATAAATTGTTTAATTTGACCTAAAACAGTATTTAAACCTTTAAAATAATTATAAGGATAATTTATACTCGTATTTAATTTTTGTAAAATAACGTTGTTTGTACCTTTATAAATAATATCGGCATTTAATTGTTTATCTAAACCAAACCATCTTAATAATAATTGGTTATTATTTAAAACACCGATATTAATAGGAAGCTGATCTGTAATTGGATCATATGAATCTAAACCATTAGTTTTTTGAGTACTATTTAATAAAATTTCAAACTGAAAAGGATTAGGCCAAGCAGATCTATTTCGTTTTATAGAATCTATGTTTAACGATAAAGTCATTTATTATTAAAAAGATCCTCGACAAAATTCATCTGTTTAAAACTTTGTGGTTGTGGCCAATCACGTTTAACTGTTGTTCTTTTGTTATGCATAATTGTTGTTTGTTTTATACTTTCTAATGGTTTAATATTATATATTAAACACGCTAAACAAGATATAGTTAAACAACTTCTACCATGACCACCCCTACAATGAATATACATTTTTTCATTATCGTTTAAATTATCGATAATATCTTTTAATTTAAGTAAAAATGTTTTCCATTTAATCATATCTTTAGGAATATTTCTATCTTTAATAGAAAATTTTAAAACATTATAATTAGAAGTATATGGTTTAATATTACGTTCATTATTATAAGTTAAATTAACGAACCATGTTACACCATTTTTTTCTAAAAAATATACATCTTCTTGAGATGGATAAGATCCAAATAGTACTTTATCTTTTATAAAAACAGAATATTTATCCATAGTTGTTTATACACCGTAATATAAAATTATAATCAATAATAAAGACATGATTAATCTAGTTAGTGATAAAAATGGAACTTTATATGCGCAAAATATATATGAAAAATATAATACTTTGGTATTATCTGGAGGAGCGTTAAAAATAATTTATACTTTGGGATTTTTAAGTATCATAAATAAATCCATTTTACCATGTATAAATAATTATGTAGGAACATCTGCTGGAGGTATCACTTGTTTTTTATTATCAATAGGATATAGCCCTATTGAAATTTTTAAAAAATTATTAACTTACGATATTATAGCTAATGTATTCAAAATATTTAATATATATTTTGATATGGTTAAGAAAATGTGCATATCTAAATTAGGAAAAGATGATATTACATTTGAGGATCATTATAAATTAACTGGGAAAGTTTTAGTTATTATAAGTTATAATATGACAAAAACACAAAGCGAAGAATTAAGTGTTTTTACAAAACCGCATTTATCGATATACAAAGCTTTACATATGACATCTAGTTTACCAATAATTAATAATCCTATTATAGAAGAAAATGAAAAATATATCGATGGAATGATTTGTGATAATTTTCCAATACGTTTTGGTATTACGTACTCTGAAGGAAACTTATTATGTGTTACTACTTTAAGATCGGAATATAATATATCCGAATGGTATGGAATAGAAGGAATTACTATTATAATGATTAACGATACATATGATTTTATACCTTATATTGTTTGTACTAAAAAAGATAAATTAAATATGTTTTATAAAGGTGTAACAACTGCTATTACAATTCCTATTCCTAGCATAAATATAAGAAAACGTAGAAATAGTATTTAACTTAAAAAAAATTTATTAAAATAAATGGTTGAAGATCGTAAATCTTCAACCTAACTTACCCTCTAAAAAGAGTATTAAAGCACATAAAGTATATTATTATAAATCAAATACTCTAAGTTGTACAGCATCGTCTAGAGTACAATCTAGTAATGGGCCTAAAAATATAGCTAGCATATATATTTTTAGATCTGTAAATGCTGTACAATATTACGTGAAATCATCCAGATTACATATATCTGCACATTTCCCGAGTATTAGATTTATAATAAAAGCTTAATATATAAATAAAATTATTTATTTAGGAGAATAAAAAGTTTTATTAATATCATCTATCGGAATCCATCTAAATCCTACAACTTTTTTAGTTTTAACTGTACAGCCAAAGTATTTAGCCATTAAAATATCAAACTCTTTTTTCAAAAGAATATTTTTACAAGGATAATTTTCTCCATACCATTCTTTAAAATTACAATACATAGCGTCAAATGTTATATAGTCTGTCTTATCATCTGTACGCTCTATTGTATCTTCAGTCCAATTGGTGACTGCATCGCATCTAGATTTATAATCTCCGGTTGATCTTATAACTTTTATTGGTATTTTAATATCTTTATCTTCTTTTAAACATTCTAATAAATACCAGGCAAAAACTTCTGCCATACCAGCCAATTTATCATTGATATTTCTATCTCTAAGAAAAATTTTACGTTTTTTACATTGTTCATGGGTAAGTTTTGTACCATCTTCGTTTAAAGGTAATTCTGTTTCAAATGTTGTTTCGAAAGGAATTACTCTTATACGTTCAATCGCAGTTTGATCAATAACTTTAAATATTGGAATAGAATTACAGATTAAAACTAGTTTAAACATAGGATGAATTTCTTTAAGGCCTTTTCCTTTTTGATGAATATCTCTAGCATATAATGTATCATTACCAGTTAATAATTTTATAGATCCAGCATGTATCGATTCTTCCATACTAAGTTCATCAATTACAGACCAGCGTATTCCCCCTTGTACTCGTACTAATTCTGGAAAACATGCGCCAGATTTTACATTATAATCTGTAATTACACTTTTTGGAAGTTTAATAGATAATTCTCCGTACATTTTTTCAAATAAAGATTGTGTTACAGATTTTCCATTATTACCAGTTCCTGTCCATATCATAGCTATTTTATCGTGATTACCTCCTATAAAAGATTTACTAGTTTGATGAAAAAAATATTCTCTAAGTTTATCATCTGGAAAAATTTTTTCAAAAAAATTCAACATTTCCTTAACTTTAATGTCATTTTTATTCCATTGTTTGTATGAAACTTTAAGGCTTTTTGATAAAAAATCATCCGGCAATCCTTGTCTAAATTGATGAGTTTTAAGATTATAAACACCATTTTTAAATGCTATTAAATATGGATCATTATCCATGATATCATCGAGATTATCTTTACCAAAAAAAGAATCTAAAGTATGTATTAAAGCATTAACCGAAGTATTATTTTTTAATTTTTTAATAGCTTTATTTATTTCCATACATTTAAATGTTATTAAGTCATTTAACGTATTATAACCATTAAAAGTTTCTTCTTCTTCGTTATCTTTTTTTTGTTTTTTAGTTTTCATCTTTGATAATTTTATAGCTAATTGTTCAAATTCTTTAGCCATTTTTGCAAAATCGTGTCTTAAAAATCTACCTGGTTCTTCCAATTGTTGCCAAATTACACCATTAAATTTATACCATCCATTTTTTCCAGTAATATAATGATTATCGGTAAATTTACTAAACATTTCAGCTAAATCATAATCGTTGATTGGGATATCTATCGATCTAACATATTTTAAACTTTCTTCGCTTGTCATAGATTTAGTATCTAATTTACCATCATATTGTTGTCTAAATTTGTTGTATCCATTCGGATTATCATTTTTAGCCATGTAATATAAAGAAGCGATAGTTGCTTTATTTTTAGAATTTGATTTTTCATATTGAAACCATATCCTATCACAAGTAGTTTCATCATATTTTTCAGATTTGGAAGACCATTCTTTCCATAAATCTAGCATTGTATCTTCTTCATCTTCGTTATTTCCTATATTATATAAAATTGCACCTACGAGCCACCATTCTGAATAATTTTCACATCTAGATATATCTAATAGATTTAAGAGTTGAGTAATTTTTAATATATTTGGTTCTTCGGATAAAGACGAATCGTCTGTTTCTCTTCTTTTTCTAGGCATGGTAGTAACAGGTATAATTTTTTCTACAAGTTTTAAATTGTATCTTTTTCGATTTTTAGAATTATTAGTATAAGTAGTTAAAGTTAATAAATAAGGTAGGTTAAATTTTACATCATCTTCATTTAGTAGTTGTTCTCCGGAAGCAGTGACATAATTCTTAAAAGCCTCTAAAAAAGTTATTTCTTTTCCTTCTCCATCTAATACTCTTGTAGCAATATATGGTAAACTTTTTTCATCTTTACTGCTACCATACATTAACCAATGTTTTGAAGATACATCATCTAACGTATTAGCCAAATTTTTATCATGTATCTGATCCATAAACCGAAAGGGTGTTGGAAGTTTTACATTTTTAAGTTTATCTTTTACACCTGGAATTATTTTACGTGAAATATCTTCTTGCGTCAAAACAATTCTAGGAAACTGAAGATGAAAACCGTTTTTAAGTGTATGTTCCGAATGATTAATTTGAATAGGTTTTTCTAAAATTACACATATAAGTTCATCTTTATTAAGATTTTCAACTTTTTCTAATAAAGTTTCTCTAAATAACTTAGCATAAGTATCTATCATATCGGGAGTATATATTTTATGATTACTTTTCCAAAACTTAGTACTAACATTATTAATCTTAAGATCTATATCACCTATAATACAAGTTTCTTTTCCTGGTTGTTCAGCTAAACATATACGAATATTATCTCTAACTAATTTATTATAAATAGGATAAAAAATAGAATCAGCGCTACTAGGTAAATAGAATCGTCCTTTAACATTACCCATAGATACATGTGTATGAGAAAGACTTGGCTTAACGTCTTCAAGTATTCCCTTTAGTTTGTTCATTTTTATAAAGATTTTTTGTTTCTCTATTATTCAATTAATTTCTTTAACTTGAATTTAAAGAGAAAATATCTCTTTAAATCACCCAATTACTAAAAATACGAAATCTTTCTGGTGGATCTTTATAATATCCACGTTTATCATATAAATATTTTATAGCATTTTCAGCAGCTTCTTCTTGAGCTTGTCTGATAGTATCAGCTCTGCCGCTTCCTATTTTAATAAAGTTTTTTTCAGGTGTTTCTAAAATAATATCGCTAGTATTAATTCCATATTGATTCAAATCTCCATTATAGTATCTTATTTTTCCTATTGTAAAAGCCGCAATTAATTCATTAAGTCTTGTTTTAGCATCTACTAATATTTCATATTTTAAAGATATATCTATTTTATCGTACATTTCTTTTAATAATTTGTATAAAATATTATACCCTAAACCAACTGTTTTATATATTTGAAAATCTATTAAATATTCGGTAGCTCCCATAAATGCTTCAAAAACATCTTCCATTAGTTTTTTACGTTTTAAAGGTCCATTTTTATCTTCTGCATAAGCTGTTATAAATGGCCACATATTTAAATCTTCGGCTAAACCTTGTAAAGTTTCACCGGAAACATATTTAATTTTTAATTTTGCTACAACATCTACTCCTCCAGTATTACGTAATTGAGGAAATCTTTCATACATATAATATACTACAAATTTATTAATAGTTACGTCACCAAGTTGTTCAAATATTTCATAATTACGAATATTATTAACTCTACGAGATGTTAAAGCATCAGAATATAACTGCAATGATTCATACGTAGTTAATTTTTCAATTAACGAAGGCGGTAAATTTTTAAGAATATTAGTTACAAAATTTTTAAAAGATTTACTTCTATCGCCTTTTATAATTTCGTTATCCATTTTTATTTGAGTAAAGGCTTTTTTTTAAACTCAAATTTATTTGTAAAGATCGGTTATTATTAAATTCCAAGTATCGTTAGTATTAATTTTTAAAAAAATATCACTATTGTTAAAAAGTAAAGCTTTATATACTAAATCTATATATAATATTTTTTTATTATCTTTTAAAAATAATATAATAGTATTAGCGTTTTGTTCTTTACTTAACATAGAATAACCACTACTAACTTGTAAAATACAATTTTTTTTAATAAAATCAGGTACTTTATAAGATACCTCTATATAAACACCATTTTTATAAATAATTGTACTAGGTATAGTAACATATATTTTATCTATTTTTTCATTTTGTTTAAGTAACCATTTAACATTATTTATACTATCATTATTTAATGATAGTACTACATGAACTTTACCAGAAAAATTTTTAGATGATTCCGATGAAATAAATTGGAAACTATGTTTTTTATTAAACGAATATAGTATATATAAACTTAATAAAAAACTTATTATTAAAGAGATTAACATCATCATTTATTACTTAACAAGCTTAATACTCACAAAACCAGTATCTTTATCGGTTATTTTAACTAAATCTCCAACTTGAAATTTATAAAATTTACAAATTTTATCGTTACTAGATAATAAGGGTAATTTTTTTTTATTAAAAAACATTAAATCGTCCGTATATAATTCAAAATGGGGTTGAAATATATGTTTCGTTATATTAAACGAAAAATCTGTATCCATAAATATTTCAACATTAGGTATTAAATGATTTGTCATTGTTTCAATCTTTTTAATAGAGGAAAAATTTTTGGTACAAATAATAGTAATAATATAATATTTTGTAAAGTTATTTACTAACCATTCTTTAATATTAATACCAGAGTCAAAAAATTTACCTATCGCCAACATATCTTTATTTTGATAAGGAAGGTTTATTGGAGAATTAATACATGTATTAAGTATTTTAATCATATCGGCCATTGATTTAAAATTTTTTAATGGTTTATTAACACGAGCTATAACTTGATTTGTTTCTTGTGATAATATAGTATAACCTCTAGCTATATACATTTCTATTAAAATATCCATTTTATTGTATATTATTTAATGTTAGAGCTATCAATTAAAGAAGAAAGAGATATAATAGGAATACCGTATTTTTTTGCTTTTGAAATTTTATTAGATTTTGTTAAATCTTTAACAATTAAAACATCAGTTTGTTTAGTTATAGTAATAGTTGGTTTATAACCACATCTTTTTATAAGTTCTTCATTTCTAAATCCACTCATACAAGCTTGTTTAGTTAATTGTAAATCTATAGGTTCATTACTTATTGTATTAATTATAAAATTGTATACATTTTTAGCATTATCAAAATTAATTAAAATTGTATTTTTTATAAAGGTAGAAAATCCTTTTATACTACAAATATCTAAATGAGATATATCGCTATTTTTCATTATATCTGGCCAAACATCAAATAACATTTTAATACGTTCCGATGAAACATTTGGTCCAAATGCTTCAAAAGCTGCCAGTAATTCTGTAATAGGTTTTTGTTTTATATTTTGTAAATTATAATATATTTTTGCACCCATTACCATACCTAATATCGATTGTAAAGTATTTTTTTCTAAAACAATTAATTCATTTATAGAGGTACAAGGTAGTTTAGAAAGAGTTTTTTCTCCTATATAAGGTAAATTTAACTTTTTAATAAAATAAACCATTCGTTTTAAATTTTGTTGTTTTATATCCGTAATATTATTTACGATATTAGAACCTATCCAACTTATATTTTCAGGAAATGTTACATTAGCTTTTTTAATTACAGCTAAAATATAAGGAATTATATTATTAGCTTTTGTAACTAAAATTATAGCTCCTTCGCCTATTCCATTTTCTTTAATATATTTAGCATTAAAACCAGAAAATGATGTAATTTTTGTCCCACCTAAATAAACTTCTTTGGTTTTTACTTTTGGAATAAGAACACCAGACTTACTCATATTCCACTCTACTTTTAATACAGTAGTTTCTGTACTTTCAACAGCTTTAATTTTAAAAGCTATAAAATTAGAAGGATTACCTTTATTTTGTCGTGTATATGGTGCATCACAAGTAATAACTATACCATCGGTAATATATTCATAATTATTTAATTCTTCGCACATATTTAAAAGCCATTCTTTACTTATAGTTTCTACAACATTATATAAAACGTATGGAATATCATATTCTCTAAAAAAAGTACATTGATCTATAAAACATAATTGTTTTTCGCTATTTAAAATTATAAGTTCGTAAGCTATAAAATCGAGATAATCATTAAGATTATAACCAAAAGTATTAACTATAGCACAAACATAACTTCTTTCATTTGCATAATTCGATTTAAGGTTACGAAATGCTTGTTTTTTTATTACTAATTCTCCTCTAATAGCTACATCTTTCGGAATATTTAAATTATAATTTATACGATATCCCTTAAATCCATTACCTCTAGTAAAGGTACCATTTGAAGTTATCAGACAAGAAACACCGTCTAATTTTGCCATACAAATATAAGCTAAAGAAGGATTTTTAGATACCCATCTATCTATTTGTTTTTGATCATATACTTTATTTAAACTTCCCATCCATAATGGAAGAACCGTATTACCGGGTCTACAAAAAGGTTGATCAGTTAAAGAATCATATTCTTCGTCTGTAAGTTGTAAAGGATATTGATTATTATAATAAGCATCATTAGCTTTTCTTAATATATCATCCATTTACCAATCTTATTATTTCATTATTTTTATATCAAATTTTAAAGAAGAAAAACAAAGTAGTTAAAGAAAATAACAATTAATTTTTTAA
>BNUT01000010.1 GCA_025997555.1 Spirochaetia bacterium
TGCTCATGCAGAAGCTGCACATGGTGAATACCCGGTGGGCCATGCTCCTGCCCGGCGCAATCGGGGTATTCAACCTTATCATCTGCCGCACCTTTTTTCAGAGCAACATCCCGGAGGAGCTCTATGAATCCGCCTCCATGGACGGTTGTAACCATATTCGTTTTCTTGCCAATGTGGTACTCCCCCTGTCAAAGCCTATTCTTGCGGTGCTTACCCTCTACTATGCGGTGGGCCACTGGAACGCCTATTTTAACGCCTTTATCTACCTTTCCGACCGGGCCAAATTCCCGCTCCAGATTGTTCTGCGGGAAATTCTGGTTATGAATATGATTGATCCTTCGGCGGTGTTTGATCCGGAACTAGAAGCCTCCAAATACGGCATGGCGGATCTTCTCAAGTACGCCCTTATTGTGGTGTCCACCGTTCCTTTCATGATCGCCTATCCCTTTGTGGCCAAGCATTTTGTTAAAGGCGCCTTAAGCGGCGCGGTAAAGGGTTAATTTAAACCGCTCACAAATTTTCAGGAGGAAAATATGAAACGAACTGTTACTGTTGTGTTTGTTTGTGTACTGCTGACCGTATTGTTTGCGGGCTGTGGTAAGAAAGCGGCAAGCGCCGCCACAAGCGGACCTGCATTGAGCGGTTTGCCGCCGGGGACGCTGCCCGTTACCCAGGAAAAGGTCGATCTGCGTATCTTCTTTCAACAGGAGTCCCAGGTTCTCGACTATGTGGATAACAAATTCACGAAGCACCTTGAGGAACAGACCAATGTCCATATCAATTGGGAACTGGTCAGCTCCCAGGACAAGACCCAGAAGCTCAACCTGCTCCTTGCCACCGGCCAGGACCTGCCCGATGTCTTTATGGGCGGTATGGATACTTCCATCCTCGTAGCCTATGCTGCGCAGGGGACCTTTATCCCCCTGGAAGACTACATTGATAAGACATCCCTTTGGTTCAAGAATGTGATTGCCAAACACCCGGAGCTGCCGAAGATGATGACCGCCCCGGATGGCCATATCTACGCCCTGCCCAACCTTGCCTTTGTGTACCCCAACATGATCTCCAGCCGTATGTGGATCAACAGGGTATGGCTGGACAAGCTGGGGCTCAAGGCTCCCACCACCACCGATGAATACCGTGATGTTCTGCGGGCCTTTAAGACCCGTGATCCCAACGGGAACGGCAGGGCCGATGAGATCCCCTTGATTGGGGCAACCAACGGCTGGAATACCATCCCGGAGACCTTCATACTGAACTCCTTCCTGGAGTATCCCACCACCGGGAACGGTACCGGTTCCATACGGTATACCGTTTCACCCCAGGGTAAAATAACCCCGGTCTTTAACCAGGAAGCCTACCGGGACGGCATCATCTACATGAACGAACTGGTGAAAGAGGGTCTGCTGGATACGGTGACCTTTACCCAGGATATTAACCAGTTGCGGCAGGGTTTTGAAAATCCCGGCTACGCCTACATCGGCTCCCTGCCCGGGGGCGGCGCCAATTCCTTTGCCGACCGGGTGAACAGTACAAGGTATCAGGATTATGAACTTCTTCCCCCCCTGAAAGGGCCCAAGGGAGTGCAGTCCACCGCATATAACCCCTACCTGTATTTCAGCATTCCGAATTGCTATGTAATTACCAGCAGCTGCAAGAACCCTGAGGTTGCCTTCCGTTTTGCCGATTACTTCTACGATGAACAGATCTCCCTGTGGAGCCGTTTGGGCAAGCCCGGTGAAGATTATACGCCGAATCCGCCCAAGGCGGCCCTGGACGGCGGCACCGCCCTCTATGAGCAGATCCTGGTGTGGGGTTCCCAGCACAAGGCCCATTGGCAGAACACCCAGCCCTTATACAACTTCTTTGACGCCAAGTCGGCGCTGAACCCCGATCCCTATTATCTGACCAACATCCTGTGGAACGCCATGCTGGCCTATCAGCCCTATGCGCCGAAGCAGGAAACCTGTCTGCCGCCCCTTATCTACACGGCGGATGAGGCCAAGGAGATGAACGACATCAACGTCGCCCTGATCCAGTATATCGACGAAAGCCGGATCCGGTTCATCACCACCGGGGGCATCGAAAGGGAATGGGCTTCCTACTTAAGGGAACTGGATAACATTGGTCTTAAGCGGGTAGTTGAAATCGTCCAGACGGCCTATGACCGCTTTGCGAACGCTAAATAGCTCATTATTTTTAGGAGGAAAAGAAATATGAAACGAATCTTTATCATCACGGTTTGCGCCGCCCTAGCCTTTACGGCTTTGGGCTGCGGCAAGAAAGCGGAAAGCCCGGCGGCCTCCGGCGGTCAGGCTTTAAGCGGCATGGCGCCGGGAACCCTGCCCATTACCACGGACCCGGTTACCCTGAAGATCTTTTATCAGCAGGAACCCCAGGTTCTCGATTTTGTGGATAACAAGCTGACCAAGTACCTGGAAAAGCAGACCGGTGTCAAAATTGAATGGGACCTGGTCCTTTCCCGGGATAAGACCACCAAGCTCAACCTGCTTTTGGCCACCGGGGAGAATCGCCCGGATGTATACATGGGCGGTATGGATACCTCCCTGGTGGTAGCCTATGCCGATCAGGGCGCATTTGTTCCCCTGGATAACTACATTGCCAATGCTTCCAAGTGGTTCAAGGATGTGGTGACCCAATTCCCTGAGCTCACCAAGATGATGACCACCCCTGACGGTCACATCTATGCCCTGCCCAATATCGCCGATGCGGAGCCGAACAACCTTTCATCCCGTATGTGGATGAACAAGGTTTGGCTGGACAAACTGGGGCTCCGGATTCCCACTACCACCGAAGAATTCCGTAATGTCCTGCAGGCCTTCAAAACCCGTGACCCGAACGGAAACAGCAAGGCCGATGAAATTCCCCTTATGGGCGGCGCTACCGGCGGATGGGGCACCATGGTAGATACCTTTATCATGAACGCCTTCCTGCAATATCCCCAGGAGTACAACGGTACGGGCGGCATCCGTTTCAATGTTTCGCCCCAGGGCAAGGTGATTCCGGTCTATACCTTGGACGGGTACAAGGAAGGGCTTTCCTTCTTGAATGAGCTGGTAAAGGAAGGTCTGCTTGACGCCGCTTCCTATACCCAGGATACCGCCCAGCTTAAGCAGATTTTTGAGAATCCCGGTACTGCCATTTTGGGAACCATCGCGGCGGGTGGTCCGAACACGGTTGCCGATATGGCCAACAGCCGACGTTACCGGGATTATGTGGTGGTGCCGCCCATCAAGGGGCCCAAGGGTGTTCAGTTCGCCGCCTTTAAGGGTTATGGCTTCTTTAACACCCCCAATTGCTGGGTTATCAGCAGTACCTGTAAGGACCCCGAAGCGGCCTTCCGCCTCGGCGATTACTTCTTCTCACAGGAAATCTCCATGTTCGGCCGTTTAGGCGAACCCGGTACGGACTATATCCCCAACCCGGTGGGCAAGAAAGCGGTTGATGGTGGGGATGCCCTTTTCGAAGCCATTCTGGTTTATGGCTCGGAGCAGAAGTCCCACTGGCAGAACCGCAACCCCTACTACAACTTCTTTGACAATAAGGGTGTAGCCAGCGACGATCCCTTTACCCTTCAGGACCTGCTTTACAACGCCATGCTGCAATACAAGCCCTATGCCCCCCCTCGCGAAAGTGTTCTCCCCCCGCTTATCTACACCATAGACGAAGCCAAGGAGCTTAACGACATCAACACGGCCCTGCTCCAGTATGTGGACGAAACCCGTGTGCGGTGGATCACTTCAGGCGGCATCGACCGGGAGTGGGACGCTTACCTTAAGGAACTGGATACCATCGGCCTTAAACGGGTGGTTGAAATTACCCAGGCCGCTTATGATCGTTTTGCAAACGCCAAATAGTTAGTTTTTTTTGAAAGGGCAGCCGTAATAATGGCTGCCCTTTTTTAACCGGAGGAATTGAACATGAAGATTACCGGAATAAACCTGGTGCGGCGGATTTGCCGTTTTGAGCCCAAATATCAGAGTGAGGCCCGTTCTGTGGGCCCCCTGGATGCCTATGAAGAATATGCCTTCGCTGCGGTCAGAAAAAATCCCCGATCCGCCAACGCGGCAGCCGCAGGTACCCAGACCGGTCTCTTTGTTGAAATTACCACCGATGAAGGTATTACCGGTCAGTACGGCACTATCGAAAGCCGGGCGGAACTTTTAACCATCGTCGATGGACTTGCCGATCACCTCATCGGACGGGACCCGCTGGAAAACCGTATGCTCTGGGACATTCTCAGCCGTTTTGACCGGCACAGCCGCAGCGGCATTATGATGATGGCCATATCCGCAGTGGATATTGCCCTTTGGGACCTCAAGGGAAAAATCTTGGGGCTCCCGGTTTACAAAATCCTGGGCGGCGGACGTCCCCGTTTAAAGCCCTATATCAGCGCCCTTGGTTTTTCCGTGGAACCTGAGGCCGCCAAAAAGCGGGCGCTGGAAATCAAGGCCATGGGCGTGAACGCCCAGAAGTGGTTCTTCCGCTACGGCCCCACGGACGGTGCAACGGGCCTCCGCAAAAACCTCGATCTGGCCTTCGCCCTCCGGGAAGCCCTGGGTGAAGATTATGAACTGATGTTTGACTGCTGGATGGGCTGGACGGTTAATTATGCCCAAAAGATCTTCCCTGAACTTGAGAAGGTACGGCCGGTGTGGGTGGAAGAAGTCCTGCGTCCCCACATGACCGACGCCTACCGCCACCTCCGCTCGGAAACCAGCATTCCTCTTTCCGCCGGGGAGCATCTGTACACCCGTATGGAAGTGAACACCTATCTAAAGGAAAACATCTTTTCCGTCATGCAGTCAGACCCCGTCTGGTGCGGGGGCATCACGGAGGCGCTCCGCATTGCCGACCTCTGCGAGATATACGGCGTCACCTTTATCCCCCACGGACACGCGCTTATGCCCGCCATGCATGTTGTGGCCTCCATGCCGGCGGACACCTGCCCCTACTGCGAATACCTGCTCGGCATCATGGACCGCAAAAATGCATTCTTCAAGATGAACCTGCTCGGCTCTGATGGGCATCTGGCCCTTAACGACAGCCCCGGCCTTGGGGAAGAAATTGACGAGGAACGGCTCCTGTCCAGCGAGATTATCCATTCCTTTGAGTTTTACCACTAGACTAAACTCTTCATCTTTTGTATGATTCAAATTCACTTCATTCTAGGAGGATACATGAGCGCCACCATAAGGCTCAAGAAGTTTGGAACCAAGAAACGCCCCTATTACCGCATCGTGGTGATGGACAAACGGGCGCCCCGTGACGGAAAAACCATTGAAGAACTGGGGTATTATCATCCCATTGAGGCTGCGGACAAGCAAATTCTGCTGTCTGAGGATAAGGTAAAGGCATGGCTGCAAAACGGCGCGATTGTCAGTGACACGGTCCGCAAAATTCTGAACAAAAAGAATATTTCCCTGTAAATTTGGGTTTTTTGCCGCCTGTTTTGTCAAAGAAAGGTATTTGAATGGAAAAAGATCTGGTTGAATATATCGTAAAATCTCTGGTGGATGACCCCTCCGCAGTGCAGGTCAGCGTTGTGGAGGGTGAAAAATCCACCATTCTGGAACTCCGGGTAGCCGCCGATGACATCGGCAAGGTAATCGGCAAACATGGCCGCATTGCCAAGGCTGTCAGAACCGTCCTGCAGGCGGCCACCGCCAAGACCGGCAAGCATACGGTTCTGGAAATTCTCGACTGAACCCTTCGGCCCGGCCTCTCCTCAATTAAATCATGGTAGAACAATTTGTGGTTGGCCTTGTGGGGGCTCCCTTTGGGCTCAAGGGCTTTGTCAAAGTCAGGTCCCTGTCCGGGGAAATCGATCATCTGCTGAAACTTGATTCGGTGACCCTCCGCCAAGGTACTGCGGAACGGGTTTGGGAAATTGAAGAAAGCGCCCCCGTTTTTCCCGCGGTGGCGCTGAAATTCAAAGGGATCGACACCCCGGAGGACGCAAAGACCTTAAGTGGCGCAGAGCTTATCGTAGACCGGAAACAGGCCAGCCCCCTTAAAAAAGGTGAATACTACATCGAAGATCTCCGGGGCCTTGAGGTGATTTTTACCCCGGAAAGAATCACCGAGGGCGAAAAGCCTGAAATTTTGGGCCACATTACAGATATCCTTGAAGGCGGGGGCGGAAATTTGGCGGAAGTCAAGCTCCTTACCGGCGAAACCCGGCTGGTTCCTTTCCGGGACGAGTTTTTTGGGGAAGTAAACCTTGAAACCCGTAAAATAGCGCTCCTTAATCAGTGGATTCTTGAATGAAGTACACGATCTTGACCCTTTTCCCGGAAATTACCGACACTTTTTTCGCCACTTCCATCATGGCCAAGGCGGTAAGCCGGGGCATTGTGGAGTATCAGGCGATAAATATCCGGGATTACGCTCAGGACAAGCACAACACCTGCGATGACGCCCCCTACGGCGGCGGTCCGGGGATGCTCATGCTCGCCGAACCTTTAGGCCGGGCCCTTGAAGCCGCCGACGCCGTGAAAAAGAATATTGAGCCACGAATTAACACAGATTTTCACGAAGTAAATGAGGGGAAAAAGCGGATCATCTATTTGTCCCCTTCGGGACGGCCTTTTAACCAGGCTTTGGCAAAGGAGCTGGCGGGCTGTGGGGAGCTTATCCTCCTCTGTGGCCGCTATGAGGGGATCGACCAGCGGATCATCGACCTGTATGTAGACGATGAGATTTCCGTGGGGGATTATGTGCTTTCCTCCGGGGAGGTTGCGGCACTGGCGCTCATCGACGCCACCTATAGGCTGGTGGATCAGGTGATCACCCCGGCGTCTCTGGATGAGGAAAGTTTTTCCGGGGGGCTTTTGGAGTATCCCCAGTATACACGGCCGGAAATTTATGATATGCTCAAGGTCCCTGATATTTTGCTTTCCGGGCACCACGAGAACATACGGCGCTGGCGCTTGCGGAAGCGGATCGAAAAAACCCTTGCCATGCGGCCGAATTTGATCCGCTTGGGTGAGGAAACAGGACTTTTTGATAGTGAAACTTGCAAAATTATAGAGGAGTTGAGAGAAAATGAATGAAATCAAGGCCATTGAAGAAGCCCAAATGAAGGGCGAAGTTGATGATTTTAAGGTCGGGGATACCGTAAAGGTGCATTTCAAGATCGTTGAAGGCAAGACCGAACGGATACAGATCTACGAGGGTCTGGTTATTGCGATGAAAAATTCCCGTGTGGGCAAAACCTTCACGGTGCGGAAAAATTCCTACGGCGTCGGGGTTGAACGGGTATTCCCCCTTCACTCCCCCCGGATCGCCAAGGTTGAAGTGACCCGCCCCGGTCGTGTCCGTCGGGCCAAACTGTACTATATTCGGGAAAAAATCGGTAAGAGCGCCAAAATTAAGGAGCTCATTACCAAAAAAGACACCCAGGACAAGGCTGAAGCCGCCCAAAATTAAGGGAAAAAGGGGGCTCTATTCCGTATGTTTACTTCGCGGATAAACGCCCCCGGAATTTCCGGTACAGCTCCCCGTAGAACACCCGGTGAAGCCGCCCCCGGACAGATAAAATCTGCCGGGGATGTTAAGGTTGGCGGTAAAACCGGTTCTCCAACCCAAACCCGGCCCCCTTCTCAATTACTAACTACTCCTTCCTCATTGCTTACCAAACTGGGACTTCCACAGGATAAATTATCCGCCTCGATAATCGCCTTTGCCCGGTATTTTTCCCTTCCCCTGGAAAGCGGCCTTTTGACCAAGATCCGCCGCCAGAGCTTGAGCGCGGAACATTCCACTCAAACACGGGAAGCCCTTTCCCTGGCCGCCGCAGCCGCTCTGGACAAAGGCGTAGAACTGAGCCGGGATAGTTTGGCGGACTATGCGAGGTCGCTGTCGCAACACCTTGCTATTGATCCCGACAAACGGCGTTCCGGTGACGGCGGTACCGGGACCGGAAACGGCAGCCCGAACAAGGACCGGAATCGAAACAAAAAACCAACGGATGTGGAATCTTTGCGAAACAAAATTCTGCAGGTCGGGGAACAAAATCCCCTCATCAATATGATGAATTCCCTGCCCGGTAAAAATGGGCAGCGGTGGATGGTATTTCCCTTTTCCTTTGAGGATCAGGGCCGTGATTTTGCGGTGACCCTGCGGATATTGTTGACGCCGGAATTTACCACCGAGGGGTTTCGGGCAGAGCGAATGGCCCTGGAAATAGCCGGTGAAGATCAACATTGGCTTTTTATTGCAAATAATCCTGCCGGGGGCAAGCTGCAACTGACCGGCAGCTTCCGGCCCGGAGACCCTTCATCCAAAAAGGCTTCTGTCCAGGCCCTTCGATCAATGGAAAGGGAACTGGCCGGACTTTTGGGACTCGCTCCGGAACAGGTACAAATGCAGAATGATGAGGAATTCCCCCCATTTGCCCCGGATAGCAGGGATGAAACCTTGATTCCGGTAAATGAGGAGGTATAACATGAAAGAGCGGAAAATTGCCTCCGCTATCGGGTATAAAACCGAAGATCCCGCGCCCCGGCTGCTTGTCGCAGGACGGGACCGGGAAGCGGAGCGGATTATTGCCCTTGCCCGTAAGGCGGGGATTGAAATTATGGAAGACCCTCCCCTGGCGGCGCTTTTGGGGGAGGTCAAGACCGGGGACATCATACCGGTTTGGTGCTGGGAAGCGGCGGCCAAAATCCTGGCCTTCGTTCTGGCAAAAGATAAAAATTGAACCCGAAAAAAATGCCTAAATCAGCCAACACCCGCAAAGGCAGGGATGGTGAAAAGCGGGCCGCAGAGGCCCTTGAAAAAAAGGGTATGCGGATCATCACCACCAATTTTCATTCCCCAAAGGGGGAAGTTGATATCATTGCCCAGGACGGGGACACCATCGTATTTATTGAAGTTAAAGCCTGGTCCGCCTACGGGATGGAGGATCTTCAATACGGAATAAACGAAAAAAAACAGTGCCGAATCATTGAAACAGCTAAGTATTTTCTCGCTATCAATCGAGAATATAATGAGATGAAAATTCGTTTTGATGTGGTTTTTATAAGTCCTTTTGTCTTTCAACACCTTGCAGCGGCCTTCACGGAGTGTGTATGATAGAAGAATCTCGATTGGGTCCCTTAAAACTGGAGACGTTGCGTAAAAAGATAAATAACGAAGAATATCTTAACGGAGCGATTCAGCGGATAGCCCTGATACTGAGCAATGAACTTCTCGATACACCTCAAGGAGGCTTTTACCATGAGCG
Organism: Spirochaetia bacterium; assembly: GCA_025997555.1. Lineage (GTDB taxonomy): Bacteria > Spirochaetota > Spirochaetia > Treponematales > Breznakiellaceae > BNUT01. The sequence continues at coordinate 9,251 of BNUT01000010.1, forward strand.
GCAGCGGAAAGGGCGGAAATAACCGGAGGAGACCCTTCAAACGCCGGGAACGGGACTCAGACAAGGGGCAAAATGGCGGGCATAACGCCCAAAATAATTCCCAACGGAGCGGCAAAAAGATCTCCGATGAGCTGCGGCGTTATACCCCCCCTCCCAAGGTCTGGCTTGACCGGCCAAAATGGGTTCCTCCCCAATTATCCACCGAGCCCATTCCTTCCCCCGACTGCCCCTACTGCGGTAAACCCATCCAGGATATGTCCACGGCCATCACCGATAAAAGCTCCGCTCTGCCCGTTCATTTTGACTGCGTGATCGCCCGGCTTGCGGAAGGGGAAATGCTGGAACCGGGGGATGCCGTAACCTATATCGGGGGCGGCCGCTTCGGCGTGGTTCAGTTCCTAAATCCTTCGGACAGCCGGAACTTCAAAATCAAAAAAATAGTCGAATGGGAAAATAAGGAAAACCGGGCTGACTGGCGCAAAGATATCGGCGATCACTATTCTATAGTCTAAAAAAGGGGACATAGATGATTGGAATTATCGGCGCCATGGAAGCTGAGGTCAGCCTCCTCCGCTCGGCGCTGCAAAATACGGCTGTTATCAAAATCGGAAACTTTGAATTTTACTCCGGGAAGCTTGGAACCTCAACCGAGCTGCAAGGCAGCGTCGAACCTTCGGTTCGCGGTTCCCCTCTTGAGGCCCAACCGGTTGTGCTGCTCCTCTGCGGCATCGGCAAGGTGAACGCCGCCGTGGGCTGCGCCCTGCTTATCGACCACTTCAAGCCTGAACTGGTCCTGAACACCGGTTCCGCCGGGGGTATCGATCCCATCCTGAAATTCGGGGATGTCATCGTTTCCAGCGGCCTGGTCTACCACGATGTGGACGTGACCGCCTTTAACTACGCTCCCGGTCAGATCCCCGGCCAGCCCGCAGTGTTTCCCGTAAGCGAAGAACTGATGCGGCGGGCGGAAACGGCGATAAACCAGCTCAAGACGGAAAAAATTCTTCCTGCGGATTTTAACCATGTTCGGGGGATCATTGGTTCCGGCGATGTTTTTATGCACATCCCGGAAAAAATCGCCGCGGTCCGCAAAACCTTCCCGGAGATGCGGGCGGTTGAAATGGAAGGGGCCGCCATCACCCATGCCTGTGCCCTTTTTAAAGTCCCGTCATTGATCATCCGGGCTGTCTCGGACATCGCCGGTACGGAATCCCCCATGACCCACGATGAGTTCCTGCCCATTGCTTCAAAACATTCGGCGGAGATTGTCCGCCGGATCGTAAAGAATTTCCAATAATATAGAGAGGAAAGCATTATGGAAAAAATTGCCAGTTTTCAGGTTGATCACCTGCGTCTCAAACCGGGGCTGTACGTGTCCCGGCAGGATAAGTTTGGAGATACCATCCTTACCACCTTCGACATGCGTTTTAAGGAACCCAACAAGGAACCGGTAATTGATATGCCGGCCCTGCATACCATCGAACATCTGGGGGCGACCTTTCTGCGTTCCCACAAAGAATGGGCGGACAAGACCGTCTATTTCGGCCCCATGGGATGCCGCACGGGGTTCTACGTGATTCTGGAAGGGAAACGGACCTCCTCCGAAGTCCTGCCCCTGATCCGGGAACTGATGAACTGGATCGCTGCCTTTGAGGGCGCCATCCCCGGAGCCGACCCGGCGGAATGCGGCAACTATTCGGAGCAGAACCTGAACATGGCCAAGTGGGAAGCGGCGCGGTACGGAGCGGTACTGAAAAATGCGGGGAAGGAAAACCTGAACTATCCGGGGGGGAACCTCGGCTTATAGCCTCGGCGGAATTTTCCGGGGGGGAACCTCGGCTTATAGCCTCGGCGGAATTTTCCGGGGGGGAACCTCGGTTTGTAGCCTCGGCGAAATTTTCCGGCTTAATTGCTGCCGCAGCCCCCGCACCCATCACAGTCTTCGTGTTCGTGGCCATCGTGTCCGTGGTGATGCCCATGAGAATGAACATGGCCATGGGCCAGCTCTTCCGCGTTGGCTTCCCGGACAGCGGCAACGGTGACATCGAAATTCAGGTCCAGGCCCGCCAAGGCGTGATTGCTGTCTATGGTCACCTGCTTGCCGTCCACCTTGGTGACGGTCACAACCCGGTAGCCGTCTGGGGTCTGGGCTTCAAACTGCATACCCTCTTCCACGGCATCGGCCCCGTCAAAACGGTCCAAGGGCACCGTGGTCACAAGCTTGTCGTCCCGCAGACCGTAGGCGTCTGCGGCGGGAACCTTTACGCTGAGCTTATCGCCCTGAGATTTGCCTTCCAGAGCCCGTTCAAGGCCGGGGATTATATTCTCATACCCGTGGAGATATTCCAGCGGCTCCGATCCTGATGTGGTATCAAGCAGTTGGCCCTTATCGTCTTTGAGGGTGTAGTCGATGCTGACTACACGGTTTTTGGCTATGTTCATTATTTTTTATAGCATAATAGCGGCTTAGGGTAAAGCGGTGCCAGGCATTTATTGAAAAATCACCCGTTTGGACGATTTACAAAATTCAAAAGTATATAAATCATTGTCTCATAAAGAATTAGCATAGCTGGTTCGGTGTGCCGAATTCTGGTTGATTTGGGCGTGGTTGCAGATGTGACAGCAATATGCCCAAAGCGAGGTTTTTATGAGGATTAGGGATGAACCGGAAAGCTTGATTAGGATAAACGGGGACAGGTATTTGTTTTCTGAGGACGGCGGCAAGACGCCGATTTCCCGTAAGGACAGAAGATGAATAACTACCGCATATGTTCAATCAGCGTGGACACCGGCACCACCGTGTAGCCTGAACGGACAAGGGCGTCCAGCAGTACGTCGATGCGGAGGAAGAGATAGTCGTTGCGGCCGCCTGACAACATGCCGAGGCGGATGGGGATAATTGAGCCGGGGCGTTTCATGTTCATGATGCGGTCAACCATGTCGGAAGCGGAATATTGGGATACCCCAAGATGTTTGGCTTCTTCGCGGCTTACCCAGTCCATGGGGTCAACATCCCGGCCGATGGTCCGGTAACCGGCCCGGGCGGCGGCGGTGATTATTTCAGAAGAGGCGGCATAAAATGGAGGATGCCAGAAGAGGCTGAGTTCCCCTCCGGCAGCCCGGTAGAATTCGTCCTCATTGCGGGCGAGTCCGCGGGCAATAAAATCGCCGCTGATGCGGTAACGGGAATCGGAAAGATCGATGGGGGCAAAAAACATGGAGGCCGCTTCGTGGCCCATTTCGGTGATAGCTTTTACCGCCGAAGGGGAACGGCGGATAAAATCACCGTTCATAAAAAAGGTTGCCCGAAAACCGAAACGACTCAATGATTCCAGTATCCGGGACAGCCCTGCGTCATCATCGTAAAGATCAAAACAGAGACTGACTTCCCGCAGACCATTCCGTGAACCGTGGGGAAAAAATCCGCTTTGGATATTATCCGCCGGAGTTTCCGACAGCCCACTCTCCCGCTGGTATTGAATGGCGGACAGCAGCGGAATAGTTCCTACCCCGGCGGTATTCCGTATCATGGGAAGATTCTCGTAGGGACCGGAGCTTTGCTGTTCCAGGTATACCCGGTAACGGCCGGAAGTCACCGAGGAACTCCGCACGGCGGGAATATTGACTTGCCGCCACCAGGGCTCTGTACCGTCACTGGCAAACCATATCCCGCCGCTTTGGACCAGGATACGGGGAACTTGATTCGCCGGGACGCCGTCATTGACAGCGCCCCCTGCCCCGCCGGCCTGATCCTGAACACCGAGGGGCTGGGTCACCCGTGCCCCGACGGCCCTTTCCTCAAAACCGTATTCCGCTGCGGAAGAAAGGCAGATCAGGTTCCGTTCCCCGTTTACCCGCACACGCTCGATCCACTGATCATCCCCCGAAATAAATTCTTCGTTGTTGAGCCAAAGACAGGATAAAGAAGGCCGGTTGCTGACAATTTGCAAGACCCGCCAGTTGACGTAATCGTAAAGGACGATCCCCTTCTCGCCCCAGAACAGGGCTTTGGTTCCATCCGGGGAAAGGGCTGCGTTGGGACCCGCCGGAGATGTCAGGGGAACAAAGCTTGCATTTCCGGCGGCAATGGCGGCGGAGGAAAGCCGGTAAAGCATGAGAACAGGACCATCCTTTTTCAATACCGTAGCGCTGATGGTAATCGTTCCCGTGGGGGACCAGAGCACATTGATATTGGTACAGGATTGGGGAATTATCATATAGGGCAGGTTGGATTCAAGGGTGGTATTAAAATCGTCCAACCCAAGGGGATAGTAAAAAATGTTCCGCCCCCCCTTGTTTAAGAGGATGGACCGGGAATCCGGAGCTATCCAGAAGGAATCGAAATTGCCGTCAAAATCGAAGGGTATCTTCCCCGCTACAGCGCCGATTTCAAGAAAATCCGCATAAAGGGTACGGGCAAAAATATCCGTGCCCCGGACCCGAAACACTGTAAAGCCCCTGAGATAAAAGAAATCGCCGGTCCTGGTCCATGAAACCGAATTGATGGATCCCTCCCCGATTATGCGGTACCGTTCGTCAATTGAAGCCGACTGGGCGGAATTCACCGCATAATAATAGAGCCGCCCCCCCTTGCTGTATACAAAGACCCGTGAATCCGGACTCCAGCAGGCGGGAAAATCCCGGGCCGTCCGTTCCACGTTGATAGCAATGATCCTCTTTTCTCCCTGCTGGGTATCGAGAAGCACCAGGTTTCCATAAGCGGGGCTCACCGCTTCCACCAGGAGAACCCACCGTCCGTCAAGGGAGGCGGCCACTTCCTCCACCCGGCCCCCGGCGGCAGGATATCCTGAGGCGAATGAGGGGACGCCGCTCACGGTCCGGGGAAGCCCCCCGGCAACGGGAATCCGCACGGTGCCAAAGGCATTCCGCACCTGGATAACCCGGTTGTTATCCAGAAGCTCCATCTTTTCGGGAAAGGCGGTAATCTGCTGCAGCGAAAGATCCGTGAGCCGGGAAATAAAAAGGGCATTCTGAACAGCGGCGCCATCCTGTACGGAATCGGCCCGGAAAAGGAGCCGGTTATCATCGGAAAGATCGAGGCCCCCGAAATTCACCTTTGAAAAGGCAGGGCAGAGGGGCAGGATCAAACCAATGACAAGCAGCCAAAGACCTATTCGGGATTTCATCTTGATAAACAATCCCCTGTTTGTTTTACGGAATCTTCGCCGGAAGTCATGCCGTTATTATAATATATCCGGCTAATTATCGGTATCGAATTCAATCATTGCCCGGGGAATTCCGGGAGACATTTCCGCCCCGGTATTATCAAAGGCTCTGATAAAAGTTGCCACAGCAATAAACGCAATTAGAATCAACACTAAATTACGCATGAACCACTCCCAGACAGGTCAAATGATTTAATATCATGACACTATTGATTAAGATATTCAAGGGGATTAACCGCCCTTCCGTTCTTATACACTGCAAAATGAAGATGGGGCCCGGTACTGTACCCGGTGCTGCCCACCTCCCCTAACTTGGAGCCCTGGAGAATATTTGTCCCCTGCTTGACAGAAGTAAGACTTAAATGGGCGTACATGGTCTGAAACCCGTTTGCATGGCTGAGGATAATATAATTACCGTAGGTCGCATTGAATCCCACGGCGGCAACCTTGCCGTCCATGGCCGCCTTAACCGGGGTTCCCATGGCCGCCGCCAGATCCAGGGCCGCATGATGACGCCGCACTCCGCTGATGGGATCGTCCCGCCAACCGAAGGGGCTGGTGAGCCTTCCCTTAATGGGGTAGATAAAGAGTTCACCCAGAACAAGTTTGAGGTCTTCCTGCTTCATCCGGGCGCCAGGGATAAAAAGCACCGTCCCCTGGCTGATGCTGTTACTTTGAATATCGTTGGCGTCAAGGATCGCCTCCAGGGGTACGCCCATGGCGGTGGAAATTTTTGAAAGGGTATCGCCGTTCTTCACCGTATAGGGGATGCCGTCCATGTTGGGAATCTTAATGGTTTCACCCGCCCGGAGGCTGCGGGCATTGGAGATGCCGTTGGAAGCGATGATGGCATCTATGGAAATGGCATGGGCCGCCGCAATCTTCGATACCGAATCACCCCTCTGTATCTTGTAGGATTTCCAGGCAAAGGTTTCCATCAGATCCAGGGGGATATCCTCTTCGGCCAGCACGGGGGTGACCGTGGGGCTTAAACCCGCATAGGCCGCCATCAACCGCTTTCCCTCATCCTCATGGAGTTCCAGGGTCGGCCCTTCAAAGAGCAGGGTAAGGGCGGGACTCCGCCAGTTAAGGATAATCAATGAAAAAATCAGTACCGTAAGGACCACCAGGACCGGCGCAAGGGGAAAACCGGACGATTTTGGGATGTTATCAACATCGTTTTCCGCTGAGAAACTGACCACCCGGGGCTTACCCTTTCTCACTTGCCCTTTTTCAAAAAAAGCGGAAAGGTCCGGCAATCTGAAATGAAAAGGCCGACGAGCGACATGTTGGTCTGCCAATGAAGAAAAGCGGAAGGCGTCTTGTTTTTTAGGATGACTTTTGTGTATATGGGCGGGGTTTTGCTTTATCTGCTTGATCACTTCCGTTTTTAAAGGAGAAGCGCTCCGGGAACCTCGCCGGAAGCCCCAAGCCGCCTGATAGTAGCCTTTGGTTTTGGACAGGAGAAATTTTTTTTTCCTGTGGCTGACATGCTGCTCTATAATCATATTCTGCATAATACTGGTTTATCGACATAAATTGTACTAATCATTATACTTGAGCTTGATATGGCAAAGGCGGTGGCGGCGGCTCTTATCACAGCCCTGATCATGAAATTCTTTTTGTTTGATTTTATGATCGCCGAAGGCAATTCCATGAGCCCCGCCATAAAGCCGGGGACCGTACTGGTGGTAAATCGTCTGGTGTATGGATTCCGTCTGCCCTGGTCGGAGGATTATCTTGTGCGATGGTCCGCGCCGAGACCGGGGGACGTGGTAGTATTTTATACCCCCCAGGGAATGATGGCGGTAAAACGCTGCGCCGATATTTTGTCCACAGGGGAATTTATTGCCCTGGGGGATAACAGTCTTCAGTCCTTCGATTCCCGTTCCTATGGGCCGGTCAGGACGGATAACATTATTGGAAAGGTGTTGGGCATTAAATGACAGAAGACAAAAAACCCCTTAACAGGCGGTTTATCGTTTTCATATTCCTCTTTTCTATCGCCGTCCTTACGGTGCTTGTCCGTTACGCCACGCTCATGCTGGGGGGCGGGGAAGTTCCGGAGTCGCTCCGCACGGAACGTTTCGCCGAACGGGGGTCCATCCTGGATCGAAACGGACGGATTCTGGCCCTCCAGACCCGGCTTGCCAATATCAGCGCCTGGCGGCCGGAAATAAACGATATCAAGGGGGTATGCGAAGAACTTGCCCCCATTCTGGAAATATCCGCAGATGAACTCCTGGAACGGATCGGCCTTGCTTCAAGCGATTTTGTGTATCTTAAAAAACAGGTTGATGAATCCACCATTAAAATGATTGAAGCCGCCCACAGGGAGGGTCGGCTGCGGGGCATCGGGATTGAACCGGTTCTGGGACGGGTCTACCCGGAGCGGAATCTGGCAAGCCAAACCATCGGCTTTGTGGGAAATGAAAACAAGGGCCTTGCGGGGATCGAGTACGCCTTTGATGCGGAACTGAGCGCCCGGGGCGGCATCGCTGGTAATCAGGTGGTACTCACCATCGATACCAATGTGCAGTATATTCTTGAGCAGATTGCGGGAAACATCATGACCGAAAGCCAGGCCGAAGCGGTGATGCTCATGGCCATGGACCCCCGCAGCGGGGACATCCTGGGTTCCGCTTCCCTCCCCGGCTTTGACCCCAATGACATTCACCTTTCCGATGAAAGCGCCCGGATGGACCGGCCCGCGATTTGGGCCTATGAGCCGGGATCGGTGTTCAAAGTCTTTTCCCTGGCGGCCCTGATGGACAGCGAGGCCATCGACGATAAGAGCTTTTTTACCTGCGACGGCCATTACGAACATACCTCCCGGTCGGGGGAAAAGGTGACGATCAACTGCCTGGGCGCTCATGGCCGGGTGAGCCCCCGTGAGATCATCATCTATTCCTGCAATGCCGGAGCGGCCTATGCGGCGGACCAAATGGGGGCAACCCCCTTTTATGAGGAACTGAGAAACTTTGGCTTCGGTTCCCGCACCGGGGCGGGGAACCCCGGCGAAACTGCGGGTTTCCTGCGCTCGGTCGAACGCTGGTCCGACCGGTCCAAGCCCACCCTCGCCATGGGGCAGGAGATTACCGTCTCCGCCATGCAGATGATCCAGGCCGCCACAGCCATTGCCAACGACGGCATCCTCGTACCCCCCCGCATAGTCTCCCGGATCATTTCCCCGGACGGCAAAACAGTCCATGAATGGGAAAGTGGGCCCAATCGCCGAATTATCAGTGCGGAAACCGCTCAATATATGCGGTCCTACATGGTGGACGTAACCAAGAGTATCGGCACGGGCTGGCGGGCCCGTGTGGAGGATCTTTCTCTGGCTGTCAAAACCGGCACCGCCCAGATGAGCAAGCCCTCAGGCGGGGGCTATTCGGACACGGATTTTATCGCCAGTTGCATCGCCCTGCTCCCCGCAGAAAACCCCTCCCTGGTGCTGTACCTGGCCATCGTCAAACCCAAGGGTGAAATCTTGGGGGGCCGCATCGCCGCCCCGCCCATCCGGGAAGCCGCCGAAGCCCTGGTGGACTACCTGGGCATTCCCCGCGGCCGTAACCCCCAACTGAGCCATCCCCCCTCGGTAACGCTTCCTAATGACCGTCCTCCGGTCATCACCGATCAAGTTCCGGACTTCACCGGCTACTCCAAGCGGACCATCCTCCCCCTCCTCCTCCGGGAGGATCTCCGCATCGAAATTGAAGGGGAAGGCTGGGTCAGGCGCCAGGACCCGCCGCCGGGAACAAAGCTCACACCGGATACGGTGATTATCCTGGAACTGGAATGATTGACCACGCATTACTCACAAAACTTTATCCCGGCCTGGCGGAAGAACTTGAAAAAGAAGATGAAACGCCGCCGGTTGAAACGTTGGTAGAAAAAACCACAACTGGCGTCCCCTCCCTTGTGATAAACGGGCTCCATATCCACTCCCCCCGTGACCCGGTGCGGGAGGCGCAGCGGCTGGCGGAAAGTCTGGGAGCGGATCAGGCGGACAAAACAAGTCCGATCGTGATCCTGGGATTTGGGCTGGGCTATGCGGCGGAAGCTGCGGCGGCAAAAAGCCCCGGACGGCCCCTGATTATCGTGGAAAGACGGCGGCAAATATTGAAGAAGGCCCTGGAAACACGGGATTTAGGCAAATTTCTTTCAATAAATCGAATCGTTTTTGTGGTGGGGGGGAGCGGGGACGCTGTTACCGGCGCACTCTCCCTTTTTGAAGATCCCCTCCGGGGGAAAATCCCCCCGGCGATTATCCGCAACCGGGCGTTGATGCGGTTGGACGAAGAATATTACGCCAATGTGGAACAGCGGATACAGGCCTGGACCCGGACGGATGATGTCAACATAGCCACACTCAGGCGTTTTGGGAAGCGCTGGGTCCGCAACCTGGGCCGTAACAGGGAAGCCATTCGGGACCTTCCCGGCATTTCCCGGCTTGCGAGGGCATTGGGTGCTAACGAATCCGCAGATATTACCGGGATTCCTGTGTTTTTGGCCGCCGCCGGGCCGTCGCTGGATTCTATCGGCCCCTTGCTGAAAGAAATCAGCCACCGTTGCGTGATTGTGGCGGTGGACACGAGCCTCCGGTTCCTCCTCAAATGGGGGGTGGACCCGGATTTTGCGGTTGTCGTTGATCCCCAGTACTGGAACGCCCGGCACCTGGACCGCTCCGCCGCGAAGCGGACCCATTTGATCGCCGAATCTGCGGTCTATCCCCCGGTCCTGCGTCATCCGTTCCGGGGCTGCTTCCTCTGCGGTTCCCTTTTTCCCCTGGGCCGCTTTATCGAAGATCGTGTGGACCCTAAGGGGGATCTTGGGGCCGGAGGCTCCGTGGCAACCACCGCCTGGGATTTTGCCCGTGTCCTGGGCGCCCCCTCAATCTGGATCGCAGGGCTGGACCTCTCCTTCCCGGAACTGAAAACCCATTTCCGGGGAGCCCTTTTTGAGGACCGCGCCCATGCGGAATCCGGCCGCCGCGTCCCCGCCGAAACCTGGTCCGTCAGGGCCCTGCGGGACGGCCAGCCCTTTTTGGCCCCGGCAGCCGATGGTGGCCAGGTCCTGACGGATCACCGGCTTTCCCTCTACGCATCCTGGTTTGAACACCGCTTTCGGGAATACTCAAGCGTACACAACTATAGCCTTTCCCCGGGCGGCCTTGCCATTGCCGGGCTGGAAACAGCCGGGGCGGAACAACTTTTGGCGCTCCCGGAACGGCGGGAAGAAATAAACCAACGGCTGGAAACCCTGTTTGAAAATATTTCAAAAAATTTTAACAGTGATGAAGCGGTGCGGCAACGGGCAGCGGAGTACGAAAGGGCCCGAAATATCCTGCTGGAGGGCTTACGGGACATAAAAGCCCAATCGGAAGAAGCGGCGGAATGGGCCGGGACAGCCCTCCGCCGCAGCCGACAGGCGGTTCCCCCGGCGGCGGAGCAGGATCGGGTACTTAAAAAACTGGACCGGGCCAACCGGGCAATCGCGGACAGTGCGGTTAAGAAAGTGGCGGGTTTCCTCTTTCCCCAAGCTTCAGAACTGGAAGCGGGACTCCGCCCCGGCATAGATGACCCCTACATCCGCCACCTGGAATTTTCCACCCTGTTCTACCGGGCCCTGGCGGAGGCTGCGGGGTACAATCTGAAGGTACTGTTCAAAAAAGATGCGGCAGATACGTGATTTTTTGGTATGGGGGTTATCCTCTACGATGAGGGCATGTACCCTTCGGGGCTTCTGGATGACATCACCATCAGGGTACGTACAGGGTACGTAATTTTATTTGACACACCATTATAGGTGACTTAATATTAACAGCAGAAAAAGGTGGGAACGATATGGATGATTTAAGGAAGTACGCCCCTGTTTTACATACCGGCTTCGGAGACAACTACACCGAAGCGCAAATGAACGCCTTTATCGAATGGTGTTATGATCGGGGCTTTTCAGGTTTTTCCGCTGAGGGTAAAAGCAATCCCCGGACCAATGATATCGATGGCTGGGTACAGGGCTTTATCCGGGGCCTTGCCTATGCGGCTGCCGCCTGCGAAAAAAAAGGCATGGACCTGTGGATCTTCGATGAATGGGGCTATCCCACGGGAACCGCCGGGGGCAAGACCTTGGAAAATAATACCCGGTGGCGATCCAAAAAATTACACCTTGCCATGGATATCCCCTTGGAACAGGGGCAGGAAGTGGAACTGTCCGCCCCCGCCCATTTTCTTGCCGCCGCCGCCTGGAAGACGGGCCGGGACATTTTCGGCGCACCCCTTTCAGAGGATACCCTGCTTATCCCGGCGGATGGAAAAATCCGTTACCGGGCAAGCGCGAAACGGGAGCGCCTCTGCGTTGTTGCCTGGGAGTACGACTGTTTCCGCACAGTAGGGGTCTTTGTTCCGGACCCGGAGGATGACAGGCAGGGAACCTTGGACCTGCTCAGTTGGGAAGGGGTGGCCTGTTTTATCTCCCACATGCACGAAGGGTATGTGGGACAACTGGGGAAATATTTCGGCAGGCAGCTCAAGGGCTTTTTCTACGACGAGCCCTATGTTTCGAACCCCTATCCCTATACCTTTGATATCCTTGATGAATTCAAGAAAACAAAGGGCTATGACATTACTCCGGCCCTCCCCCGGATGCTGGCAGGCCGTAATCCCCAGGGCTTATTGGATTACCGGGATGTCTGCACCACCCGGGTAGCCCAGGCTTTCTACGGCCAGATGGCGAAATGGTGCCATGCCCACGGGGTAGAGATGGTAGGCCATCAGGATCTGGATCACCGGATCAAATCGCTGGACAATGTGAGCGGCCATTTTTTCAAAAACTCCGCCCAAAGCGATGCCCCAGGGGTCGATTATATCTGGAACCAACTGCGGCCGGGGTATTTCGCGGATTTTCCCCGCTTTGCAGGGTCTGCCCGCAGGCTCCTGGGGAAACAGCATGCGATAAGCGAGTCCTTCGCGGCCACCAGCAGCTGCCTCTACCCTGACCACATGCGTTTCTGCATGGAGCACCAGATACTCAGGGGCATAGACCGTTTCTTCCTGATGATTGCGGACCCGGTCCCGGAGGATAATCAGTTCCATACAGTCCTTTCCAAAAACCATCCCCAATCTATCAGTTTTGCGGCAGCCCTGAACCGCCGGGTCGCTTTGACCAATAAACTGGTTAATTCCGCCCGGCCCGCCGCGAAGGTTGCCCTGTATATTCCCATGGCGGTGGTATTCCGGGATATGCTCAACCACAGCATTAACGAAGCCCCCTATGCCAAGGTCTATAAAACCCTGGAAGAGGCATCCCGGCATCTCTGCTATCTCCCGGTCGATTTCGACTACCTTTGGAAGGAAGCGCTTCTGGATCTGCGCCTTGAAAAAGGGACCCTGGTTACCCCTTTGGGCCAGCGCATAGACACGATTATCTTCCCACCCGCAGCCCTTGAGGAGCCGGAAATCCGCAAGCTTCGGGAGTTTATTGATAAGGGTGGGAAGGTGATATTCCTGAACGACGCCCCCGAAGCCTTTGAAGGCTTCGGCGTCATCTGCCCGGAGATCCGCAGGCTTGGCGATTATGTCAGCCCCAGCGTAGGGCTTTCTTCCCCGGCAATGTTGAGCGTCTCCGTAAGGGAAGATGACGAACAGAAACTCTATTTTATCCTGAACGAAAACGACATCCCGGCGGAGACCGATATCTTCTTCCCGCAGGGGGGCCATTTGCTCAGCTACGACTACCCCCGGGAATTATGGGTTAATGCCGATACCGCCGACGGGCCGGAGGGAATCCGGATACACGAAACCTTTGAGCCCATGCAGCTCAAAGTCTACGCCCTGGGCGGGAAAGTTGCGGAAGCAAAACCGATCCGGGCTGCCGGGCCGTCCGGATCTGCTATGCAGATCATGCCAATCGAAGGTTGGATTGCCATAAGCCCCGAAGGGAAGGAAATCAAGCTGGGAAAGGATCTTAAGGATTGGGGAGAATTCTACCGGAAAGACTATACGGGCTGGATGAGCTACCACGCGTCCTTCACCGTGCCCCAGGCCGGGAAGTACCGGATCAACCTGGGTAGGGTCTGTTATGCCGCCAAAATAACAATAGATAATGACAAAGAAAGCATCGCGGCCTTCGCCCCCTTTGAAGTTGATCGGGAGCTTTCTTCCGGCAGCCATACCATCCGGGTGGAAATACTGAACACCGATGCCAATAAACTGCTGGGGACAACCGAGGCGGTGCAGGCAGGCAGGGATCTTCCCTGGTTCAAGACCAGGGTCGGCACGGATCGCAATTATCTCTGTTCCGGCCTTCTGGGCCCGGTTACGGTATTCGCAGTGGGTGAAAGCTGATACTTATTTTGGAGCCGCTTATCAAGGGCTAAACCTACACATTTTTCTAAAGTTCCCAAGTCGGCGGCCGATATTTATACTGTGGGAGGGTAATACTCTCTCTGATGATCAAAGACGGTGCGCGTACCGACGTCCAGGCGCACCGTCTTTTTTTTACCCCTGCCGGTAATGCTCCAAAAACACCCCCAGCCTCCGTATGGCATCCGTAAGGGTGTCCTGATCGGGGAGGAATACAATACGGAAGTGGTCGGGGTCTTTCCAGTTAAAGCCCGTGCCGTGGACTAACAGGATGCGCTGTTCCCGGAGCAGGTCCATGACGAAGCGCTCATCGTCGGTAATGTTGAAGCGTTTTACGTCGATTTTGGGGAAGCAGTACAGGGCCCCCCGGGGCATGACCACCGAAAGGCCGCTTATGTCATTGACCATGTTCACTGCGGTGTCCCGCTGTTCCTTGAGGCGTCCGCCGGGGAGGACCAGGTCGTTGATGCTCTGGTAGCCGCCGAGGGCGGTCTGTATGCCGAACTGGGCGGGTACATTGGCGCAGAGCCGCATGTTGCTGAGGATCTCCAGCCCTTCCACATAGCCCTTGGCGCTTTTCTTGTTCCCCGACATGGCCATCCACCCGGCCCGGAACCCCGCCGCCCGGTAAGCCTTGGACATGCCGTTAAAACAGATGGTCAAAATCTCCGGATCTATTGAGGCCATGGGGATATGCTTTGCATCTTCGTAGGTGATGCGGTCGTAAATCTCATCGGCATAGACGATGATCTCATGTTCACGGGCGATGCGGGCAATCCCTTCCAGAATTATCCGGTCATAGACCGCGCCAGTGGGGTTATTGGGGTTGATCACCACAATGGCCTTGGTCCTGTCCGTCACCTTGGCGCGGATATCATCCAGGTCGGGATTCCATCCTGCGGATTCGTCACAGAGGTAGTGCACCGCCTTTCCCCCGGCAAGGGTTATCGCAGCGGTCCACAGGGGATAGTCGGGCATAGGGACCAAAACCTCATCCCCGCTGTCCAAAAGCCCCTGCATGGCGATCATAATGAGCTCGCTCACCCCGTTGCCGATGTAGATGTCGCCGATTTCAACGTCCATCACACCCTTGGACTGGAAATCCTGCATAATGGCCTTGCGGGCGGCAAAAAGCCCCTGGGAGTCGCAGTAACCCTGGGCGTTCCGCAGGTTGACTATGATATCGTGAATGATCTCGTCGGGGGCATTGAAGCCGAAAGTGGCAGGGTTGCCGATATTGAGCTTCAGAATCTGAAAGCCCTCATCCTCCATCCGCTTTGCCTCTTTCAGCACCGGCCCCCGGATATCGTAACAAACATTTTCCAGCTTCACAGATTTGGCAAAATTTCTCATACTCCAAAATATAAACCGCAAAGACAAAAAAGAAAATACCCACCGACACTGTTCAACCCCGCCCATTGACATATATTCAAAACAAGTGCAAAATGAATCGCATGAAAAATCAAAAGCTATGGCAGACAGGAGCGGGTATCCGGAGTGGTGCGGACTGCGGTGGGCACGATTGGCGGAGAAGGGTGATTTTCTGCAATATTATACTTAGAAGGAACGGGCTGAAAGATGCAAGCTAAGTTGTCAAGATATTTGCCTAAATATTTATTCATAATATTTTTCTCATTTATATTTTTGGGTTGTGTAAGTACTAACATAATTTATGAATATACAAATATCCCGTCTGAAAAAGAAATCGAACATATTGAACCGAGTATTCGTTATAAATTATTGGCAAGTCTCATAAAGAGTATGGATGGTAAATCAATATGGGGGCAGGATGCGGAGCAGATGGCTGAATATTTTACGAATCTTGATCAAAGTAAAAGATTGATTATTCCAAATAAAATAAAAAAGTTAAATTTATTTGAAACAAAAATAAATAATCGCCCGTGTTATTTTGTAGCGCCAAAATCCAATCAGCGTAACGATAAGGTTGTTTTATTTCTTCACGGAGGAGGCTTTGTTTTTGAGATTGATTTTTTTCATTGGGATGTTGTTGAAAAGATAGTAAATAAATTGTCTGTGCCGGTATTTGTCCCAATGTATCCTGTTTATCCTGAAAATAATCCTGATGACTTGATGAATTTTGTTATAGATGCGTATACTAAATTGCGAATGAATTTTCCAAACGCTGAGATAACTGTGCTCGGAGATTCTTCCGGGGCAGACTTAGCGTTAAGTTTATGTCACTATCTAATCGGAGAGAATATTGATTTACCATTACCGGACAAAATAATATGTGTTTCACCGGCAATGTTATTTGAGCTTGATGATGAAACAATTGCAGACATGAAAAAAATCGAACCGGAAGATGTTGTTTTTTCAATAGAGATGATGGAAAGTTTGCCCACATTATTTGATCTGTCAGCAGATTCGGTAAAATATTTTGCTACACCCCTATATGGGGATTTCGCTAAATTTCCCCCAATGTATGTTTTTTCAGGAACTGCTGAAATATTTTATCCGCAGATTCCGCCTTTTGTGGAGCATGTAAAAGAACAAGGTAAAGATATTGAATTTTACACGGGCTATAAATTAATGCATGGTTGGCCGTTTATGCCGCTTGCCCCTGAATCAAAAAAAGGATTTTCCATCATACTTGACATAATTGCAAAATAGACAATGCGGGGGCGCCATACGCTCAATTTGTCCGGTCATTTGTGTATGTCCCTTGTAGAACCGCTGCAAAAATATTTACGTTAATGGCTCCGCCGCAGGCGGCGACTGCTCGAAGGGGAAAAGCGAGCTATACCTAATTTATCGCGTGAATTCCCCGGCACCGGTTACACCCGATAACATGCACATGGGACCGTCCCGGCCGCTCAAAGATCCGTGAAATAAGGTATTCATCGTTCCGGAGGGCGGCGCCGCAGACCGGACAGCGCCGCTTTCGCTTGCCTTTTAGGCAATAGACGCAGCCCTGAATGTGCATCAGCCGGTCCTTGCCATTGAGCGAGGGAAAGGCCGAAGACTTGACCGGTTCCCCCTTTGGAAGTTTTGCGGAACAGACCGGACAGGCCTGGCTTTCCCCGGCGACGCCCTCTTCCATAGATTCCTGCGCCGCCCGCCCCTGCCGGTGTTTCCCGGCGGATATGCCACGGTCCCCAGGGCCGCCGTTTCTGTCCTTGCCCCGATCCTTATCACCTCGGTCCCTGCCGCGCCTGGCCCCAGCTTCGCCACGTCTGTTCCCGAAAAAGAGGGTAAACCCAATCCAGAGCAGCAGAATTATAATAACGACCAATATCAAAATATGTATATAAGAATCCACTGATTTACCTGCGCCCTGCCTGCCCTAGCCGATTATGCACCCCGTGGCTATACTTGAGGGGTGGCAACCCTGTATATTATCGGCACACCGATTGGGAATTTGGGGGACATTAGCCTCCGGGCGGCGGAGATCCTTAAAACCGTGGACGTGGTGGCCTGCGAGGACACCCGGCGGACCCTCAAGCTCCTCAGCCACCTGGGGATCAGTGTGCGGATGATCTCCTGCCGGTCCCAGAACGAGGGCTTTGCTGCGGAAAAGGTGATTGCCGAGCTTGATGGAGGGAAAAACGCCGCCTTTGCCAGCGATGCGGGCACCCCGGCGGTGAGCGATCCCGGCGCGGTGTTGGTCAGGCTGGCGGTGGAGGCGGGGCACGAAGTTATCCCCATCCCCGGCCCCTCGGCCTTCGCCTCCCTGGTCAGCGTGGCCGGGGGTATGGACAAAACCGTCATTTTTGAAGGATTTTTGTCCCCAAAGGCCGGACGGCGGCGGACCCGGCTCAGGGAACTGCTGGAAACCGAATCGGCCTTTGTTTTGTACGAATCTCCCTTCAGAATACTCAAGCTTTTCGAGGATCTTGCCGAATTTGATTGTGAGCGTTATGTTTGTGTGGGCCGGGAAATGACCAAGGTTCACGAAGAGTATTTGCGGGGGACCGCAGGGGAAATTTATGCGGAATTGGGTGAAAAAAACAGACAAATGGGCGAATTTTCCGTCTATGTATCTGGAAAGAAATCCAATAAGCGTGTAAACTATTAGGAGATTTGTGCCGATAATAGGTATAGGTAGGGATATGAGTATGACAATTGAAAGAGTAGGTTTTCCAGAGCCAATTCAGCCCGGCAAAAAGCCAGGAAGGAATGAGCCCGTAAGCCAGAGCGCAAAATCTGACTCCATCAGCCTCTCGACAGAGGCCCTTGAGAAAGGTGAATTGTATCGCGCCATAGAAATGATCAAGACCGCCGCTCCCGATGTACGGGCCGACCGGGTCGCCGAGCTCAGGGCGAAGATCAACGATCCCTCATACATCAACGACCGTATCATTAACGCGACGGCGGATAAAATCATGGAGGCCTTCGGACTCTAAGGCCCCTGACTCCGGACCATCGGCCAGAGCGGATAAACTACGAAGAGCGGAACCCAGGGCATGTACCGGGGTTCCGTTTTTTTATGCGCCTACCCCGGACGCAGAACAATTTGCCAAAGTGGCCCGTGCCGACACCAAAACGAAACGCAGTATCATAGAACGGAGAAAACAATTCGCGTGGCCGGATGAGTATCTTGAACAGATCCGGCCTCAAATTTCTCTAATTCAGGGTAATTTATATGCGCTCGCCCTGGGGAAAGACAGGATTTAACAGTTATAAACGATGAAAAACAAAATCTCATCAATCTTAGCGGTTATATCTTGCTTGACTTCTTTTTCCCCTTGGGTGCGCCCTTTCCCCCTTCAAGCCCTCCAATCCCCTTAACCTTTTCAATTTCGTCCCGGATGGCGGCGGCCTGCTCGAATTCCAGGTTTTTGGCGTGTTCCAGCATTTCCCCTTCCAGGGCGCGGATAAGTTGCTGCCGCTGGGCGGGGACCAGCACGTTGTAGGACCGTTTGAGGACTTCGATGGAGGTGGCGGCGGCGTCCTGTTCCTCCTCGGCGTGGCGGGTCAGGATGTCGGCGATGGCCTTTTTCACCGTGGTGGGAGTGATGCCGTGCTTGTTGTTGTAGTCCATCTGGATTTTCCGCCGCCGGTCGGTCTCGGCGATAGCCTGGCGCATGGCGTCGCTTTCCCGGTCGGCGTACATGATCACCTTTCCGGCGGCGTTCCGGGCCGCCCGGCCTATGATCTGCACGAGGCTCGTGAGGGATCGCAAAAATCCGATCTTGTCGGCGTCCAGGATGGCGATAAACGAGACCTCCGGCAGGTCGATCCCCTCCCGCAATAAATTGATCCCCACAAGAATGTCGAAGCCCCCCTGCCGCAGTTGGGTGAGGATTTCAACTCGCTCGATGGTTTCAACTTCGCTGTGGATGTACCGCACTTTGAGGCCCAGGCCGGAGAGGTAGTCGGTGAGGTCCTCGGCCATCTTTTTGGTTAGGGTCAGTATCAGGGACCGTTCCCCCTTGGCGATCCGGGCGCGGACCTCGCCGTAGATATCCTCCATCTGGCCTTCGCTGGGGCGGACTTCGATCTCCGGGTCCAGAAGGCCCGTGGGACGGATCATCTGTTGGACGATCTGGCTGGACTGTTCGGTTTCGGTCTTGCTGGGGGTGGCGGAAACGAAGATGGTCTTGTCCAGCCGGCCAACGAACTCGTCGTAGCGCAAGGGCCGGTTGTCCAGGGCGCAGGGTAGGCGGAAGCCGTAGTCCACGAGGCTTGTCTTGCGGCTGCGGTCCCCCGCGTACATGGCCCCGATCTGGGGCAGGGTGACGTGGCTTTCGTCAATAAAGGTGAGGTGTTTTTTCGGCATGTAGTCGATCAGGGTGTCCGGGGCATCGCCGGGTTTGCGGCCCGCCAGCGGCGCGGAGTAGTTCTCGATGCCGGGGCAATAACCCATCTCGGTGAGCATCTCGATGTCGTACTCTACCCTTGTTTTGAGCCGCTCGGCCTCCAGCAGCTTCCCGGTGCTTTTGAGGAATTCCAGCCGGTCTGCCAATTCCTGTTTGATACTGTCCAGTGCGTTATGGATCATGTCTGCGGGCATGACGAACTGCTTGGCGGGGTAGATCAGGGCCCGGTCAAGCTCTTCAATAACGTGGCCGGAAATGGGGTCGAAGCGGCGGATGCGCTCCACCTTGTCCCAGTCCAGGTCCACCCGGTAGGCCTCTTCCAGGTATGCGGGGTAGATTTCCAGGGTGTCCCCCCGGCGGCGGAAGTTGCCCCGTTCCAGCACCGCATCGTTCCGCTCGTACTGGAGTTCGATAAAGCGGCGCATCAGGGCGTCCACGTCCAGGGTGTCCCCCACATTAAAGGTGGCGGTCATCTTCTTGTAGACTTCGGGGGTTGCCAGACCGTAGATGCAGGACACCGTTGCCACGATGATCACATCCTCACGCTCCATGAGGCTCCGGGTCGCGGAAAGCCGCATCCGCTCGATTTCATCGTTAATTGACGCGTCTTTTTCTATATAAAGGTCCCGGCTGGCAACGTAGGCCTCGGGCTGGTAGTAATCGTAGTAGGAGACGAAGTACTCCACCGCATTGTGGGGGAAGAATCCCTTGAATTCCCGGAAAAGCTGGGCCGCCAGGGTCTTGTTGTGGCTCACGATCAGGGTGGGCATCTGCACTTCCTCGATGATCTTCGCCATGGTAAAGGTCTTGCCGGAACCGGTGACCCCCTGCAGGGTCTGGTATTTATTGCCATTTTTGATGCCCCCGGCAAGGGCCGCAATGGCCTCCCCCTGATCTCCGGCGGGCTGGAAGGGGGACACTACTTCAAATGGATGCATGACTTAACTATAACATGGGGGCGCCTGTTTGGGGAATGAGCAAGGCTCTTGGCAAACCGGGCTTACTTTTGCGCTTCGACGATAACCGTATCAATTCCAGCGGCCACTTGGGCAAGAATTTCCGACTTAATGGCTTCCAAATGCTCCATTTGGGAGGGACTTTTGCCCTTCGCCGCTGTTTCGTCGTAAAAAAGCAGGTAAGCTTCGATGTTTAGGGCCTCGGCAAGCTTCACGATAAAGGCAAAAGAGGGTGTCCTGTTCCCGCTTTCGATCTGCCGGATATAGGTATGGGCCGCCTCGCACCGTTCCGCCAGCGTTTTTTGGGAAATCCCCCGATTTTTACGCCATTTTTTCATATTGCGAACAAATAAACCGTTCACATCCATATTTTGTATTCTAAAAGCTTCTATTTTTTACCCATAGAGAAGCTTAAAGTTTACATTATAATATGTTCCCAATATGCTTACATTTTTTCGGAAAATTGAAGGATTTTACGAAAATTGGCGGCATTAAGAGAGTGGACGTTGTCCGCTGGTATAGATACAAAGTCAAATGAAAAAGATCACACCGATTCTTTTGACAGCTCAAGGAGGGTTTTTATGAAAAACATAAAAAACCTGATTTTTTGCGGACTTATCGCCCTGGCGGCGGTAATCACCTTTGCGGGCTGCACTACCACCCGTGGCAGTGGAAACGAGGAGATAACGCTCGATCCGCCCAAGTCCGACTTGTATATCGGGAACGCGACAACGCCGGAAAGTGCGGCGGGAACAACGCTTGCCAGCAATCTGGAATGGCTGAGGTCAAAGGCGTTGGATAACACCGCCTACACCATCAAGCTGAACGCGAGCGGAAGCATCGGCGATATAGAACTAAGGAGGGGAAGGCTTAACAACATGAACAATGTGGGCATCACTCTTACCACTGCGGGTCAGGCGGAGGTGATCATCGCCTTAAAGTCCACCGGCAGTCCTTCCCGAATGACGAGGCAGCTATGAAGTTAATATATATGGCCTTGCAACGGATCTCTAAAAAATGGACAATGCCGATACGGGATTGGGGCGTTGCTCTCAATCAATTCGCTATCATCTATGGGGACCGCCTCCCCCTATGATGCGGCTGTTTACACAGAAATATTTACAAGCTCGTTTGGGCGGAGTTTTTTGTCGGGATGGATAGGGATTAGGGGGGGCTAACTTAGTTCCCGTCTCATGAAATATCCAGCACCTCTTTTAAGCTGCGATTAACCTTATCCATAATATGCTTAGGCAGCATGACGATGTGATTGGAAAGAAAGGATTTGTCGATGGTAATGATTTGAGAAAAGTTAATAACCGAATTTTTTTCAAGCCCCGACTCAGCCATTTCCAGACAGATGTTTGCGGGGGCGGATGCCAAATTCAGGTTTGACGTGATAACCGCGCAGATGACCGTATTGATCGCGCTCCGGTTAAAAGTATCGCCCTGGATAATCAATACGGGGCGGCGTTTTGCCGGTTCTGAACTCCGAGGCGGAGGCAGACTTGCCCACCAAATTTCACCCCGGATCAAGGGGGGAACCTTCGGCCCCGGTTGAGGAACATTTTACCAGCCTTCCCCGGATAGCAAATCGTATTGGGAGCGCATGATGTCTTCATCTATGGCTGCCCCTTGTTTTCCATAAATACGGTTAAGTCGCTCTGTCATAATTTCAGGATTATGATTCTCCACATACTCTTTTACTGCCAGGGTATACAGCTTACTCCGGGATAGTCCCATTTGCCGGGCGGCAGATTCCGCTTCTTCGTAAACCGGATTCTCTATTGAAATTGCCGTTTTCATATAAAAAAGTATAACCTATGGTATAACAACTGTCAATCTTTTAGCAAATCAAATACCTCGCCCTAAAGGGCGGGGTATGAGACCCCTCAATACAAATAAAAAAGCCGCCCCCAAAAGGACGGCCTTTTTATTTGCTCCCCCGCGCGGGTTCGAACCACGGACAAGCTGGTTAACAGCCAGCTGCTCTGCCAACTGAGCTACAGGGGAATGTTTTTATAATCTATCGTAACTAAAGAATTTTGTCAATATGCCAGCCCGTCCCGAAATTTCATTTTTTTTAAATGACGATTTTTTCTGAATTTTACTTATTTTTTGTTAAGTGTTTTCCCGTGCCCTGTCCATCTTTTCTTGAATATCCCGGTTTCCATAGGTTTAGGAATATGGGCCGGGTTAGAAATAGGCAGATTAATAAAATAGTGCTTTCTGCCCCCGGCTGGTTTCTACCTCCTTTCTGGCCGGGGGCTTTTTATTTAACCATGAACCTGTTTTTATTGTATCTTGGTTTCTGACCTGATCTTCCGGGGCCGCCCCGGCTTTTCGCGGTTTATAAACATCTGTTTTTCCTCCTCTGTCCAGATATAGGTTTTTCGGCGGCCCTCTCCGGTGTACCTAATACCATTTTCAGCGGCGTATTTGTTTACGGTGCGCAACGCAGCGCCGGTTTCAAGAGATACCTTTCCACTGGTCATACAAGCGCCCCAATAATGGCGCAAAGTCCCGCGACAAAAAGGCAGATAGCTATGAAAATTTTTGTATTTTTTTTCATCTTGATTTCCTCCGATAATTGTAGTACCTTATAAAAAGGTTACCGGGTTTAGAGACCCGGTGGCTCCCGTCATTAGCCTATTTTATTAGGCTGATTACCAATCCGGCGATACTTGCCGCAGTGCCAACGACCGCAAGCAACCGCCAGAAAGTCTCCGTGGAATACCACGGGGGCTTTTTTATTGGTTTCTTCATTGCAACCTCCATGATTAAAATATACCACTGTGGCATATTTTTGTCAATTGAATTTATAAAAATATTTTGTAAAAAATGACGATTTTTTCTGAATTCTACTTGCTTTTCGTTAAGTATTTTCCCG
>BNUT01000011.1 GCA_025997555.1 Spirochaetia bacterium
GATGTGGAGGCAGGCATTAATGACAGCAGGTTTTACAGAAAAAACATTAAGCTTGATACTTTTTATGACGACAGGTAAATGAATCTGTAAAATATTGTTATATAAAGATGTACAGACAAATGGCGTATGTTAGGCGCAGTACCACCTTCTTTATATTTGGTTATTTTTTTCATGATTTCCCCCTTTTTTCTATTAGTATACAAGTTATTATTGAAATAACACCCAGGCTTGTCATAATAATTTGAAATCCCGGATGCCCTTGATTGGCAGGAATAGTCATTACCAGGGTGTTTTGAAATCCGTGATAGATAATACATATAAGAATACTATCAGTAAGCTTATATATGGCCGTTAATATAAATCCGGCAAGTATTGTTGCAAAAATATACGGAAGAAAATTACTGCCGTATTGCATGAATCCGGGCAAAATAAAATAAATCAAATGCCATGACGCCCAAATAATCCCAACAATTATGACCGCAACTAATACTGGCATCTTTTTTTCAAGGGCGGGCAGTAAATAACCCCTCCAGCCGGCTTCCTCAAGCCCTCCGCCTATCATGATTTGGGTTATAAATGTTGTTATAAATGCAGAAATTTTAATTGCATCATTATTTGTCCTGAATAAATAAACGCTAAAAAATGTTGTCATGAAAATAAACAATACTAAAAGGTATCTAAACACTCCATGTTTTGTTCCAAGAAAATAATGAAACAAAAAGCCTTTTTTTGCGATATACCTTTTCAATAACACCAATGAAACTATTGATGGGGACGCGCTTTTAAGAAAATCAAGGGCAGTAATTAAAACTATCCATTTTTTATATTCAACTGAAAGCACATCGGTTAATAACCACAAAAGAAAGACACAGGCCCATGTTATGGCAAACGCCAACACTGTATAAATAAACGGCCTATACCGTATTTTGTCCATTTCTTCCATATTATTCCTCCAGTTTATTCTATTATTTAACTTTTTTTAGAAAATGTCAAGGTGGTATTGCGCATAACGTATGTTATGCGATGTTGGGCCATTTTTATACTATTTATTTTCGTACAATAATTTAAAATATATATCCAGTCTATTTTTAATGCCTTCAAAATAATCTAATTCTTCGAATGTATTCATTTTTATTTTTTCAACAATTATTCCAATATTATTTATATGAATATATTCCACAATGCTATTATATAATTGAATGGATTCAAATAAATTATTATATTCCTCAGATAAAAATACGTTTGGATATAACACATAACCAGCCTTGGGACCATTTTTTATTGCGTCAGGATGCGTGGGGTCATATTTCATCATTGGTTCTCTTTCAGTATCTTTTTTTATAATAATACCTTCTTCTATATCAATATCCATATAATTCCTTATAAAGGGACCACCTTCAGCCGTTCTTGTTGTATTTATATTTATAATATTATCTCTTATAATTTCTACATTAATATATTCAAGCTGAATAATTTTTTTTAATATATCTATATTGATTGAAACTTCTATATAATCATTATCCTTTATATAATCTATACCATTATAAGTAAAATAATTTTCATAAAATTTAATTTGCCGACTACTATAAAACTTAATGTGAATACTTCCATTATCTGCAAAACAAAATGAGATCATATTAAAAATTATAAATATCATTATTGTTTTTTTCATTTTAATTCCTCCATAAAATGCATTATATTATTCTTTATTTATTTTGTCAATAACGTTTGGCCCAATTTCGCATAACGTGAAAGGTTTGCGACGTTTTTGTGGCCCGAATAAGGGCTTGCATAGCAAGACCAGGGCCACAAAAATGTGGGTGGAGTGAGCCGTGGGAAGAAGCGTAGCGACTGACCTAGGCGAACGGAACCCGGAGGGGCTTTAGCCCCGAACCGCAAACCGTATGTTACGTGCCGTAAAAATGCTGCTACGAAGCGCCGTGCACGGATGCACGGCGTGTTTCTCTTGGGTACTAATTAGTCCTACAATCACACTTTATAGACTGCCCAGGAATCAGCGGTGTATTCCACGTCTTTACCTGACAATCACTAGAACGGCAAGTTCTACCATATGAGCCGTAAGAAATCGTGCAGGCCCCATCGCCCGGACATGTTTTCCCGCAACTAAAAAGCATCAAAGTAAATGCCATCATTATGCAAAAAAACCCGATAACAAGCAATTTGCTCGTTTTCTTTTGTGTAGTTTTCATGTCTACCTCCTATATTATTTTTCAACTATAATATGAATATTGATATTTTGTCAAGAATATTTTTCCTCGAACCGCACGGAGGTGGTGAGACTATTCTGAAAAGCCCAGATTTTATTTCGCCTAACTTTCACGCTATGCGAAGTGGGGGCGTTTTATTTTTATTGTTTTTATCCCACTTATCATAACTACTTTCCTCAAGTATTTGTTATACATAAATGGCATTTTAAATATTTTTAAAATTAATTTTATTCTAATGCCTAATGTTCTCAAAAAATATTTTTGTCCTATATTCTTTAAATTTTCATTTATTATTTCTGCTAATATTTTTGCACTCTCCATTGAATAACTGATTCCTTCCAAAGAACTTGGACTAATCATTCCTGCCGCTTCCCCTATTAAATAAACCCCGTTTTTCCCCGTACACGTACTCATAAGCCCTTTATTCAAATCGACCAGACAACCTTCCCGTTTTATCAATTTTTCAAAATTTATGCCGGTATTGCGTACTTTTTCCTTTAACTTTTCAAATTTTTTATTGCCATTTTTTATTGGGAATGCTCCGCCGATTATAAAACAATTGTCTTTTGATATTGTCCAGCAATATGAATCCGTTATCTCTTTATCAAAAATACAAGAATAAAAAGGTGAATTTTTATCGTCCTTATACCATTCTTGAATGGATATGTATTTATTAATTTTATTTTTTTTATAAAATGTATTCCTCGCTATAGAATTTGCACCATCGGCGCCAATTATAATTTTAGCCTTTTCTATTCGTTTTACTCCATTTGTTTTTATTGTAACACAATATACATCTTTTTCCTTCTCTATTTCTTCACAAATACTATTACTGCAAATTTCTATATTACTCGAAATTAATGAAATCAGAAAATTATCAAACTTTTCTCTATTCATGTTCATATAAAACCTTTGATAATATTTAACAATATTATTATCAAAATCAATCGTTTTTACAGAAAAGATTTGTGGATTTACTAAAACGTCTTTGGGTAGACAGATGTCAAATTGGGCAAGTATTTTTTGTGCGTCCGGTGATAATAATCCTCCGCAACATTTATTAAATTTAGAATTTTTTCTATCTATCGCAATTACATTGTACTTTTTATCTAATAACCTTGCTAATGTAGCGCCGGCAGGCCCTAATCCAATAATGGCAATGTCATACATATTTAGTAAAATCCCCTTTTGTCTTTTATGGCATATTTATAATATTTTTGCAATAGATTTCGTCCCAATTTTGCATAGCGTATGTTATGTGCAATTGGTTTTGAGTTTTTTGTAAATTATAGAAACTTACGAAAAAATAATATTAGGAGAAAAGCTTGACAAAAAGAAAATTATGTGATAATATAAAGGAAAGGAGATACGTCTATGAACGCGAAAAAAGGGTTTTATTTCTCCGCGCCGTGCATCTGCGTTGCGCTTATTGCGCTGTTTTCCCTTACCGGCTGTGAGGATTCACTCATTCGTACGGGGGGTGCTTCCTCTTCCGGCCCGGGCACCCCCGCTTTGCCCGGTACTATCACCATAACGGACGGCACTAATCCCGTAAACAGCGTAAAGATAGGCGCCCCACTTACCGCCGTCTACAGCGGGAGTGAAACCGTCAGCTACCAGTGGCGCAAGTACGGAACCGCCACTACCATCGGAACTAACCCGACCTACACGCCGTCAGATACCGGACGCTACTTCGTAACCGTAAGAGCTTCGGGCTATAGCAGTAAAACCGGCGACCTCGTTACCGTTGCGCCGCAATACGTCATCGGCGACACCGGCCCCGGCGGCGGCAAAATTTTCTATTACAGCAAGGAGGGTTTTACCGTAGGTACAGTCAAGGATGGCGTCTACAAGGGTGGAACCTACCACTACCTTGAAGCGGCTCCGGCGGATAGCGGCACAACCCTTAAGTGGACTAACTATTACAGTTATAATCACGGCACGACAGGACACGACATCGGGACGGGTTATGCCAATACTGCGGCGATACTGGCAGTAGATAACGCCGCCCCCGCAGCGCGGGCCTGCAAGAATGCCAACTTTGGCGGCAAAAACGACTGGTACCTCCCCAACGAATATGAAATGCGCATGATGCTCGTGAACAAAGCGGCTATAGGCGGCTTTACCGATGCCTGGTACTGGTCTTCTACGCAGGCCCGGGCCTCCAATTTCTATTCCGCGTATGCAACGCATCTCAGTGGCAGCGGCGAGACCACCTTCGACACGAACTATACCCTTTGCGTTAGGGCTATTCGGGCTTTTTAACTGTTTAACTCTTTAAGTGGTCTGTTGCTTCGCATTTTTGTATATACATACATTGTATAATAGTATGAATAAAAAATCCCTTCCACTTTGTATTATGGAAGGGATTTCCCGAAACTTCCCCATAAAAAATGATTATGGGAACGGTTTAGCTGTTACGCGTTCCTAAATTCTTCCTCTGTACCCCAATCGTACCAATGATGCAACTGTCTCCGAACTTAGGCTTATGCATCCTTCAAAGGCTCTTTTGTCTATCTTGTTTTCGACAAAGCCCGGAAGTGTTAATGCGGCGAGTGAGGAACAACCGGCAAACGCATAATTTCCAATTTTCCGCACCGACCCCGGAAGCGTTACCGACGTAAGAGCGGTGCAACCCATAAAAGCACTATTTTCTATGCTTGTTACTGTTGCAGGAATCGTCACCGATGTAAGAAAACTGCAATTTTTAAACGCATCTGCCCCGATTTTTGTGATGGTTTCCCCATCAATCACCGAAGGAATAGCAACAACTGCCGCATTGCCGTTATACTTCCAGAGCGTTGTCATTCCGAAACTGTCCTTGAAAAGAAGATAATTCCCGTCCGAGGACACCGTCTGTGCGAAGATTGCCGCACAATTAACCACCATTGCCAAACAGATAAGACCAAAAACCCTTGACGCTTTCATATAAAATCCTTTGTGCTTAAAGTCCACGTGACTAAAGAATACAGGAATGGCCCAAACCATGCCCGTTTAACACCGAAAGGTGCATAAAAACAAAAAGCCATAAGAAATTGCACCCGTTGTACGGGCACTACATTTGCAGGTTTTTTACCACAATAATATGTTTTTCCAAGTTTGAATGTTGTTTATACGCACAATGACTCCCTTGTAAATAAAATCATTCCAAGCCAATAGGCTTGTACTAATTATATAGCAACAAGCGTGCCAAGCTGATTTCAGGCCATAAAGAGTCTCTTATACATATTTTTTGGTTTATTAGCAATATTACCGTGTAAAATTTTCCCACGCATCCGGTTTTTACTGTGTAATTTTTCCCCAACAAATTTTAGGCGCAATGGTGCACACACTACATAGCCGTCTTTGTTTTACCGCCAAGATATACGATATTAGCCGCAGAGCCCACCAATACCAGAACACCGATAACGCTTAATGCCGGAAAAGCAACCCTGCGGCAAGCCATGGACATCATACTGCATCCGCCAATCAGTATATGCGGAACGGACAAGGCGAAAATGCTTCCAAAGAAAATACCGATGGTAAGACCAAATTGTATTAGCTGATTACTAAAAACTATAAGGCATACACCAAACAAGATGATTATCATTCCTATGCCGGTATCAGCCTGTATAGACCAGTGACATAGAGGGATGCTGTCTTCCGTTAAATCACAGGCTTTAAACAAGAACTGCGGCCCAAATACAATGAGTAAGCCCAGTAAAATGCTAATTGCGCCGCTTATAGTATTATTCTTCACTATTTCTCCATTACGAATTAAAGCGGCGGTTTCAAACCGGTGTTTTGAAACCGCCAGGGATTGTTGCTGATCAACAATCACACTCTACGTTTCCGTAGTTCACTTGTTTTACCTCACATTTAGAAGCCCCGCACGTAGTACCCGGCGCCTTACAGTTCCCATAGTTTGTACATGTGAACCAGTGAGTGTTACACCCAACAACCACCAATCCAAATGCCAGCATCAGGCCCAAAAATCCCACAAAAAGCAGCTTCTTCTTCATTTTTATACTCCTTAAACTAATGTTTATTCATAAATGTATATTATGTCAATAATATTTACAAAAAATCCTTGACAAAGATTGAGTTTCATCATACTATGGGTAACAAGAAAACCACAAGATATATTATAACCGGTGGTCATAAAAGGAATGGGGGTTATGAGCATACAGGAACGGCGGGAACGGGAAAAGGCTGAACGAAAGGCGCTGATCATGCGCTGCGCCAGGGAACTGATCCTCAAATACGGCGCGGAAAAGGTCAGTATGCGGGACATCGCCAAGGAAACGGAGCTCTCCAAGGCCACCCTGTACCTGTATTTTCCCAGCAAGGAAGAGCTGTTCCGGGAAATATGTATCGAATTGGCGGTCCGTTTTACCGAATATGTCCAGGCCCGGCTGAGTCCGGGGCTTTCCGCCCTGGAGGCCTTCAAGCTGTACTGGAAGAGTTATGTGGATATTTTCAGCCAGTCGGATGACATGATTATGCTGTTCAATATGCGCCGTTATCTGGCACCGGAGTATCCCTTTATATCAATAGAAGAAAGTCCCGATTCCGCCGCCGGACCGGCTTACCGGTACTTTAACATGATCAAGCATATGATTGAACAGGGAATTGCCGAAGGGGTCTTTGAACCGGATACCAATGCGGCCATGTTTTCCCATACGGTACTATCGCTGTTTTCCCTGATTGTGGAAAATGCCGCTAAATTTTCCGGCGCTTCCGAAAATGCAAATCCAAATATCATCGGTGAAATGAAAAATATATTTCAAATAATGCTGCGCGGTATTGCTAGGGAAGGGGTCGACCGATCCCTGCTGGTGCTGGGCTGCTAAAGGACATCAGTATAAATGAAAAGGATGGTGTATGGAAAAATTTTTTAAGCATCCCCGGATTATCGTTGCAATAATCGCCGTCATTACGATCTTCTTTGCGGCCCAACTGCCCAGGGTGGTACTGGACAACAACAACTTCCGTTTTGTCCCAGAAAGCGACCCGGCCCGGCAGGTTTCGGTGTATATCGACAACACCTTCGGCAGTTCACAATTTATCCTCGTGGGACTGGAGAAAAAGTACGGAACAGTACTTGACCGAGATTTCCTCCTCCGCCTTGGGGAGTACATTGAGCGCATCAGGGAAATTGATGTGGTGGGTAACATCAATTCCATCGTCAACGCCGACTACATTACCGGTGACGGGGAATCCATCATCGTAGAGAAGCTGGTGGCCGATGATTTTTCCGGAACGGCGGAGGAGATTACGGAACTGAAGCGGCGGCTTCTGTCGTGGAACATGTACGAGCGGGCGCTGATTTCTGATGACTTTACCGCAACCCAGGTGTATGTACCCCTCTCGGTTTCCCAGGACGAGGTGGGGAGCCCCGAAATAGTGGCGAAACTCCTCAAAATCCGCGACATCGCACGGGAGATGTTCGCCGGTTACGCCAAGGTGTACGTTGCGGGCTTCCCGATAGTTTCGGGGACTATTAGCGAAGCAGTCTTTGCGGACCTGCGCCTCCTTATACCCCTGGTTATCATTATTGTCCTCCTCATCATATACCTTCCCCTGCGGAGAATCGGGATGGTTTTTTTGAGCCTCCTGGGGGTTATTGTTGCGGTCATCTGGTCCATCGGCGCGATGCCCCTGCTCGGTGTAAAGCTGTCGGTTATTACCACGGTGATGCCGGTGGTACTGATCGCCGTGGGCAATTCCTACGGCCTCCACGTGATCATTCACTATATGGAAGGATCCGGTAAGGATTTCGTCCTTATGAGCCGGGAGGAACATTCGCTCTTTATCGTAGGGATGCTGCGGAAGGTACTGACGCCCATATTTCTGGCGGCGCTGACCACCTTTGTAAGTTTCGTTTCCTTTTGTTTTACCGCAGTAATCCCCATCCGCGAGTTCGGCGCCTTCTCCTCCTTCGGCGTCCTGTGCTCCTTTGTGATAGCGATTGTGCTGGTACCGGCGATACTGATCATCCGGGGGCCTGTGCCGCTTAAAAGCCGAAAGAAGGCGAGACCGGAAAACCGGCAGGCGGATGAAACCGGCGGGGACAACATCAATGACGGTCTCGCCAGGGCGATGTGCGTCATTGTGGCGAAAAAACGCACGGTTATCACGCTGACAGCCATAATCGGTGTTGTTTCTGTTTTCGGCGCGGCTCATCTTGTGATAGACAATGTATTTACCGAGTATTTCAGGGCTGATACGGACATCGTAAAGTCTGACCAGTTTATCCGCGCGAAATTCGGCGGTTCCAAGGTATTTAGTGTGGTGGTGCAATCCGACAGCACAGAAACGCTGCTGCATCCCGATACACTGACGGCTATGGATAACCTCAATACCTACCTGATAGAACGGGTCGCCGAAACCGGCAAGGTGATGGGCTTTACGGATTTGGTAAAGCGTATCAATCAGGTGTTCAATATCGGGGAAAGCCCCGAAGGATTGCGAAGCAGACCAGGACTGCGGAGTACATCTGTTGATACCGGCAGCGCGGCTTTTGGCTTTGCGGAACAAGATGACGGTTTCGGTTTCGGCTTTTCAGACAGTGACGACAGTTTCGGTTTCGGCGGGTTTGCGGAAGAAACTATCCCAAACAGTACCGCTGATACGGTTCCTTCATCGCTTCCGGTTTTTGATTCGCCGCTTTCCACGCCGGAACTCCTCGCGCTGCTGGACAGTGCGGCCTCATCGCACCGTCAAATGAACGCCAGCGATCTGGTTGCGTTCTTAAAGAAAAAAGTGAATTACGAGGGGGCCGCGTATTACGAAATCCCCGCCGACCCGGCGCGGTACGGAAAACAGACGCCTGAAGAATTGCAGGCCCTGGTTTCAAACTATCTGGTGCTGCTCGCGGGAAACATCAGCGAATATGCCAACGATCCCCTGGAACCAACGGCGATCAAGACAACCATACAACTGCGTACCGCAGGGCAGGAAGACACCGATCATACGATTGCCGAGATTCGCCGTTATGTGGATGAAAACTTTCCCAAAAATGTGGAGGTGATCATCGGCGGCGGCGCGGTGGTGGAAGGCTCCGTCAACGACCGTATCGTGGGTTCCCTGTGGACGTCGATTGCCATCGCGGTGCTTTCGCTTTTCATTATCATTACCATCGTAAACCGTTCATTTATTGCCGGACTTATCAGCGTAGTTCCCCTGGGGCTCCTGATACTGGTCAATTTCGCCATCATGGGCTTTACGGGAATCAAGCTAAATGTCGGCACCGCGTTGATCTCAAGCCTCACCCTCGGTATCGGTATTGATTACATCATTCACTTTCTTGAGGCGTACAAGAGCGCGTACCGCGAATCAGGCGGCAAGGGCGATTTCCTCAAGTCTGCCTACCGCACGTCGGGCCTCGCGGTTATCACCGATGCGGTATCCACCGGCGCGGGTTTTGTGGTGCTGATTTTTTCAAACTTTGTGATGCTGGCCCAATTCGGCCTCTTGACGGCGCTTTCCCTGCTGTTAAGCGCTATCGTGGGCTTGATTGTTGTACCGGCTTTACTGTTACTGGTAAGGCCGAAATTCATTACAGAATACGCTAAAAGGAGTGCGCTATGAAAAAAGCGATAGTATGTTTGGTAGTGTTGCTGTTGTCTACAACTGCGTTGTTTGCACAGACAGCGTCCGAGATTGTGCATTCATCCAGGAACCGCATTGAGGCGGCCACCACATCGGTGCGGGCACGAATGGTGATAACCGCCAAAAACGGCTCCACCACCGAACGGGTTGTTGACGAGTATTCCAAGGACGGCCCCAACGGTACGCGGATGATGATTCAGTTTCAGAGTCCTGCCAGCGTCCGGGGTACGCGGTTCCTCACTATGGAGACCAGAAACGGTGGAACCGACCAGTGGATATTCTTGCCGAGTCTGGGCAAGGTGCGCAGGATTGCTGCGTCCGAAGGATCAGGCAGTTTCATGGGCACCGATATGTCCTATGACGATATATCCTCGGCAAGCCGCGACACGGACCTTGACACCCACACACTGCTGCGGGAAGAAACGCTCGACAGCAAAATTTGTTATGTGATTGAATCGAAGCCAAAGGATTCATCCTATCAATATTCCCGTATGATGAGCTGGATTGACAAGGAAACCCTGGTGAATTACCGGATCGATCTTTTCGACAGGCGGGATACTTTGGTGAAGCGTATGGAAATGTCCGATGTACGGGATATACAGGGCCGCTTAACGCCGATGCAGACGAAGATGAGTACCATCACTGCGGGAACTTCGACAACCATGTATATGGACATTATGAAGTACGATGATCCCATTCCTGAGCGGGTCTTTACCACTTCTTATCTTGAGACCGGGAGATAATAATGAAAAGGTATGAAAAAAAAACGGGCGTTCTGCCCCTGATTCTGACAACAGTAATACTATTCGCCATAACCGCGCCGGTTTCCGCCCAGGATGATTTCGGCTTCGGTTTTGGGGATGAGGCGGACGGCGCGGCGGACAGTAATACTACAGGCGGGAAACTGATTACCGGCGCCAGCATCGGCGGCAAAGTTTCTGCGGGGCTCCAGTTCTTCTTTGAGGATGGGACGGACCTGGACAAACTCAAGGCCGCCGATCTTTCTGATCTCTTTACCGCCGCCCTGAATTTTAAAGCCTCCGGTTCCAACGCCGAAGGGGTGATCAACCTTAACCTTACCCCCAATTTTGCTGAGCCCGAAAAAATACTGTCCATTGACGAAGCATATATCCGGGCCTTTTTCGGCGGCTTCAACATTGAGGGGGGAATACGGAAACTTACCTGGGGCAAGGCCGACACTTTAGGCCCCCTGGATGTGATCAACCCCCTGGACTATACGGACCTTTCAAACATATCCGATCCCCAGACCATAAAAATAGCCCGCCCCCTGATCCACGCATCCTACGGGTTCGGCAGCTTCTCCAAAATCGAAGGGGTATTTGTCCCCTGGTTTGAAGGCGCCAAGTTCTCCCAGGATGGCCGGTGGGCTCCGGCGCAGGTAACGAAAATGACAAGGGATATTGAAAACAAGATCGCGTCTGATATGGGAGGGACACCCCCGCCTGTCCCCATTCCCAGTCCCATTGATGGAATTCCCACGATTGATCAGGGCGAAATTTTGCCTACGACCCTTGGCCTGGAATATGCCCAAGGCGGACTACGGTTTACTACCACCTTTGGTCCGGTTGATTTTGGGGTACAATACTACAGCGGGTTTAATCCCCGTCCGGCGATGCGGCTAAATCAGGCCGGGTATAATGCTTTACAGACTGCGATACAGAATTACTATACGGCTTATATGACGGCATATATGCTAAGCACTGAGACGGACCCGGTGAATAAAGCGGCTGTGGCGACTGTTGCTGCTGCGTCAGCAAAAAATACCGTTCAAACCGCTTTGGCGAAATTGTTTGACACCGCCTACAACCGCTACCACCACATCGGCCTTGACTATGCCCAGGTCATCCTCGGCTTCAACATCCGGGCGGAGCTTGCGGCGAATATCACTGCGGACCTTGCCGGGGATGACGGGCTTGTTTACAATCCCTCCCTCGCATGGTCCTTCGGCTTTGACCGGGATATTCCCGTGGTGGGGATCAACATAAATCTCCAGGCTAACGAGAGCATCCGGCTTCTGGATGATAAGGTGGGGAATGATTCCCTGTTTGATATTGAGGCGGGGACCAACATGATTTCTACCCGGCTCACCGCCAGTATTTCCCGGTCGTTTTTCCGTGATGCCCTGGAACTCCGGGCCACGGCGATCTGGGGGATAGAGGATAGCGACTGCTACATCATCCCTGCGGTGACCTGGACCAAGGGGGACATTACCCTGAAAGTTTCCGCAGGAATTTTCGCGGGGAACAAGGACGGCGAACTGGGACAGTACCGGGATAACGGCTTCGTCAAGACGGCGCTGTCATATTCGTTCTAGGAGAAAACATGAAAAAGGCGATGATCTTTTGTGCAGTATTACTGTTGTACTCAGGTTTCTGTTTCGCCGCCGATCCGGTCGAGGGGTATTGGGTCAGTGTGGATGATAAAACAGGAAAGGTAACCGCCGGATGGGAGATGTATGTTGTCGATGGTATACTATACGGAAAGATGCATTCCGTGGCGGATGTTCCCCAAGATCTTGTCGCGGTAAAATGCAGGGATTCCTATAGGGGTTTTCCGGTGGAGGGAAAGGTAAACCAGCTTCGCATCATCGGTATTCCCTGGATATACGGCCTTTCCGCTGAAAAGCCGGGGCAGTGGAGAGGCGGGTTTATTATTGACGCGTCAAACGGAAATATGTATAACTGCAAAATCACCTTCCGGGCCGCAGACGGGAAAAAATTTCCCGTCGATGTTCTGGAAATGCGCGGCGAAATCGGCCTGGGTATCGGCGGAAGCCAATACTGGCGAAAGAGTACTCTGGAGGAAGCGGCAGGACTGCGTTAATCTTCCTCAATGCCTGCCGCCCCCGCCGAAAGGCGGGTTCTTAAATAGCATATTTTCCCTTTGACATTCAGTGAAAATAGGCAATAATCAAAGGAGACACAAAGGTCTTGGTGCTTTCGTGTGAAAATGCTTAATAAGGAGAATCAATATGCAAAGTCTACTCGACAAAAAGCTGTGCTCCTCAAGCGGACGAAAGTCCACCGCATCCTTTACCCCCCCCCCATGCGTTAGGGCTTAAAATAGCCCTTATCGTTGCCCTTATTGTGGCGCTGGCCCTTGCAGGCTGCGACACCGGGGGCGACACCGACACCGAGGGCGGTGACACCCCCCCGAAGGACTACCGGGCAATAGTAAGTTTTGCCGGGGGTACTCCCATAACGTACACAACCGGCAGCGAGGTATTTATCACCGGCAGGCCGATAACCTTCGCCCCCTTTACCATGGCCAAGTATGAAACCACGTACCAGTTATGGAAAGAAGTGTACGAGTGGGCAGGCACGCATGGGTACACCATTGCAAACCCCGGTGTAGAGGGGCATGGAGAAGGAAACGGAACCGATTTGGCAGGAACTCCTGCCCAAAGGGCAACCCGTCCGGTAACGTCCATCAACTGGCGGGACGCGATTGTCTGGTGCAACGCCTATAGCGAGAAGAGCGGCAAAACGCCGGTGTATTACACTGATACCACGTATAACACCGTATTAAAAGTATCGACCAATGATGGCGGGACGGCAACGGCGGCGGACGGTGCCAAAATGAAATCCACTGCAAACGGATACCGCTTGCCCACGGACGCAGAGTGGGAATATGCGGCGCGGGGGGGAACTCAAAGCACAACAACCCCTTGGACCTACGCCTATGCGGGGAGTAATACCGTTGGCGATGTAGCCTGGTACATGGTTAATTCTTATAACCTTACATCAAGCAATGCTGATTACGGCGCTCATCCGGTGGGGACTAAAGCCGCAAACAGCAAAGGGCTATACGACATGAGCGGGAATGTATTTGAATGGTGCTGGGACTGGTTTGGGAGCATCAGCGTCTCGACCCCCGATACGGGTACTGGTTCGGGCGCGACCCGGGTCATGCGGGGCGGTGGTTGGTACGGCGATGCGCTCAACTGCAATGTGGCCGACCGTAACAGCAGCGGCCCCGACAGCGGGATCGACGGCACCGGTTTCCGGGTTGTGTGCCCCTGAGTGCGAACTCCAGTAGGAGTTCGACGCAAATTTCGGGGGCTGTAGAGAAGCCGCTTGCGCGGCAACAGGGCAGCGGAGATGCAGACCCCGTTTTTTTAGGATGATTTTATATCATACAAAAGTTGTAGAATATTGTTAATGAGATTGGAGTGAAAAATGGATTTTTGCAAAAGGCACAGCCAAAGAGATAGTTGTTGCCAAGGGAACTGAAACCGCAACGATTACCGGCCTGACCAATGGCATAGCATACACCTTTCTCGTAGCGCCGGTAATCGCCTTGATAAGTCCCATGTTCGTTCCACCGCTTGCTGGTTAAGCATAAGAAATTGTATATTGCAAGTGCCTGATACATGGGGCAGAATATTTTTAATCTGGAATGTTGGAGGTCTTTGCCTTTTTCTCCTTTTTTTCCTGCCGTTTTTCCTTCATCGTTTTCTGCGGAGCCTTCTTCTGCTCCTTCTTTTGGTGAGTTATCCGTTCAGCCATGATTTACTCCTTGAAATTTATGATACCCCTATTCTACCGCAAATAGATCGTTTTGCATATACCCGGCATACTCATCCTGGGATGACGGTGTAGAATTTTCCCGCTTGTCTACATAAGCAAAAAATGTTATAATAAGTTAACTTTGATATTTTTATAAGGAAGAAGGTATGCATAATTTTTATAATATGATGTTTTTTCACAAAATACATCATCTCAAACGTCACATCGATCACTTTTTTGGTCATGGGCAAGTTTTGGCTGCGCTCTTGCAGAAGGGGCCGGCGGATCAAAGCGAATTACTTGAAATCGTTACCGGTGAGCGGCCATCAGTAGATGGCATGTCACTCGGCAAAATACTGTCAGAATTGGAAAAACAAAAATTGATCAAACGAGGAACCCCGGACGAAGATAACGGAAGAGATGTTTTTTCATTGACAAAAAAGGGAGAAACCTTCGCCAAAAGATTGCAAATACATAATCACCTCATCCTGAATATGTCCGGATCGTTGTCGGGCGAGGAAAAAGACCAGTTGGCAACTATTCTTGAAAAACTGCGTTCAAATACGGGCAACGAAGAATTCCCGCATTTTCATTTTCGAGGGTCTCATTTTGACTTTAGAGAAAATCATCATGAACGCCGAAGGTACAAATAATTATGGCCCTTGACTCTGTTCGGCAAAAACTGGGGCGGCAATCAGGCATTGTGATTCTGGTCAGCAATGGGGTACTGTTTGTCTTTAAGTATTTTGCCGGTGTTTTAAGCAACAGCATCTCTATTCAAGCTGATGCCATCAATAACTTAACCGACTCGGTTTCTGCAATTTTAACCATAATCGGCTTTCAAGTGGCGGCGAAACCAAAAGACCAAAAGCATCCCCATGGTTATGGGCGGATGGAATACATTAGCGGGCTGGCAATTGCCTGTATGATTATTGCGGCAGGTATTCTGTTTGTCAAATCATCCATTGAGCGGCTGGTAAAGCCTGAACCGATTGTGATTGAAAGTATTTTTGTTATTTTGGTAACGTCAATTGCAATTTTCGTAAAATCCGCTCTGGCTTTTTATTCATACAAACTAAATAAAATCGTTTGTTCCGCTACTATTAAAGCAACCCTGATGGACTGCTTATTTGACGCAGCAGTAACACTGCTCACCCTCATCACATTGGGTTTTTCGCAAATCACTAAAGCTCCGATAGATGCCGTCATCGGCCTGGCAGTTTCCGCTCTGATTATCTATAACGGTTTTATTTCCGCAAAAGAAAATGTCGGGCTGCTGCTTGGTAATTCATTGGATATAAAAACGCAGCAGCAGATAGAAGCAGTAGTTGATGACTGCCGGGAGTTTACAGGCGTTACATCAATCATCGTCAACGATTTTGGTCCAAACAACCAGATCGTAGTCGTGGAAATATCGCCGAATCAGGATTTTTCAATGACAGATATACAAAAATCCGCCGACGCCCTTTCATTAAAATTTGAAGAAATGTTTGATTTTAAGGTCATTGTTTATTGGAGTTCAAAAAAATACTAACTACACATTAAACCGGTACCCCGCGCCCCATACGGTCTGTATATGCAGAGGATTAATCGGGTCCTTCTCTGTTTTTTCCCGCAGGCGCTTGATATGAACCGTAACCGTTTTAATATCGCCGTACATATCTTCGCCCCAAATCCGGTTATACAACTGCTCTTTACTGAATACATTTTCCGCATTTGAAATAAGAAAATACAGTAATTCATATTCCTTATTGGTAAGCACTACTTCTTTATCAAAAGCATACACGCGCCGTGCAGAAGGATTGATTTTCAGATAACCTAAATCAATTTCTGCGTCCGGTGCGGCGGCGCTGTCTTTTGCGCCGCCGCTTTTCAGCCGTTCATACCGGGCAATATGCGCCTTTACCCGCGCCACCAATTCCGTGGGTGAAAAGGGTTTTGAAATATAATCATCCGCGCCAAGGCCAAAACCGCGCACCTTGTCGATGTCCTCAACACGGGCGGTGACCATCAAAATCGGCACATCAATTTTGCTGCGGATTTGACGGCATATCTCCCAGCCGTCCTTGCCGGGAAGCATCAGGTCAAGCAATATCAAATTAAAGCCGCCCTTCAAGGCACACTCCATGCCTTTGATGCCGTCACTTTCGTGTTCAACTTCAAAGCCGTTCATTTCGAGAAAATCACGCTCGATGTCAGCCATTGCCTTGTCATCTTCAACAATGAGTATTTTCATGGTTTCTACCCCTTATCCTGAATGATTGGAAGGTTAATAATAATGGAAAGCCCGTGTCCGGGTAATTCCGCATGAATTGTGCCGCCCATACGCCGTATGGTTTTGTCGGCAATGGCAAGCCCCAGGCCGCTTCCCTTTTTTTCATTGTTGCGCGCCGGATCGGTTCGGTAGAACACGTCAAATAACTTGTCCAGTGCATCAGGCGGAACACCGGGACCGTCATCGGCTAATATAATTTCAGCGGTACTGCCAGAAACAGAACAATTGACCACTAACGCGCCTTCTTCGGTATTTTTGTATTTTACACTATTTTCCAAAATGTTGATAATAACGTTTCGTAACTGCAGGTAATCGGCATTGACAAATATATTTTCAACATTCTGCCCTTGCGTGATTACCAGTCCGCGCCGCCTGTATTCATCGGCAAGCTCACCCAGCATTTCCGCCAAGGTACGGCCTAAATCTATTTTCTGCATATTCATCGGATATTCGCCGATGTCGAGCTTTGAAAACAAGAACAGTTGATTGATGATGTGTTCCAAATCATTTGCTTTGTTTTTTATGGTGGAAAAATACTTTTGCTGTTTTTCCGGCGTAGAGGCAAGGCCGGTTTCTATCCCTTCAAGATATGCCTTGATTGACGTGAGCGGGGTGCGTAAATCGTGGGAAATACCGGCGATAAGCTCCCGGCGGTTGTTTTCGTATTTCTCATGTTCCGCCATAATTTGCCCAACCAGCCTGCGGGTAAAAAACATATTGCTTGCAAAAAAAATCCCGAAAACAAGAACCATTTGCATAAAAAGAAATAAATACATAACAGGCGGATATTCCTCTACTTTAGCAATAGCACGCGGAGGACCGCCTGCCTCACGGGGAAAAGGAAGCCCCTGCGATTCCATTATAAAAAAGCCGATACTGTTTAAAAGCCATCCGGCAATTACGCACAGTACCACAGGTGCCACGAGCATAAGAACATTTGTAATAACCATTCGCCGTTTAATAGTCATTCGCTTTTCTCCACATACTCTATTATGTCATATTTATATCAAAAAAACAACGGCTGCCCTTACAAGGACAGCCGCGGATTATCTTTTTACCGGAAAGTTCTGCCGAAGCCTGGCCATCTTTGCATTAGGGATGCAATACCGGTATCCGCTGCGGGCACTCCGGCCGAATCAGTGTATTTTACCGCAAGAGCAGAAGCTGTCAATGTCGCTTCCCCAAACCATCCCTTACGCTGGGTGTCAATGTTCACATTGATTATCCCATGGCCGCCCAGTTTTTTTGCTTCCTTGAGCAGCAAGTCATGTGCTTCTGCTGCGCCGGAGCCGCTTTTCGCGGTCGTAGTGACAAAGACCAGTTCCAAAGGTTCAAAGTCTTTTACCACAACCCCGGTATTGTAGCCCCTGCTCAAACCGCCGAAATTCCGCATTGCCGCACCAGCGCCAAACCGGGACAGGCTGCCAAGGGTAACCCAACCCATCACCACCACGCCAATAACTACGCCAATGATGATCTTTTTCTTTTTCGTCATACCAGACTCCTTGATTTTATTTCAAGTTTTAAACTTGATACATTTACAATACAACGCCCTTATTAACTGATGGTTAATAAAAAGTAAACTTTTTATTAACCATATCGTGACAACAGTCTACCGCATCTTTACACCGGTTAAGTACTCAATATCCAGAAAGGCGGATATGTAGTTGAACTGCTCGGCAAGCAGGCCCTGCCGCGCCTGATTAAGGGACAGCTCCGCATCCTGCAGCTTCAACAGATCCGTGCGGCCGTTCCGGTATGCCGTTTCGGTTAATTCGTAGTTCCTCGAAGCGAGGGCGATGTTTGCCTCAAGGGCGCTTATCTGGGCACGGGAAAGTTCCAATGTGTCGGCAAGCTGCTGCGCCTCGTTTATAGCGTTCTCCCTTGCATCGGTTTGTGCGATGCGGAGTTTCGCAATATTGGCGTTTATGTCTTTTGCCTGTTGACGGTTTGCTGAAAAGGGCAGCAGGTTGGTAAGATTCCAGGCAATGCTTGCGGAAAAGCCGCCGTTATCCTTCCACGGGTCCGTTGTGCCGTCACTCAGGCTTGTGATTGACGCGCCGGGCTGCAGTCCATAACTTAATTGCAGTGACGGCGTAAACACCTGAAGGTTAAGCGCCTTGCGATTGGCAATAAGGGCGTCGATGTTCTTTTGCAATGTTTGTTCGGTTCGCGTCGTTATATTTTGAATCGCCGGTTCTATAACACCAATACTGTCAATAACCCCCTTAAGTTGTATTTCAGTACCCGCCTTCATGCCAAGCAAAAGAGCGAAGCTATTCAGGTTTTGTTTCAATGCCTGTTTTGTGCGTAATACTTCCGGCTGTTGATTCTGGTACGCCACCTGGGTCTGCAAAAATTCTATCTCAGAAATTTTCCCCGCGCGGTAGTTTTGCTCCGCTTCCGCAACACGGTTTTTTGCGGCAAGCAGATTTTCTTCGCTCATCTTAATGCTTTCCTGCATCAGGAGGAGACTGTAAAACAGTTTCTGCACGTCACGCTCAAGTTGTTTTTGCGTCTCTTCAAAGGTGATTTTACCCGCCTCATAATCGATTTTTGCAGCCTTGATCGTTTCGATCATTGCGACATTAAAATTAAGCGAAACACCTATACTGCCGCCCATTTGCCAATGGTCTTTTTCGGCAATGGTGACACCCGGTATCTCCATAGCTTCATTGGCGCGGTTAATTGTACCGCTTGCATCGACACTCGGTAACAAGGTGTTCCAGGCGGTATCGCTTGCGCGCTTCTGCGTTTCCAGGTCAATGGCACCGCTTTGGATCTGACGGCTGTTTTGCAGGGCGTAACGCACCGCTTCATCTACCGTCAGTATAAGAGCAGAATTTTCCTGTGCATTGATAATGACAGAGAACAGACAGAACAGTAATACTGCGGATGTTTTCTTCTTCATGCTAGTACTCCTTTTGTTTGTTTCTTGCCGTTGATGATTGAATACATCACCGGGATAAAAAACAGCGTGATAAATGTTGCCGAGGTAAGTCCGCCGATGATGGCAAGCCCTATGGGCTGGGTCATGGTGGCGGAGGCGCCGGGGAAAAATGCCATGGGCACAACTCCCAAAATGGTGGTAAGGGCGGTCATGAGCACCGGGCGGAGGCGGGTCTCTCCGGCCTCGAGACAGGCGTCCATGACGGAGCGGTTATCCCTGCGGACAAGGAGATTGGTGTAGTCCACAAGGATGATACCGTTGTTTACCACGATTCCTGCCAGCATTACAAAGCCCATCATGGTAAATGCGGAAACCGCAAAACCGGTGATGATATGGATTGCAACAACGCCGATGAGTATGAGCGGTATGGTGCAGAAATTGATAATCGGGTCTTTGAAACTTTCGTATTGCCCGGCCATCACGCCGAACACCAGCAATAAGGCCATGATTATCACCATGATGAAGGCATTCATCATGCTTTGCGTCTCGGCACTTTCACCGGCGTAGGTAACTTCGTAGTCGGTATCTGCGAGCAGCGCCTTAACTTCCTTTTCAGCGTCCGCCAGATTATGGCCGGCCACTACATTGCCCGTGATGTGGATGACCCTGTCCTGGTCCTCACGGGAAATCTCCACGGGGCCGGTGCCGCTCCTGGTTTCTGCGAAGTTGGACACGGGGAGAAGCTGGCCGGAAGCAGCGCGGACGAAAATCCCATCAAGGTTGGAAATCTTTTTGCGGTCTTCTTCCTGCAGCATAAGTACCACATCGTACTGATCGCCGTCGTAGCGGAGAGATGTGGCGGTTACGCCGTTCATGGAAGCGGCAATTTCCGAAGCGATTCCGGCGACATTCAGGCCGAAGTTGTAGGCGCGCTGCCTGTCGATGTGCACCGACACTTCAGGCAAGCCCGCGTTCATGTCGATAGCGAGGTCTGTAACGGATGCGACATTGTTTCCGATGAGTTTTACAATAGTGTTTGCATCGGCGTAACCCTGGTGTACATCCTCTATATGCAGTACCACGTCGATGTCGGATCCGCCGAGCATGTCGGCCATTTCATCGGAAAAGGCAAACACCGCATTGGGGAAATCAGCCCAGTGGCTTCGCAATTTTTGCATGACCGCATCTCCGGAGTCGGCGTTCTTGTCGTCAAGGTCAAGCCTGATTACCAGCTCGCCTTTGTAACTGCCCTGCGCGTCAAATGAAATATTGCCGGTGTCGCCCGCCGTTGCCACAATGCTCTTTATGCCCTTTATTTCCTGTGCAGCATATTCTTCCATTTCCAGCACCAGGGCGAGGGTGTCTTCGTAGGGCGTGCCCAGCGGCATTTCCACAGACATGGTGACGGTGTCCGGATCCATCGACGGCACAAGCACCACGTTCAGTTTTGTGAGGGCGATGGCCGAACCGGCAAATGCGGCAATCACGATGATTATGGTCGCCGCCCTGTGGCGCAGAGCCGTCTGTAATGCCCTGCGGTAAAGCCCGGCGATCCCGTCAAGCGCCCCGCCTATGGCCTTGTCGATAGCGATGAGCGCGCGGTTTTTTATCGGCTTTTCTGTTTTTGTGTGCAGGGGTAGATATTTACTCGCCAGCACCGGTACCAGAAACATTGCCACCAGGAGAGATGACACAAGGGAAATAACAATCGTAAAGATCAAGTCCTGTACCATTATGCCGACTATTTCCAGATCATTCTTGAAAATGAACATAGGCAGGAACACGCAAACCGTGGTGAGCGTTGATGCTATTATGGAAGACAGCACCTCATCGGTGCCGAGAATGGCGGCAGCGGTCGGTTTCTCACCTTTCTCGCGGAACTGGAAAATATTTTCCAGCACAACGATACTCGAATCGACCACCATACCGAGCCCCAGAATGAGCCCGGCGAGGGTCATCATGTTGAGGTTGATCCCCACAAGGCTCATGACGAGCATGGTCACCAAAACCGAAAGAGGGATAGAGATGCCGACGATAATCGTGCCGTTCACATTACGCA
Source organism: Spirochaetia bacterium (assembly GCA_025997555.1). Classification (GTDB taxonomy): domain Bacteria; phylum Spirochaetota; class Spirochaetia; order Treponematales; family Breznakiellaceae; genus BNUT01. The sequence continues at coordinate 21,575 of BNUT01000011.1, forward strand.
AAAAGACCAGCAGCACAAGCATGGCAAGGGCTATGCCGAACATGGCGGACTGGAAAAGCTCATTTATCATGGCGCGGGTTTGCGTGGTATCGTCCATAGTTACATCCAGGGATACATCCGCAGGCAAGAGGGCTTTGAGTTTGTCCATCCGTGCATACACTTCATCGGCAATGGCAACGGAGTTTTTGCCGCTCTGTTTCATCACGCCCACGAACACGCCCTTCTGCCCGTTGACATAGACTTCGCTTGATGCGTCCTGGTAACCGAAAGAAACTTCCCCGATATCCTGCAGGCGAATATCCGCGCCGTTTATCTGGGCGACCACCGTATTTGCGACATCGGCAATCGACGCAAATTCGCCGGATGTTCTGATAGCGTAATTGACCGCGCTGCCGGAGTTGCCGTCTTTGATATAGCCCGCGCCGAGTTCCATATTCTGCACCGAAAGGGCGCCGGCAATTTCGGTGATCGTCACCTTGTAGGCGTCAAGGCGGTTCTGCGAAATTTCCACCCGCACGATTCTGTCCGTACCGCCTTCAACGTTAGCCTCCGCCACACCGTCAATTTGTTCGAGCCGGGATTTCAAAACGTCCTTTGCAAGGGCGCGCAGTTCATTTTGATCACGGCCTGGGCTGGAAAGGGCGATACGCAAAATCGGGTCTGAATTCGGATCAAAGGTGGCCACGAGAGGAGCCTCTGCGTTATCCGGCAGCGCTCCCCGTGCGCGGTCAATATTTTCCCGTACTTTATTTGCCTGCATATCAAGGTCAGCGCCATAGTCGAATTCAAGCACAATCACGCTGGTGTGTTCCCTTGATGAAGAACTTGACTTTTTGAGGCCGCTGATATTCACCAAACTTGATTCCAGCGGCTTGGTGACCATTTTCTCCACCGTCTCAGGGTCTGCGCCCGGATAGGTTGTTGCCACCACGAGCATGGGCATTTCCATGTTGGGCAGCATTTCAACCGCCAATTTTCCCGCCAGAAATACCGCAAGCATCGCAATCAGCCCGAACACAATAATCATAAGCACCGGGCGGTGCACCACTGATTTTATAGTCATGCTATTTCCCTATTTCCTTACCAGCACTGCTGCGCCGTTGGAGAGGAACTGCTGTCCCTGAATGACAACCGCATTGCCGGAGGCAAGCCCGCTTTTGATTTCGGTGATATGATCAACGGTAACGCCGGTCACAACTTCCTGTAAATCAACTTTGCCGTTATTTAACACATACACATACTTTGCGCCGGCCTGTTCACCAACCGCTTCAGCAGGAACAGTCACCGCATTCGGATAAGTCCGGGTGTTGAGTTTTATATGGGCAAACATACCCGCGTTGATGCGGCTGTCTGCACTGGTAAAGTTAAGCACTATTTTTTTCGTGCGTGACGCGGGGTCCAGAATCGGCGACACCTGCGTGATATTCGCGGTAAAAACTTCACCCTGAAATGCCGGCAGTGTTACTGTTGCCGTAAGGCCAATGTGCAGCTGGCTTACTTCACGTTCGGGGATGAGGGCCTCAATCTGCAAATCATCCGCCTGGGCAATACTGGTGATGATGCTCCCCGGCTGTACGGTAGACCCCACCGCAAGGGGCGCCGCGCAGACAATACCGGAAATGGGGGCGTACACGGAACTTGCCATATACCGGGTTCCGGCGCTTGAGGGATCAACCTGCGCAATGAGGTCGCCCTTCCGCACCTGCGTTCCCAGCGCCGCTTTTACCGCAATCAGTTTCCCCGCCGTTTCGGACAGGACCGCCACCTGGCCCTCGCTCACGATGTCGCCGTTTACTTCGAGATACGCCTCAAGGGTGCGCGTTTCTGCCGCCGCCGTTTTTACCGAGTACACCGCCGTTTCAGCAGCAGTCTCGCTTACTGCCGACCCGTCCTGAGCAACCAGCGCAGGGATGAACACCAGCGCCGCCGCGATGACCATGGTCATCACAATCCCGATGAATTTCTTTGTTTTCTTTGCCATTTTCTTGCCTCCATAAAATTGCAAATCCTTGATTTGCTTTTGATATAACAAACCTAAAGGAGGAAAGTGAACCGGCGATAAACCGGGGGTAAAATTTTTATTAAATAAATGTGAACAAATTATTAACAAATGAGGGGATTGGTTTCCCGCCTATAACTTGAATCAATCCTTGGGATATGAGAAAATACCTGCTTGGAGGATATAATGCTGCTGAATCAGCGTAATCTGAAAAACATTTCCGCCCCGATTAAGATACCAGCCTATTCACGGGATGCGCTGCGGCCCGCCATCGTCCACATAGGGCTGGGAAACTTTCACCGGGCGCATCAGGCTTTTTTTCTGGATACCCTGATCGCCAAAGGGCTTACCGCTTCCGGTATCTTTGAGATAAACCTGATCGCCGATACTTTTCCCCTTGCAAAAATTGCCGCAGAACAGGATTACCTCTATACCCTGATTGCCAAAAATGGCCGGGAAGAAGCGGTTCCGCAGGTGATTGGTTCTATTCTGGGGTATGTAAACGCTGCATCTGATAAAGAAGCGGCCATCGCCCGGATTGCCAATGCGGAAACAAGCATGGTGAGCCTTACCATCACCGAGAAGGGGTATTGCAGGAATACTGCGGCGGCCGATGTGGACTGGAACCATCCTATGATAAAGCACGATCTTGAACACCCCGATGATCCCGTATCCATATTGGGATTCCTCGCGGCGGCCTTATTGCGAAGATTCGCCAATGGAGGAGCGCCCCTTACCATTGTTTCCTGTGACAACTTTCCCTCCAACGGAAAAATCCTCAAGGAGAGCCTGCAATCTTTCTGCACACAGGTTTATCCGAATTTGATAACATGTATCGAAGACCACGTTTCCTTCCCCTGCTCCATGGTGGACCGCATCACCCCCAACAGTAATGCTGCGATCATCGCGGAAACGGAACAGAAATACGGCATCGCCGACAAGTGGCCGGTCTGCTGCGAAGACTTTATCCAATGGGTATTGGAAGATGATTTCAAACTTCCTCAGGCGGCCGGTTTTGATCCCAAGCTGTTTGCCGCCGTCGGGGTGCAGTTGGTTAAGGATGTGGAACCCTACGAACTTATGAAGATGCGGCTCCTCAACGGCAGCCATTCCGCACTGGCCTATCTCTCATACCTTATGGGCTATACCGATGTTGCCGATGCCGCATCAGATCCATTGATGCAGAAATTTCTCCGCCAACATTACATGGAAGAAGTTACCCCCACGGTCCCGCCGGTTCCGGGCATCGATCTTACAGAATATAAGGATACCCTGATCAGACGTTTTGCCAACCGCGCCATTGGGGATGCGGTCCTCCGTCTCGCGGAGGATGGTTCCCAAAAGATTCCAAACTTCGTACTCAAGCCTCTGGTCGATACGATACGCAAGGGTACGGGTTATAATGCTATCGCCTTTGCGCTGGCGGGCTGGGCGCGGTTTCTCGATGGGACAGATGAAACGGGTAAACCCATACCGTTTAAGGACCCTGAAGGCCAGGCAGTTTTCCAGGCCGCAAAGATCGCACGGGAAAAACCGGAGACTTTTCTCAAAGCCGCAGGTGTGCAGGGTATTGCCGATGGGGCATTCAGCAAATTGGCGGGGATTTTCAAACAGCATTTGGAAAGTATCTATATACAGGGAACGAGGAAAGCCCTGGAGGAATTTATATGAACTACGATGTTACCGCCTTGGGAGAACTGTTAATCGACTTTACCCCTTCGGGTGTAAACGATCAGGGGATGAACCTTTTTGCCCGGAATCCGGGGGGCGCTCCCGCCAATGTTTTAGCCATGAACAACAAGCTCGGCGGCAAGACCGCATTTATCGGCAAGGTGGGGGATGACGAATTCGGACGCTTCCTGGAACGGACTTTGCGGGACAGTGGTATTGATACTGCGGGGCTCGTGGTGGACAAGGCGCTCAACACCACCCTTGCCTTTGTGCACCTGAATGAAGCGGGGGATCGTTCCTTTAGTTTTTATCGCAGAGAAGGGGCGGACATCATGTTTACCGCCGCTGAAATAAACCGGGAACTCATCGCCAATGCGAGAATCTTCCACTTCGGCGCAGTATCGCTAACCGGCGAGCCCTGCCGGAGCGCGGTATATGCGGCCCTTGATTGTGCAAAGGCCCAGGGGAAGGTCATCAGTTATGATCCGAATTACCGGCCCCTGCTTTGGCCCAATGAGGCGGAGGCGAAGATCGAAATGGCAAGGCCATTGGTCCTGACGGATATTCTCAAGGTGTCAGAGGAAGAGATGAGTCTCCTTACCGGAGAAACAAATTTGGAGAGAGGCGCAGCATTGCTGGCGGAAAAGGGGCCGGGAATCGTACTGGTTTCCCTGGGGGCGAAGGGCGCTTTCTGTTTCTGTGCCGATGGTTCCGCGACCCTGCCGACCTACGATGTAAAAACCATCGACACCACCGGGGCGGGGGATGCCTTTCTCGGCGCGGTGCATTACCGTCTGCGAGGCAAAACGAAGGAGCAAGTACGCTTCATTTCCAAAGAGGAGCTTGGGGATATTGTGGACTTTGCCAATGCGGCGGGAAGTCTGACCACCACGAAAAAGGGAGCTATCCCCGCCATGCCGGATATGGCCGCCATAGAACAGTGCAGGAAAAGCACGGCGCTATTCGGCTACTCCGAATGATCCACTTCCCAGGCGCGGGTTATCGTAAACTTTACATGGCTTCCCATTTTCAATGTCCCTGAATCTTCCATGGCGGGAATGTCCGCGATGATTGGGGCTGCATCGTCAGGAGGGGGCGATTGAGTATCAAGTTCAAGACGTACCCGTGTCACCCTCCCCAAAAAATCCGCGCCGGTAATTTTTCCGGCCAGCATAAACCGGGGGCCGCTTGATGCACCCAAGCGGGCGGCTATGTTTGATACCCCCGCAGTAATACTGTCAATGATGCCGGGGCTTTCGTTTACCCGTATCCATTCCGGGCGGACCAGGTACTTTTTTCCATTGTGATCAATAAAATTGGCGGGACCGGTGAAGTCTGCGGCAAAGGCGGTGGCGGGGGTGTTGTAGACTTCCTGTGGAGTGCCCACCTGTTCGAGCCGACCATTGTTCATCACCGCGATATAATCTGAAAGGGAAAGGGCCTCCTCCTGATCATGGGTAACGTAGATCGTGGTAATCCCCAAACGGCGCTGAATGTCCTTTAATTCTTCCCGGACCCGGACCCGGAGTTTTGCATCCAGGTTGCTCAAGGGTTCGTCCATCAAAAGAATTTGCGGTTTTAGAATTACTGCGCGGCCCAGGGCAAGCCGCTGCTGCTGGCCCCCGGAAAGTTCGCCGGGGTAACGGTCCAGCAAGCCTGCAAGGTCCAGCGCTTCTGCGGTACGCACAATTTCGCGGTTCCGGGTATCGGCCGCTATTTTCCGTATTTTTAAACCATAGGCAAGATTCTCCCTTGCGGTCATGTGTGGGAACAGTGCGTAATCCTGAAACACAATGCCAGTGGTCCGTTTCTCCGGGGGAATGCCATGCTGATTCTGTCCGCAGATCACCACCGTTCCGGCATCGGGATCAAAGAATCCCGCAATGATCCGCAGCAGGGTGGTCTTGCCGCAGCCCGAAGGTCCCAACAGTGTAGTAAAACTGCCACGGGGCACAGAGAGCGAAAAATTATCAACAGCCCGGAAGTCACCATAGTTTTTGCTAATCTCTGTAAGTTCAACATCAACTTCGGTATCGGCTTTAAAATTACTTTTCCCCATGCTTTACCCCTGTCGTCTCTATCATCTATCTCTCCAGAATTTCCTGAAAGGATTGTTTACCCGCAGCAAGACGCAGCACTCCAAGGGAAACAAATATGGCGGCGGTCAGAATTAATGCCAGCGCCGCAGAACGTCCCCAATCCCCCTGAGCCGCAAGGTTTAGTATTACTACGGAGGTGAGTTTGGTGGTAAAGGTCATGAGGAAAATCACGGCGCTCAAAGTGCCGGAGGCCCGCACAAAGGTGAACACAAAGGCGGACACGATTCCCCGTGCGGTGAGGGGACAGATCACCGTAAAGAAAAGCCGCAGCCGGGAGGCCCCCAAAGCGCGGGCGCTGTCGTCCAGTGTACTGCGTATCCGCATTAAGGATGACAACAGGATACGGTAGGCCGCCGGGAGATCGCAGACGATCATCACCAGAACGATGATGAGTCTTGTTCCTGTTAAGTGTAAAACACTGCCGTTAAAGGCCAGCACAAAGGCAAGGCCGATGAGGGAGCCGGGAATTGCCGCAGGGACCATCACCAGGGAATCAACGGTTTTGCGGAAGGGGAGTTCAGTACGCAGTACAAAGAATGACAGTAATGCTGCGAATGCAGCGGTTCCGGCGGCGGCGAGGAGGGCGAAAATCAGGGTATTTGACAGCTCATTTTTATATTTGAAAGCCGCCTTTAGATGTTCAATGGTAAAACCGGGATCCACCCCCCAGATGCGGGAAAAGGCCCCGGCCAGTACTGCGAAAAACTGGGCTGCCACAACAAAGGCGATGAGGCCGCAAAAAAGGAAAAGCAGAATTCGCACCGGCATTGATGGCAGCGGCATATCAAGAGAGGAACTGCGGGAACCGATGGTGGCAAGACGCAGACCGTTTTTGTTCAGCACAATGCGCTGGAGCACAAACAGAATAAAGGCGGGGACCAGCAGAATAATTCCAAGAACCGCGCTGGTCCCAGCGTTGGTCCAGCCGGTAAGCTGGGTGTAGAGTTCCACCGCCAGCACATTGTAACGGCCGCCAATCAGCATGGGGTTCCCGAAATCGCTCAGCACGGAAATGGCGATAAAGAGCAGGGCCGACACGATCCCCGGCAAGGCAAGGGGCAGGGTGATGGTTCTGAAAACACGGAAACGCCCCGCCCCGGCGTCACGGGCGGCGTATTCCAGGGACGGGTTAATCCCCTCAAAAGCGCCCTTGATGATCATGAAGGCGATGGGAAAAAAACAGAGGGTCTGAGCGATGAGGAGGCCGGGGAGTCCGTAAAGGGAAATATCTGCGTGGAAGAGGCCCTTGGTAAAAAGCCCCTGCCGACCAAAGAGCAGGATAAACGAAAGCCCCCCGACAAAGGGGGGCGTCACCAGATGCAGAATCGGTATGAAGGAAAAAAATTTTACAAAGGGGATGCCCCCGCGGACCACCGCGTAGGCATAGATGAAGCCGGTCAGCACCGAAAAAAAAGTTGACAGCAGCGCCAGTGTCAAAGTATGCACCGATGCGTTTAACCACCGGGAAGATGCAAGAACCTTCCGCCAACTGTCCATGTCCGCCGCCGAGAGAACCCGTACCAGCGGATACACGATGAACAGCAACAGAAAACCGAGGCTCAGTGCCCACAGTATTTGTACCGAGCCGGACTCTCTGCCTACAGTTTTACTACTAATAAGGCGCCCCTTGCTTTACTATTTTAAGACCTCGTTTTGCCAACGGGCAAGGGCCGCATCCCGCTGTGAACCGGCCAGATCAAAATCGTAGTCAAGCACATCGAGTTTGTCAATTGAAATGGCCCCTTCCAATGGCTTCGCTTCAGGATTCACCGGAATGGTGTAGGAAAGTGAAGCGAACAGTTCCTGGGCTTCCTTTGAGAGGATGAAATCCACGAAGCGCCGGGCGTTCACCACATTGGGGCCGCCCTTCACAATCGATATGGCGTCAAAGGAGGCCACCGTTTTTGGAGGAACAATGATCTTGACCGGATAACCTTGGGCCACATACTGCTGCAAGGCGTGTACATAAGAAACCGCCACGATAGCTTCACCGGTACCGATCAGCCGGGGAGGCGCGCCGCCGCTGGCGGGAAGCTGGGCCGCAAGAGGGGTAAGCTGCTTGAAGTAGTCCCAGCCCCGGTCACCCCCAAGCCGCTGGAGCTGGCTCTGGAGGAAAAGATAGCCCGTTGACGAGGCCGCAGGATCGGTAAAGATCAACTCGCCCTTGTAGACGGGATCGTTCAAATCATCCCAGGTCTGGGGATAGGCCTTTCCGGGGTACTTTTCCTTGAAGCGCTGTTCATTGACGCCGATGCCCAGGGTGAGTACGCAGAAGCCCGTCCAGGCGCCGTCCGCAGCCCGCGTAAACGCGGGTATTGCGGGAACCGCCTTTGAGGTATAAGCCAAAAGCGCCCCGGCCTCGGCCAGGGAAACATGGTTGGCGGAATCGCCGCCGATCAGGATGTCCGCCTGGGGCCGGGCCTGCTCGGCCTTTACGCGGTTAACCAGTTCACCCGTGGCGGCCCGGAAGTAACTCACCTTGACGCCGGTCTGCCGGGTAAAAAGCTCAGACAGGGCTTTAATGTGATCCTCGTTGATGATCGAATAGATTAAGAGCTCGTTGGTTGCGGGCTCGGCGCTGCCCGTAGTATCCTTTTGAGGGGACGCCCAAATGACGGAAACTGCGAAAAACACCAAAACCGCGAAAAAAAGTTTTTTTGACTTCACCATATTACATCTCCTTTTAAAACTTAAAATCAGTGTATTTCTTAATAACCTAATATGATAGTCTTTTCAAGTATTCCCAGCGGATTAATAGGAATTATTCAATCCCAACGGTAAGCTGCCGCCCGCTCCCGGACCCATGCAAGATGCTGTAAATCGATATCACGGGGGATCGTACAGTCCGCCCCCAGGGCGACGCCTAAAGTTCCCGTCTCTTTGAGGAGCCGGTCCGTTTCAGCTTCAATCGCTTCCCTGCCGCCCCGGTAGAGAACACCCTTCGCCGTATTGTCAAAGCCGCCGATCATGGGCTTCCCGCCGAAGAGCTTTTTCCCGGCCCCCAGGGAAACCCCGTCCACCGCCACCGCCCAGTTAATGATCTGGGCGGGGTAGGACGTGTAATGGGAAAGATCATTCTTGTGCCCCTCATAGCCACAGATGTGCAGGATGTTAAGCTGTGCCGCAGCATTGGCCCCCTCAAGCACAGCAATGTCGCTTGGAGCAATGCAATCCCGGTGAAGCGCCGCGTCCGCCCGCTTGTCGGCCAAATCCTGGGCACTGTAATAGATGCCATCCGCGCCCCCTTCCTCAATCACCCCATGGGCCAGAGCCGCGATATCCTCCGCAACAACACCCAGAGCATGAACAACCGCTTCCCGATCCTCTTCGATAAAATCCGCAAGGTCGTGGTCCGGTGAGCCGGGAAGATCATGTCTGCCCCATTTGAAATAGGTCGCCGGGGCAAATATATTGTAGAAACAGAGAACCTCCGCGCCATACCGGGTGGTTATGGTTCTTGCGAATTCAATCTGCTTGCGTATCCAGGGATGATCCGCCCCGATGGGTTTAACCTTCCGTAGATCCCCCGCCCGTTTTGCCCTGGCAAAAGTTTCATTGGGGTAGATAAAAAAACCATCGGTCATGATCTTGAGAAAATCCGGCTGAAAGGCCCGGTAGAATTTCTCATGCCCCGCAAGATTCGCGTCAAGGATCTGCGGATCGATGCTGCCATCTTTCTTAAAAGCATCCTCCAGTTCATCCTTCAAAAAATGAAACCAGAACCCCACTGGAACCCGCTCCGTCGGTTCATTATGAAATGTTTGCAATACCAATTCGCGCTTTGTCATAGATGCTCCTATCCCATGTTATAGGATGGCGGCTTCCTTGACAACACCCAAAATCAGGGTATTATTTAGGTAATGGGTGGGAATAACATAATGATAAAAAAACATATTACTTTGACAAAAAAGTCATTGCAGGAAGTTGATAAACCTTTAAAAGGGACACCGGCAGAGCTTCTTGACCTTGTTTGGCCATTGACTGCGGAAGTTGCCGCGCTGGGAGGTTATGATGTTAAACAGAGATTACAAAGAAATGTTGTCCGCATTGTGCGCAGAAAAGGTTAAATTCATACTGGTTGGCGCTTATGCTTTGGCGCTCCACTTGATAAAATAACAGAAGCGGATTTCCAAACAGAAAATATCATTTTTCAAATCGGTGTTGAACCGCGCCGCATAGATATTATTACTTCGATTGATGGCGTGAACTTTGAAGATGCATTCTCACACTCAATCCTGGCGGATATTGATGGGATTCAGGTTCATGTCATTTCAAAGGAAGATATCATTATCAACAAACGCGCTTCCAGTAGAACAAAAGATTTGGCGGATGTTGAAATGCTTGAAGGAGGGAAAAACATGGATAAATCAAAAAATATTTCACCACCATATCACTCTATGATAGACTGACGCGCTATACTTTGTTATAGTATAACCATGAAAGACCACCACACCCTCCCCCGGACGGCCCTGCCCCGGATATACTTTATTGATAAG
>BNUT01000012.1 GCA_025997555.1 Spirochaetia bacterium
TGGTAGGCTTCTACCTTGAGGGCTCCGGCCAGTTTAACGATGGACTTATCGCTTACCCACATCCGGCAGCCTTCGATGTCATTGATGGTTTGGGAAGAAAGTTCTGCGGCTATGGCCAGTTTTTCCTGGGATATTCCCAGAGCCCGCCGCCGGTCCTTGATATTGGCTGAAAGGATTTCCCGTAGTTTTTCCGACCCGGAACTCATGATTTTCCTGTAAAAAAAAGCCCCCTGCCCGGCAGTTAAAACGGGCAGGGGACGCGCTCCCGCTCAAAGATGTAAGGCTTTTTCAGGTAAAGCGGGAACTAAATCCCGCTTTGCCCGATTATTTGTGAAGGGGGTCCTCACCTCGTTTGAAGATGTATTCGGCTGTGGCTATTGCATAAGGAAGGGCAGTTGATGTAGCCATCCCAACAGGTACAGCTTTCTTGGCTATGGCGAAGCCGTGGGAGACGCTTTTCTTTCCACCCGCCAAACTATCGGTATCGCTGCCACTGCCGGAACCTTTTGCCACAAAATCCCCATTTATTTTTGTATACGCAGGGGTGTTGCTGAAGAAGTAAGTACCACCAGTTGTATTGGTACGATCCACATTGTGGCCGCCGTCTGTATTGCCAATGGCGCCGGGAAGATCACCAGCGTCAAATGTTCCGGTCCAGATATACCCAGTAGAGGCGGTGAATGTTACTACCATAATACCCGCACTTTCTTCCGCCGTAAAAGTCCCCGTGACAGAACTCGTTTGCACGACCTTACCGGAGCTCAGTGCATTTTCCCAAGCGGTAAAGGTATTCCCGTTAAACGTGTAACCGAATTTATAGTAGTCCGCGCCGTCTATCGTCCACTTGGTAACAGCTTTCCATTCCTTTACAGCTTGCCCCCCATCGTCAGCAGCTTCTGTGAAGGCCGTGGCCAGCTCTTGGTCCACTACCCACGTCCCGTCAATCCCTTTAGGCGTGTAGTCCCCTGTGACAGTGCACCCGGCAAAAGTCAAACCTAATGCCAACACCGCTGTTACAAACATCAGCCCTTTAACTTGCAGCTTTTTCATAAAAGCCTCCTTTGCATATATGAACCACCCCCACCAGGACGGTTTCTTTCTCGCTGCCCAGGCAGCGTGAAATACATAAAATATCTTTCAGTGTGTCATTATGACGCACTAAAATTCGATACATAAGCCTAAAGTCCCTTTTGGCTCTATTTTATTAGGACTATAGTACTATACTTTTATATTATATACATCCTATTGGATTCATGTCAACTATTTTTTGTGATTTTTAGCTTATTATTTAAAAACAATGGGGTTCAGGGAGAATTTGAAGTCTGAACTGGCCTATCAGAATATGCTGGTCAAGGAACTGGCCGCCTTATCAGGGGTAAACAAGTTCAGTATCAACAATTATTTGAATTCGCGTGGACAGGTCCCGTCGGCCGAGGCGGCGGTTAAAATCGCCCGTGTTTTAGGGGTATCGGTGGAGTACCTCGTTATGGGTGAAGACGACAAGGAGGGGGGAGCCGGTTTGCGGCTCAGCGCCGAAGCCCGTGCCATTGCCTGCCTTGCCGAGCAGCTTGATGTTCCAAAAAGAAAGTTCGTTCTTGATTTCATATTGTGGATAAAAAACCGGAAAAATATGTAGCAGGAATCCGCAAAGCATATACGGTACATTGTTTTTTTGGATATTTTGGGGTAAGGTGAATTTATGGGTGTTAATAGCAAGTACAAAGACAGCCTGTTTTCCTGGCTTTTCAGTGATCCCGACACCCTGCGGGAACTATATGGCGCCATCGAAGGCGTTCACCTTGATCCGGCTATCCCCATCACCATAAACACCCTGGAAGGGATCCTCTATATGGACCGGATGAACGACATATCCTTTGAGATTGCCGGTAAACTGGTCGTGTTGATTGAACACCAGTCTACCATCAACCCCAATATGGCGCTCCGGCTGCTCATGTATATTGCACGGGTATATGAAAAAATCATCGGCAGTAGAAATATATACAGCGGAAAAAAGCTCCTCATACCCCGGAGCGAATTCATCGTCCTTTACAACGGCAAAGCCCCGTACCCCGACGAAACCACCATCAAACTTTCAGATTCCTGGAACCAAAGTTCCCCGGAAGATACCGCATCGCCGGGACTCATTAAAAATTGCCCCCCCGATTCATCTCCGGGGGGTTCTTTGGAATTGACGGCCAAAGTATATAATATCAATAAAGACCACAATAACCCCATTGTCCGGGGCTGCCAAAGACTATCCTGGTACAGCGCCTTCATTGCCAAGGTCCGTGAGTGCGAAGAAACCGCCCCGGATAAAGAAACCGCCATGAGAATGGCCATAAATTACTGTATTAAACACGATATCATGAAAGAATTTTTTGAAGCAAACGCTTCGGAGGTTGTAAATATGTTGTTAACCGAATGGAATTGGGACGATGCAAAAGAGGTCTGGCAGGAAGAAGCCAGGGAAGAGGGTGAAAAGATAGGCGAAAAGATAGGCGAAAACAAGGTTCTGGAACTTATGGAACAGGGATACACCGCAGAACAAATTAAAGCCAAACTGTCCACCAGAACAGAAACCGCCGGTAAATAGCTGATATACTCTAACTCAATGGAAACCCCAAAGCTTACCGTCAGCGAACTTACCGATCTGATACGCCGGACCCTGGAGGGGAGTTTTCCCGATGTGATTGTGGAGGGGGAGCTTTCCAACTACCGGCCTTCCGGCGCGGGGCACCTCTATTTTACCCTGAAGGACAGCGGGGCGGTGCTTTCCGCAGTGATGTTCAAGAACCGGAGCCGCTTCCTCAACTTTGAACCGAAAGACGGGATGCTCCTGCGGGTAAAGGGGAACATTTCAGTCTATCCCCAGCGGGGAAACTACCAGATAATCTGCGAGGAGATGGAGCTTGCCGGGGCCGGGGATATTCTGGCGATGCTGGAAAAGCGGAAGCGTCAGCTTGCCGCCGAGGGGCTCTTTGATGAGAGCCGGAAGCGGCCTATCCCCCGGTTCCCGGAAACCATTGGGGTGGTAAGTTCCCCAACCGGGGCGGCGGTACGGGACATCCTCAACATTTTGCGCCGCCGTGCCGGGGGTGTGCGGGTGATTATCCTCCCCGCCCTGGTACAGGGGAACGAGGCCGCCGCGCAGATCGCCCGGCGAATCGAGCAGGCCAATCAGTGGCAGTTGGCGGATGTGCTCATCGTGGGCCGGGGGGGCGGTTCCCTGGAGGACCTGCTTCCCTTTTCCGAGGAAAGCGTGGTACGGGCAGTGGCGGCGTCTGTTATTCCCGTGGTAAGCGCCGTGGGGCATGAAATCGATTGGGCTTTAAGCGATTTTGCCGCAGACCTCCGGGCTCCTACCCCGTCGGCGGCGGCGGAGCTGGTAAGCGAAAACCGGGCAGCGGTGCTGGAAACGATCCGGGATTTGGGGGAAGATCTGGCGCGGGGGATGAAAGGAAAGATAGAGCGTGCCCGGCTTTTGGCAAAACCTTTCAGCCTTGAGGACCTGGAATACCGGTTTCGCAGCATACTCCAGCCCCGGTTGGTGCGTTTTGATGACGCCAAGGAGGCGCTCCTTGCAAGCTTTACCGAAAGGGCGGCGGAACTGCGCCGCAGGCTGGAACTGGCCCGGACCGCCCTTGAGGCGGGCAGCCCCCTCTCAATACTGGAACGGGGCTTTTCGGTGACGGTGAATCAGCGGACCGGCAAGGTGGTGCGTCGGGCAGCGGAGGTTAAGGCCGGAGACCAGCTCAGTATCCGGCCTCTGGAGGGGCTTATCGCCGCAACGGTAATGGAGGAATAGTGAAAATTGGCGAAAAGGGCATGACGGCGCGCCTCCGTATGGAGGCGCCTAAATCCTTCCTATCGGAAAGCGACCGGAGGGCGCATGAAAAATTTTGAGGAACGGCTGGAACGGCTGGAAAGCCTGGGGGAAAAGATACGCAAGACCGATATCCCCCTGGATGAGGCCTTGAAGGCCTTTGAGGAAGGGATCAAGCTGGCCCGGACTCTGGAGAAGGACCTTGAAAAAGTGGAAAGCCGTATCGAGGTATTGATGAACAGCACTGAGGCTTCAACGGAGGAAAATCCCGAACTGAGCCTCTTTGATGAAGAGGACTAATTGATACGATTACTCCCCCCGGAGGAGGCCCAGAAGATTGCCGCCGGGGAAGTGATCGACCGCCCCGCAGCCCTGGTGCGGGAATTTCTGGATAACGCTATTGACGCCGGGGGGCAGCAGATTGAGGTGCTCATCGAGGAAGGGGGCGGACGCCGGACCGAGGTGATCGATGACGGCGTGGGAATGGACAGGGACGACCTGGAGCTTTGCTGGCTCACCCACGCCACCAGCAAAATACGGTCCCTGGATGATTTGGCTCAGGCGGAAACTCTTGGCTTTCGGGGGGAGGCGCTGGCAGCAGCGGCGGCAGTGGCCCGGCTCGAAATTCTCACCAGTACCGACGGCCGGGAAGCATGGCAGCTTGAGGTGGGTCCCGGAAAAAGCGTCCCGCCCCGCATCGAACAGGCCCGGCGGAACCGGGGAACCAGCGTCCGCGCCCTGGGCCTTTTCGACACCATCCCCGCGCGGAAGCGTTTCTTAAAACGGGAGGGAGCCGAAGCGGGGCTTTGCCGGCAGGTCCTTATCGACAAGGCTCTAGTCCTTCCGGAACGGAGCTTTCGTTTTACCCAGGACGGCAAACTCAAAACATGGCTCCCGGTGGTTCCCACTTTGAAGGAACGGTTTATCCAATGCTTCCTCAATTCCATGGAAGGTAATTTTCTCCATGAAATCCACGGGGCGGGTCAGGGTTTTTCGGTGACCATTGTAGTAGGCGGGCCTGAGCTCTACCGGAACGACCGGCGGCAGCAGTACGTTTTCGCCAACCGCCGCCGGATTCAGGACTACGGCCTGCTCCAGGCCCTGGAATACGGAGTTCAGGGCTGGTTCCCCAACGGGGTGCATCCGGTGGGGGCGGTCTACGTGGAAATCGATCCCGCCCTGGCGGACTTCAACATCCACCCCGCCAAGCGGGAGGTCCGTTTTGCCGATCCCGGCGCGATTCATCATCTGATAACACAAACACTACGGGAATTCACCCGCCACGCCGTAACCCATCAAATGGGTAATACTGCGTATCAGGCAGAAACGAATCATCATGCGGCCTCCCTTGCACTTGAGGCGCTGCTGGATCAGAAGCCCGCATTCGCTCCCCTTCCCGGACGAGGTGCGGCCATGTCGGCAAGTCTGCCGGAACATTCCACCGGACTTGAAAAGCGAGGTTCCCCCCCGGATCGCAGTTTTGCTGTGGCGGAGGCAAGCCCCTCCTATGGGGGCATACGGCTTGTGGGCCGGGTGTTTGATCTGTTCATTCTGGTTGAATCGGGGGATAAACTTTTTATTATTGACCAGCACGCAGCCCACGAGCGGATACTCTACGACGCCTTCCTTTCAAAGCCCATCCCCAAACAGGAACTGCTGGTGCCCATCCCTTTCAGCACCGCAGGCGCAGATGAAGACAAATTTCTCATCAGTCACCGGGAAGATCTGGCAAATTTGGGCATTATAGTAGAAGAAGGCGAAGGGGAATGGCGTATAACAGCCTTGCCCGCGAACTGGAAAATGGGGGACGCGGAAACGGTACGGGAAATTCTTGATCTGCGGACATCGGGGGAAAACATGGCGGAACGATGGGTCGCAACCCTCTCCTGCCACGCCGCAATAAAGGACGGAGACTACCTGGACGACACAAGCGCCCTTGCACTGGCGGAAGAAGCGCTGCGCCTCCCGCACCCCCGCTGCCCCCACGGCCGCCCCGTCAAGACTGAACTCACCAAAGAAAACCTGTATAAAGCCGTTAGACGCTTATAAAAAAGGGGAACCACCACAGTGATTCCCCAAAAAATGTTTACCGATTCTCCCTTAACGCTTAAATTTCAATGTCTCCAGTGATGTTTCCCCACGGGTAAAGGTGAACCAGAGCTCCTTGCCGGTTTTTTCCCGCAGAATTTTGTAGAAGCCCGCGATATCCCGCACCGTTTCGCCGTTGATCCCCGTGATCAGGTCTCCCTGCTTAAGGCCGATTATTTCTGCGGGGCTTTCGTCTATCACATTGGCGGCGAAGAGGCCCCTGGCATTCTTGTCCAGTTCAAGCTGGGCTTTGAGGGTATCGGTCAGGGTCAGCGGGTAGACGCCGGGCCAGAGCTTCTTGTTGTCCGCCGCCACCTCATCGGTACGGGCCTCAATGCGGACCTGGATGTCCTGTGAGGCGCCGTCCCGAATCACCGTAAACACGGCGCGATCCCCGGGCCGCAGATCCCCTACCACACGGGTAAGGGCGTTCCGGTCCCGCACTTCCTTTTTATCAACATGGGTAATGAAATCCCCGGGCCGTATGCCACCCTTGTCCGCAGGGGAACCCATGAAAATATCGGTGGCCAGGGCGCCCCGTTTGCCCTCAAGAGCCAGCGCCTGGAGGATTTCCCTGTCGGGATCGACAAGGGAAACACCAAGCCAGCCGTAACTGGTGCTGCCGGTGTTGATAAAATCATCCACAGAGCGCTTGGCGTTATTGATGGGGATGGCGAAGCCCAGACCCACGGAACCGCCGCCCTGATTGCTGGCGATCCAGGTGTTGATCCCGATCACCTCTCCCCGGATATTCACCAGCGCCCCGCCGGAATTCCCCTGGTTGATGCTGGTATCGGTTTGGATAAAATCGTTGATATTACCGCCGGGTCCCCCGGTTCGGCCAACAGCGCTGACAATCCCCATGGTAACCGAGGACATAAAGCCCAGGGGATTCCCCACGGCAATGGACCAGTCCCCCACATGGACCGTATCGGAATCTCCCAGCACGGCAATAGACAGGGTATCCCTGGTTTTGATGGAAACCATGGCCAGATCCTTCCGCTCATCGGTGCCCACCAACTCCGCAGGGTATTCCGTGCCGTCATTGGCGGCGACGATGATCTCATTGGCATCTGCTACCACGTGGTTATTGGTCAGGATATAATAGACATCCCCTTTCTGCCGGACGATGATCCCCGAACCAAGGCCCTGGGAGCGGTATTCCCGTTCCTGGCCGTTAGGGCTTGTTTGGGGACTCCCGTCACGGGGCCCAAAGAAAAATTCCCAGGGGATGCCGTTCAAATTGGGAACCTGCTGCCGACGGATGGAAACGGTCTTGAGCTCCACCACCGAGGGCAGCACCTTATCCGCCACGGAGCGGAAAACGGTCTGGAGTCCCTCGGCTACCGCCAATGCGTCTTCGGGGATAATCACCGAATTTTCCTGGGCACGGGCGGTCTTTTGCGCCTGTGGGGTTGAACAGGAAAATGAAAGAAAAGCCAGGGAGAACCCGAAGATCACCCCGATCAGTACCAGATTAAACACAAAAAGATTCTTTGAAGATAGCCTTTGCAGAACATTCATAGTCGCCTCTCTTAATAGATTTTCAATATACCGGTATCATGAACTTTATATTATTAAAAATAATATTTTCGGCCAATAGTTACAAATTTGCAAGGGCCACTACGCTGCCCCCCCGCCGCAGCCGGGAAGCCCTTCCAGGGCATCGGTGAGTATCTCCGTATGATCCCCAAAAATGGCGATGGTATGCTCCCAATGGGCTGAATGTTTATCATCGGCGGTGACCACGGTCCAGCCGTCTTCCAGGGTCTCCACATCCCCGGTCCCCAGATTGATCATGGGCTCAATGGCGATCACAAAGCCTCCGGTCATCCGGGGATTGGGCCCGTGGGGGTAGTTGGGCACCTGGGGATCCTCGTGGAGATCAAACCCCACCCCGTGGCCGCACCACTGGCGCACAATGCCGTAGTTGTGGGCCAGGGCGTGGCCCTGCACCGCCCGGCTAATCTGCAAAAGCCGGTCCCCCGCCTTTGCCGCCCCAATCCCCTTATAGAGGCATTCACGGGTGGTAACATTAAGGGCGTGGACCTCATCACTCACCCTCCCAGCCTCCACCGTTACCGCCTGATCGCTGATAAAACCCCCCAGGTCTATACCGCAGTCCAGGGACACGAGGTCCCCGTTTTTTATCTTTCGTTTAGAGGGAATCCCGTGGATCACCTCGTTATTTATCGATATGCAGATCGCCGCCGGATAGGGATTCTTCCGGTCCCCAACCCCCAAAAAGACCGGTTTTCCCCCGGCCTTTTTGATCCAGTTCTGCACCCAGCGGTCCAGTTCGATGGTCTCCACCCCCGGCTTTACCTGGGGGATAAGCTCCCGGTACATGGCACCCAGGAGCTTGCAGGAAGCCCGAATCCCAGCGATTTGCTTTTCGTTCTTTAGCCTGATCATGCTGGGAATATACTAATACAAAACTCTATGAAAAGTAACTACAAGCCGGCCAGCCCCCCCCCGCCGCCTTTATCCTATGCGTGCCCGTCACAAACTCCGGTTGCAGGGGGGCTGAGCTGGTTATAGGGAAGCGATTTGTCGGTCTCCTTTGGGGCCATAAAAAAGGCCGCCTCCCCCAATCGGGAAGGCGGCCCTGTCTAAGCCAAACATGCTCGTCCGGCGGTGTCCGGTTAGCTTTGCTTAGAGACCAAGCGCCTCAAGTTCTTCGGCGGAAAGGTCGTCGGCAAGTTCAAGCTCAATGGCTTCATTGTCAACGGATTTGTTGGTAACACCAGACACCGAGATAAGGCTTGTGCCTTCCAGCCGGTAGATTGCAGTGTGATTATAGGTAACCATCGTACCAGCACTATTTATTATCTATGGAAAATTCTATAGGATCAATTTCGACACCATGGCCATCAAAAAAACGCATATTATCATCGTATTTTGCTGTTGTTTTATGCGGACCGGACCTGTCAGAAAAATTGTAGTAGCACAGGAAACAAATAATCCAAATAATTTCTTACAATCAATTTGAAAAAGATGTGTAAGCAATATGCACTGCACATAGCGTATGTTATGCGAAGTGTCAGCCGTACTTTATATCTATTTTCCAATAAAATAATTCCTAATTTCTTTTTCGATTAAAGAATTTGATATTATGAACGGTTTTTCAAAAATATAAAAAGTAATTTTTTCTCCTACAACATAATTTCCCCTTATTCCTCTATTTCTAAAATACCCTCCATATTCATTCCCATAAAAAGAACCTCCTTTCCCTTCAATTCCATTTTTTACAGCCTTTAATGCTTGTGATGTATTTTTAGGCAATTCTATTGTGAATGAATGTAACAATTTTTGTTGTATTGTATTATTAACATCACCAATCAGTATTATTACAAATATAATCATATTTTCGTTAACAGAGTATGTCAATTTAGTATTAGAACCAAATCCGCTAAAATAACCTTCATATTCATTACCTGAAAATGTTCCGCCAAAACTTGAAGTTATGTTTCTCATTTCTCGTATTATTGTAACCATATCATCTGGTTTTTCAAATGAATATGTTATCATCTCATCAGCAAGAATTAGTTTTATTGGGAAAAAAAATAACAATAACAATTTAATCACTTTCTTTTTCATAAATACCCGTAAAAGTAATATATTATAAGTAATATATTTTGTCAATACATATTTTAAATTATATTTTCAAAGCATTTCAAAATATTTAGGCTGACATTTCGCATAACATAGGGTTTGCGGTTCGTCGCTGAAAAGATTGAGATAAAACACAAGGTGGGTTGTAATGAATACTTTTCTCCGACCAGGGGCATTTTTACCGAAAATCCATCTGTAAAGGGTTCTTTAAAAACCGTTTTACAGGATTGAATTGTCTACTTCTTCGCAAGCAGACTTACTATCTCCCCGATATACATGCGGTGGTAATCCTTGCCGCCGTAGGACTTCTCGATTGAAGCAGGATCGAGAAACGCAGCGGGGTCAAAGTCGTGGGTGTAGAGCTTGCGGCAGACAATGATCTCCGATGCTTCCTTAAATCCCACTGCCCCCGCAATCGAAGCGCTTTTGGCGCTATTTAAGGGGCCCTTAAGGCTACCGTCAAACACGATGGGGCTCAGCCCCGCCCCGGCGGCCTTGTCAATGTCCCGGCCGGATTTTTCGCCGCAGAGGGAGAGGGCATCGTGGTATTTTTTATCGAAAAACGAAAGGGTGAAAAGGGGATTGTCGTTGGCAAAACCGAAGGTGTGCCGTGAGGGCCGGATAAACATGAACGCCACATCCCGTGCCCAAAGGACACCGAGGCCGCCCCAGGATGCGGTCATGGTGTTCCAGTCCCCGGCGCCGTCCACTTGGGCGTTGCCCGCAGTAATAAGCATCCACCCGCTCCCGATCCGTTCCGAGGGGGAGCCGGGAAATTCCCGGATACTTTTTTCAATCCAGCTATTATCAGCCTTAATTACATTTTTCTGTTTCATAAAAACTCCTTCCCATTATTAACCATGTAAAGAATTTAACCACGAACCACACGAAAAACACGAACCAAGAATAATCATCATTTGGTTCGTGTCCTTTGTGGTTTATATTCTCTTCTTAAATCCCCAAAATCTTGCTGTACGCGTCCAGGGCGGAATCCCCGGAGTTACCGGCGAGGACTTTTTTGGTCAGAATTTTCCCAAGCTGAACCCCTTCCTGATCAAAGCTGTTGACGTTCCACACAAAGCCCTGAAACATCACCTTGTTTTCAAAATGGGCCAGAAGCGCCCCCAAAGCCTTCGGGGTGAGCCGTTTGCCATAAATAAGGCTTGAGGGGCGGCCGCCGGGAAATTCCTTGTTCCGGTCGTTGTTGGTCTGCCCCTTGGCAAAGGCGGCGATCTGGGCGGCAAGGTTCGCCTTGAGCTTGGTCTGGCTCACGGAGCCGTCCACGCTCACATCGTCCCCGCGCTGGCTGTCGTTAAAGCCCACGAACTGGAGGGGCACGATGTCGGTACCCTGGTGGAGGAGCTGGTAGAAGGAATGTTGGCCGTTGGTTCCCGGCTCGCCGAAGACCACGGGGCCCGTGGAATAGGTCACGGGCTTTCCGTCCCGGTTGACCCGTTTGCCGTTGGATTCCATGTCAAGCTGCTGGAGGTGGGCGGGGAAGCGGGACAGGGCCTGGCTGTAGGGCAGCACCGCCGTGTAGGGATAGCCCAAAAAGTTCCGCTCCCACACGCCGATGAGGGCATCCAGAAGGGCGGCGTTTTTGAGGATATCCGGCTCCAGGGCGGCCTTGTCCGCCTCGTGGGCCCCGGCGAGGAAGTCCCTGAAAACATCGGGGCCAAAGGCCAAAGACAGAATGACCCCGCCGACACCGGAGGACGAGGAATACCGGCCGCCGATAAAATCGTCTATATAGAAGGAATCAAGGTATGCGGGGTTATGGGCCAGGGGGCTGGTTTCACTGGTGACCGCCACAATATGTTTGCTGGGGTCAAGATTCGCCTTCTTGAGCTTGTCCTTGACAAAGAGCTCATTTGAAAGGGTTTCCTGGGTGGTGCCGCTCTTGGAAACCAGCACGAAGAGGGTCTCCTCAAGGGGGACCGCAGAAGTCACCTGGGAAGCATCGTCGGGGTCCACGTTGGAGATGAACCGGGCGTGAAGTTTCAGCTTGCCCTCGGCGGCGGCCCAATTTTCCAGAGCCAGATAGATGGCGCGAGGCCCCAGGTCCGATCCGCCGATGCCGATTTGCACCACAGCCTTAAAGGCCTTCCCGGTGGAGCCCTTTATCTTTCCGGCGTGGACATCGGCGGCAAAAGCGCCCAGACGGTCCAGTTCCTTACGATAAAATTCGCCGATGTTTTTCCCTTCGTGGATCACGGGTTTCCCCAGCTCGCCCCGCAAAAGCTGGTGCAGCACCTTGCGTTTTTCACCGGTGTTGATCACTTCCCCGTCCAGCAGGGCCTGGTATTTCCCGATCAGTTCCTGCTCATCAGAAAGTTCCTGAAGGATTTTCAACACCCCATCGTCTACGGCCTTGGCCGCCCAGGAATAGGTGAGCCCCGCCGCAATAGCGCTCTGACACCGCTCTACACGCCCGGCGTCAAGTCGGGAACCGAAATCGAATTTCTTCCCCGCCGGGGCAAGGGCCAGCAGCTTCCGGTAAGCCGCAGTCTGATCAAAATCGTTATACTGCATTTTTAACCTCTTAATACTGAATATTTGCATAAAGATATGACAAGAAGCTGATTTGTACAAGCGGACAAGATTCCGCGCTGTGTCAAAATCATACATTAGAGTTGTTCGATAACCAACCGGGTTCTCGAACAAGTCCATTGACAGGGGATTGGTAAAAAAGTTATTATTTCTTTGTAAATATGAAAAAATCAGTCAAACCACTCATGGCTTTTTGTGTTTGTATCCTCTTGGTGGTTCTGTCCATGTGTATTGCCGCCTGGGTGCAAACCGGTTTCGGCAAGATCCGGGTGAGTACCGGCTCTTTTGAAACCCGAACCGGGGACACCCCCGGCAGCATTGCCTATAAGCTCTATGTCCCCGCCGGGGCCGACGCGAATCACCCCGTACCGGCGGTGCTGGTCATGCACGGCTATCAGAATGACAAGGAAACCTCCGCCGCCTACGGCATTGAGCTTGCCCGGCGGGGCATTGCGGCCCTGTCGGTGGACCTCTACGGCCACGGGAACACTACCCTGGGTATGCGCTTCCGGGGCTGGGGCCGGGCGAAGCTGACCAACCTTGATAAAACCGTTTCCGGGCCGGAGCGTTTCCTTATCATGATGACCTTCAGTATCATGGACTTCTTTAAGCCTGAAATTTCTGCGGGGATTAAGGACAGTTCCATGGGGGGCAATGACGCCTACCGTTTCCTCCAATCCCTGGACTTTGTGGATGCAGATAGAATCGGCATTACCGGCCATTCCATGGGAACCTGGGCGTCCTGGTCCACCGGGGCGGCCTTTCCCGGCCACCGGGCAATTGTCCTGCAATGCGGGGAGCTCTTTCCCTCCGGCTACTACGATGCGGCCTCGGTGAAGTTTAACAATGTGCTGCTGCTCCAGGCCCGGTACGATGAATTTGACTATTTCCGGGACTACCAGAAAAATGTGATCGGCCTTGAAAAAACACCCCTCCGTTATCGGGACTTTATGGGCCAGAGCGCGCCGGTGGACTGGAACCGTACCTACGGCTCCTTTGCGGAGGGTTCCGCCCGGCGTATGGAACTGCTGCAAACCAACCACCGGCTTACCACCCACGACAGCCGCGCCCTGACCGCCGCCATGAACTGGTTCACCAATGCCCTGGACGTGAAGCCTTCCCTCGCGGACTCAAATCATATCTATATGATCAAGGAACTTCTGGTTCTTTTGGCCATGCTGGCCGCACTGGTGTCCATGCTTCCCCTCTGTCTGCTTTTCACCACTCTGCCCTTCTTTGCCCCTGTGGTACAGCCCCTGGAAAAAACAGAAAACCTGAAACTCCTTTCCCCCAAAAGCCGGCGGAAAACCGCCGTCATTTCCATTTTGGTAAGCGGCCTCACCTTCCCCTTCCTGGGACAGCTTGGTCATGGGCTGATGCCCGTACCGGAAAACATCTTCCGCATGACCATCGGCAACGGTTTTATCACCTGGCTCACCTTTTTGATGCTGGTGTCCCTTTTTATGCTCCTCCATTGGTACAAAAAGGGCGAGGGTAAAAAGATGGGGGTGACACTCTGCGACCTCGGACTTGGGGACAGGGCTGCGCCTGTCAAACTCAACGGACAGGTCATCTGCAAATCAGTTTTGCTGGCCTTTATTCTCACCGGCGCGATGTATCTTTTGGTAGTATTAAGTGCCGCGATTTTTCAGCTGGACTTCCGGTTTATCTGGCCCTTCTTCCGGCCATTTACTCCACCCCGGCTGGGGCAGTTCTTTGTCTACCTCCCCTTCTACGCGGCCTTTTTTACGGTGAATGCCGGGGTCAAGCTTTACGGCCAGCTGCGGCTCCCGGAGAAAAAGACCGCTGTGGGAACCCAGCTTGCCTGGTGGGGCTACAGCGTCTTTATCATGCTGGGTGGGGTGTTCCTCATCGTCCTTATCGAGTATATCCCCTTCTTTTTGGGGATGGGCCCCGGTGCGGACCTGCTCTTTTCACCCCTTTTCGGGGGCCCCTTTATGTCGGTGATGATCCTGCTCATCCCCCAGTTTGCGATTTTCTTCTTCCTTTCAACCTGGCTCTACCGCAAAACCGGCCGCATATACCTGGGTTCCTTCATTGTGGCCATACTGGCAAGCTGGGTACTTTCAGGCGGTTCGGCGATGTTTTAGTCAATACATGGGGGGGACTGGGCCGTGAGTATGGCGCAGATGGTTTCCCATGAGCCGGATCCTTGGGGAATGGAAAGAACCGGGCGCGGCTCCTTTTTCCACGGCGGCCACCTGTCGGGGTCCATGCGCCAATGCCGCTTCCGTCCGTCATCCAGGCGAAAAAAGTTCATCCCCGCATTCGTGGCTCCAGCCCCGTCGGTATCTTCCCGGTCCCCGATAACGAGGATATTTCCGGCACTAACGCCCATATCATGGGCTATGTTGATAAAGGGTCGGCGGGCAGGCTTTTGTGCGCCGAAGGATTCCGGGCCGTATAAGCGCAGCTTCGACCCCGCCCGGAGGCCCAATGCTTCCATCCGTTCCCGTAGTAAAGGGTAATCGGAATAAAGCGCTATCCCCCGCAGGCTATCGGGGCTGTCACAAGCGCTTTCCACGGCGGCGTTTAAGCGGTCGAAGAGTTCCACAACTCCGGGACGAAGGGTGTAATACTTCCTTAGTACCCGGACCATCCGGGGAATGTAGCGGTTACTGTACCAGTCCTGTAAAATTTTTCCGTCCTTATGGCACAACGCGCCCAGATACGAAAAATATTCTTTGTAATAGTCTTCGGGAGAACCGCAGTCGCTGCCAGCGAATTTTTTCCGGGTCCTCCGTTCCGACCAGATCCGGAATATATCCCGGGGGTCGTCCATGATCAGGCGGAAGGGCAGCCGCCGGTAGTCATAGAGGGTTCCGTCAAAATCAAATATAAGCCCCCGGATATTCCGAAGGCTTATATCTGCAAGCGGCGCAGGAAACGGCCCAACAAGCGCCGGGGAAGTAAAAAGAGACGAATCTGCCGCAGGACTTTTGTTGTTAATAGGCCTTACCCTTCACTTTACCAGCTCCTTAAACATGGCGTGGCGCTTTTCATCCTGCATCAAAAGATTCACCTTGAACTGACCGTCCCGGTATCCCTTGTCGATGCAATTGGCCTTGAACCGTTCAAAGGACTCAGGCCCCAGCAGGGCGGTTTCCGGCGCCTTAAGGCGGTCGGAAGCCCGCTTTTCCTTGTATTCGCCATTATAATTTTGCAGGCATTGGTCAAGATAGGCGGTAAACTCTTCGGCTTCCTTCACCGAGATATTCTGATCCGCAAATTCATAATAGAATTTATAGTTTGATTTCCGGACATCCGCAAATCCCACAAAGAAGGGGGCTATTTTCCCGGTCTGCTTCTCTACCTCGTGAACCGCCTCGATAAACTGCCGTTCATGGAGTTTTTCTCCGGTCAGGCTGATGGTCCCGTTTGCCTTCTGGATGAAGGTGACGGTGGGGAATTCATTGTAACGGCCGGTCACTTCCAGGATATCGTTCATGTTGTACCGGTAGAGCCCCGCGGAAGTGGTGATCAGCATGGTGTACCGCTGCCCCTCCTCAACCTCGTGCATCTGGTAGATCCGGGGGTTCGGGCTGTCAATTTCGGATTCGCGGATAAACTCAAAGAACTGGAGATGACCGAACAGGACCGTATCCGGGGTATTTGCCTTCAGTGCCAGGCCGGCTTTACATTCACTGGCCAAATAGCCGAATTCGTGGAATACGCAGTCCGGCGGGAAGGAATCCCGTATCTTGTCAAAGTATACTTTTGTGTTGCCGCAAAACCAGACCATCACCTCAACCATCCGGGGCCAGTAATGTTTGGGCAGCACATTGCCGTACCGGGCCTTTAGTTTTCGCAGTTCATCCGCACGCTTGGGATTCGGCTTGAGCTTCGCCTCCAGGGCAGCGCGGATTTCGGCGGGATAGTCAAAACGGTGGGTCAGGGTGCCGTGCTCAATATCGTTCACGTATTCATCGTAGAACTCATTGGCATTGGTCTGCATTTCCACCAATGTGCTGGGATTGGCGGTGATAATGAGGTGGGTGTCCCGTTCAATCCCCATACGCATGATGGCGTAATACCGGGCCTTGTAATCGGCAATATGGAACACCTCCGCCGGGGAGGTATAGAGAACTTTCATGAACTCAGGAATATCCCGCTGGGTCACCCCGGAAAGGGAACCGTAGAGGGTACCGTCCGGGGCGGCGCCTTCAACGGCTTTACCCACAATGGATACAGTCGGGCCGTAAAACACATTGGGCTTGTTCCGAATCAGGACATAAAACCCGATTTGGTTCATCTTTTTATAGGCGTCCCTATAGTACTGCTCGGAAACGGGTATCCACTTGGGCTCATTGGTGGTGCCGCTGGTGGTGGCGTAGAGCTTGGGCTTGCCGGGGAACAAAACATCCGCTTCACCTGACTTGTGGCGCTCCACATAGGGCTTCAAGTCTTCATAGACATTCACCGGAACATTTTTATCGTAGAGCTTGAACAGTTCTTCCGGCGTTGCGGCCGCCAGGATTTCATCAAAATGATGCTCCTTGCCGTACACCGTGTCCTTTGAAGTGGTAAGTATCTCCCGTAAAACTTTCGCCTGGGTTTCCTTGCCATGCTGAGAGGCCTTTTTTAATTCCGATAAGCCCTTTTTTCCGATAATGGTGAGCGCCAGCCGCATAAGCCACCATCCCTTTAGCCGTGGTTCTTTCATTTCAAACTCCCGTGTTAGTTTTTACTAAACTATTTTACCTTGTTCAGGAGGTAAACTGATCACCATCAGATGCCCGGTTAGCTCGCTTTTACCAGGCCCTTGAACATGGCGTGGCGTTTTTCATCCTGCATCAGGAGGTTTACCTTAAACTGACCGTCCCTGAATCCCTGGTCGATACAGCGGGATTTGAACTGCTCAAAGGATTCGTTTTGCAGAAGATAGGTTTCCGGCGCCTTAAGCCGATTAGATGCCCTTTTCTCCTTATACTCCATGTTGTATAGCTGCAGTTCGGCGTCAACCTTTTCGGTAAACTCCCTCGCTTGCGCATCGGTGATAGTTTGATCCGCAAATTCATAATAAAAGCGGTAATTGGAATTGACCGCATCTGCAAATCCCACAAAGAAGGCAACCTTATAGCGGGTTACCTGTTCCACCGCCTGCACGGCTTCAATAAACTGCCTCTCGTGGAGTTTTTCCCCGGTAAGGCTGACCGTGCCGTTTATCTTCTGGATAAATTTCAGGGTGGGGAATTGATTATAATAGCCGGTAATTTCAAGGAGATCGTTCATATTGTAGCGGTAAAGACCCGACGAGGTGGTGATCAGCATACAGTATCTCTGACCCGGTTTTACCTCATACATCTGGGTAATGACAGGATTCGCCTTTTCCAATTCCGATTCGTGGATGAACTCAAAATATACCTTATGCCCAAAGCACACCGTGTCCTGGGTACCGCTCTTGAGAACCACGCCGGCTCTGCATTCGGAAGAGAAATAACTGAATTCATGGAAAACACAATCCTTGGGGAAGGAGTTCTTGATCTTTTCAAAATATATTTGGGTATTTCCGCAGAACCAAACATTGACCACCTGCATGTCCGGCCAGTAGTGTTTCGGCAGAACTTCGCCGTATTTTTCTTTTAACGCCCGCAATTCCTTTGCCCGTTTGGGATTGGGCTTGAGCTTCGGCTCTAACTCAGAGCGGATTTCATCGGAGATGGGAAATTTCCGGCTTAGGGTACCCTTTTCAATATCCTCGACATAGTCATCGTAGAACTCATTGGCGTTTTTCTGCATTTCCACCAGGGTACTGGGGTTGGCGGTGATTATCCCGTGGGTGTTGCGTTCAATAGCCATCCGCATGACCGCATAGTATCGGGCTTTATAATCGGAGATTTTGAACACTGCCGCCGGGGCAGTATGAATAGCCTGCATAAACTTGGGAATATCCCGCTGCATCACCCCGGAAATGGAACCATAGACGGTTCCATCCGGCGCCGCCCCTTCAATGGCTTTTCCCACAATGGATGCACAGGGCCCGTAAAACATCTTGGGCTTGTTTAAGATCAGGTTGCCCAGCCATGTCTGATTCATGGACTTGTATACCTCCGAATAATACCGTTCCGTAACGGGTATCCATTTGGGTTCCTTGGTGGTACCGCTGGTAGTGGCATACATTCTGGGCTTGCCTGGAAACAGGACATCACTTTCGCCGTGTTTGTGCCGCTCCACATAGGGGCGGAAGTCCTCATAATCGTTGATTTTGACATTCTTCTGATATAAAGCGAACAGTTCTTCCGCCGTTGACGCGCCAAGGATATCCGCATAATGATGCTCCTTCCCGTATACGGAATCTTTTGCGTACTCCAGAATGCCCCGCAGGGTTTCTGCCTGAGCTTTCTTGCCGTCCCTGGATGCCTTATCCATTTCTTTAAGTCCCTTTTTCCCGATAATGGTGAGCGCCAGCCGGATAAGCCACCATCCCTTTAGCCGTGGTTCTTTCATGTTCCACTCCTTATCTGGTCAAAGATAATGTCAGATTCTTATTTCGACAAAACATAACGATTTTGTCATAATACCAGAAACAGACCTTTGTATCAAGGGGGTAATAATTTACAAAAAACAACGCAAAGCGGATCAAACAGACCGATGGTTAAATGGGGATCGTATCATAAAGGGGGATTATCGGCAGGGGACAGGCGATGAATAAAACCTCCCCACCCCAAGGGGCAGGGAGGTTTTATTCAACAAACTCCTTCCTGGCAATTCAAAATTATTTGAAGAAATACCAGGGTGAAACACTACCAAGCCCAAGGGTAAATCATGATGCTGCGGGCAGCGCCAACATCTGCAATGTAATACTCCAGGGTCGTCACTTCATTTAGGAATGGAACAGCAAGCGGGGCAAATGGATAATCTCCGTAATTCGAAGTGAAAGTGTACTTTATAGGACCAGTTGGAGTGTCGCGGAGTTCAATACGTACCTTATAATTGCCTGAAAGGGTCCATTTAATAGATTGAGTGCCAACCTGTTTCCAAAGGGGAACTTCTATAATCCCACTGCTTGGAATTTGTACTTGCTTACTTACAGCGAGTGGAGTAGTTCCGTTGGTTAAAATTCCTTTATCATCAAAAGTTCCGGCTGCATCAAGCAGTTGAACTGTCGCATAATAACCGCTATAATAGGGTCCGTCATTTAATGCGGTAACCCGTAGGATTTTTTGCGGCGCTTCGGGGATGACGGGGCCTTGGGTGTTGTCGGAGCCTTGGGTGTTGTCGGGGTGGAACACATCTTCGAAAAAACTACAGCCAGGGATCAGAGCCACTACCAATAAAATGGCAAAACCAAAAAATACGCTATGTGTCTTTTTCATAGTTCTCTCCTTATATTTGGAATACATAATAACATTATATTCCAAATAGAATATTATGTCAAGCACTTTTTAGCATTTTTTTTGCTTTTTTACTTCCGGCGACATAGCTTGCATAAAAACTTTACGTAGTTACACGATACTAGTTTAGCGCCGCCACCGCCGCGCCGAAGAGGCTGGCCTGTTCCACCGGGGCCATCACGTAGGACCGGGGCTTGCCGGACACCAGCATGATATGGAGCCAGGATTCCAGGGCCTTCCGCATCCCCTTGTAGATCATGTAGGTGGTGCCCTCCACGGCAACCCGGACCGGGGCGTAGGGTTCAAAGCCTGCGTGAACCCGTTCCACCATAGCGCCCACCACAGCGGCGGAAAAGAGGGCCCCCCGCTCGGTGACAATCGATGTGATGTACTGGACCGCTGCCAATGCGTCCGCCTCATCAAGACCGATGAGGCCCCCGATGGGGCCTTCCGCCGCTAAGGGGTGGTGCATAAACTGGTTCACGTCCTTGGTCTGGATACTGGGCATGGCAAGCAAATCCCCTGACCGTTTGAACTTGAGGACCCCGTCCCTTATGGCCTGCTTGAGTATGTGCAGGGTAAGGGGGCCCAGATAGGCCCCGGAAGTGGCCTTTTCCAGGGTATAGACCCCGGGGTTTTTGGTGGTGGCATCATATTCCTTGTCCAGAATTCCCTGATAGCCGTGGGCAAAACCGCCGGTTTCGCAGACCACAATCTGGGGATTCGCATCGGACTGAAAGCCGATCTTGGGGATGCTTTTTTCCGGGTAGGCGGTATTAAAGCCCGTGCCCAAAATAAAGCCGATAACCGGCCCGCCGTGGCTCCCGTACTTGTCCACGGTTTTGACTTCCTCCCCGTCCGAGGGAATTTCCGCCAGACCGGACAGCAGGGTTGCCACCGTATCATTTAGCATCACGATCCGGCCCTTAAAGTTGATGCCCTTCCGGGCCAGCGCTTCCCTTAAGCCCTTGCCGATGGATTTCCCGATAACCTCCGGGGCATCCACTTCCTTACTGAAGCCCAGCAGAATCCCGTCTGCGTCGCTGGTGATCTCCATGGGGTAGGAAAAGGTAAACCCGATCCCCTCCACGGCGGATTTTTCCAGCAGGGGCCCTGCGGCCGCCGCAATCTGATCGAAGAACTGCACCGCGCTCACCTGGCCCTGGGTTCCCGGCATGGGAACTTTCACGGTCCCCTCCGCAATGGCCTTACCGTTCTCATCGAACCGCACCAGGCTGGACCTGAGGTTGGTCCCCCCCGCATCCAGTGCCAGCACGGTCTTTCCCGCCGGTACATGGGAAACCGGGCTGATATAAGAAGGAATCATCGCCAGACTGGAACTCTGGCCCCGCAGCCCCCGCTCCATGTGGTTAAGCACATCGGCCATCAAAGAGACCGGGTCCAGATTGTCATAATGAAAGCCGTAAAAATGGGCAAAATCGGAAATTTCAATAGCGTTAAAGGATGAACTCATGGGTCTACCTCGGTATAAAATTTTATTGAATTATTATGTCCAAGAAGGTAAAATTCCGCAACCCTACTCTTCACTATCCACCGTTTCCCGGTATATCTCCCGGTTGAGCATGTAGAGAATGAGGGTTGTGCCCAGGGGAAGCCGGTAGGGTACGGTGAATTCCCCCCCGGAATATTCCACGGTGATGATCCGCCGCCGTTCGCCTGAGGGCAGGAGCGCCTCAAGGCGGACAGAGAGGGGATAGGGGTTCTGGGGCATGGCGTATTTAAAAAGGGAAAAGACCTCCCCTGCCGGAATCTTTTCCGGGCCGGTCACGGTAAGGGTTACAGGGGTATTGGCACTGGCTGTAGAATCCCCGGCGGGCTCCTGGGAGACCACCATCTCACCCTTCTCTCCTTCCCGCAGGGGCCGGGTAGAAAAGGTGAAATTTATGCCTGTCCGGCCGATTTCCTCCAGTGCATCGGTGATGGAAAGCCCTGTCAGCCGGGGTATTTTAATACCCGTATTCTCCTGTCCCCGGCTCACCACGAATTCCAAAACCGTGGGACCGGAAATATTTGTTCCCGGCGCGGGTTTCTGCTGGAGGATAAGCCCCGCCGGTTCGGCGGAATATTCGTACATGAAGGGTTCCTTGAGACTTAGCAGGGGCTGGCCGCCGGAAATTCCGCTTGAACTTCCCGTAGAGGCAAAAAGGGTCTGAAGATCTATCCGCACCTCATCAATGGTACGGCCCAGATAATTTTCCACCTTGTTGATCAGCACCCCCTGGCTTACTATCAGACGAACCCGGCGGCCCGCCTTGACAATGGTGCCTGACCGGGGCTCCTGTTCCAGAATCTGCCCCTTGTCCCAAGTGGATAGGGAATAACGAAGCTGAATCTGGGGGTACAGTTCCTTGACCTGCAATTCCAGCAACGCTTCGGTCAGCTCCTTGCCCCGGACTTCGGGGACCATGACCTGTTCCGCCCCCCGGATGGCGATAAAAAAGATCGAAACCGCGATGATCCCCACAAACACCAGAATCCCCACAACCATGGAAATGAAGAGTTTAAGATGATTGGCCACATAGCCTTCGATGGCATCCCGATCCAGATTGATAAAACCCACAAAAAACCTCTATCTTTTATATTAATACAAAATTCCGGTAAAGTCCCTGACCCCGTTGAGAAAGGCCCGCCATTCCAGGGCCTTCTTTGTCCGGTATTGCAGCATGGTCGCCGCCAGTACCCCGTCTCCCGTTTGTACCAGTATCCCCCGCTGCTTGTCTATGCCCAAAATAGCGCCCGGCGCCTTTTCAGAAACGGCGCCTGACACCATTTCCGCCGCCAGAATGTAGAGGTACTGCTCCCCGTGCATGGTCCAGGAAAGGGGCCAGGGGGTAAAGGCCCGGATTTGGGCATCGATTTCACGGGCGCTTTTTGTCCAGTCGATGCGGCCCTCATCCTTTGAAAGGAGGCCGCAGTAAGAAGCGGCGCTGTGGTCCTGGGGCCTCCCGGCAAGGGTTCCCGCCGCAATGCCCCGGAGCGCCTCCGGGAGCATGACTGCGGCCCGGCGGCTCACTTCTTCACTCAGGCTCACCGTGGTTTCCCGGCCGGTGAGGGGGATGCGTTCCTGTACCAAAATATCCCCGCTGTCCATTTCCACAGCCAATCGTTGTATGGTGATCCCCGTCTCGGCATCCCCGTTAAGAATGGCCTGGGGGATGGGGGTAGGCCCCCGGTATTTTGGCAGCAGACAGGGATGGATGTTGATTCCACCCAGAGGGAAAAGGGCCAGGAATTTGGGGCCGAAAATTCTGCCGTAGGCAAAAGAAACCAGCAGATCGGGTTTTAAGGCGGCAACCGCCTCACGGGCTTCGCTCCCCAGCTTTTCCGGTTTCAGGATCGGGAGGGGGGGATGGCCCTGAGCGATCAATTTTTCAGAAAGGGCCAGAGCGGCAGCGCCCACTTCAGTGGGTTCCGGTTTGCCGTGCCTGCCCCTGGGGCTGTCCGGGTTGGTCAGAACCCCGGAAAGGCGCCGGACACCATTTGCGGCAGAATCTGCAAGTCTTGACACAGCTTCCAACGCAGGTACGGCGATGGCGGGGCTGCCCGCAAAAAGAATCCGCATATCCTATTCCGCCTAAGCCTTCTGCCGCTTTTCGATTTTGGCAAGGACCCGGTTCCGCTTGGGTACGGAGAGGCGGTCGATAAAAAGGACCCCCTCAAGGTGATCGTATTCGTGGAGAATGACCCGTGCCAGGATGCCGTCGGCTTCCATGTTAAAGGGCCGTCCCTTTTCGTTCCAGGCCTGAACCCGCACCGACTTGGGCCGGATCACATCCGCCCAAACGCCGGGAATCGAGAGGCAGCCCTCTTCATATTTTATTGTTTCCTGTGAAGTACCGATGATCGACGGGTTGATAAAAACTCTCGGCGCGTCCCCCTCAATATGAACCACGAAGATCCGCTTCAAGAGGCCCACTTGGGGCCCCGCAAGGCCCACCCCCTTGCCCTCGTGGAGGGCCTCGATCATCTCCTCTGCGGTTTTCTGAATTTCGCCGTCAATATCCTTAACCGGCTCCGACTTTTGCCGGAGCAGATCATTTTCCAGGGTGACAATTTCCATATCTTCAATTTACCAAAATGCAGCCGCCATCTCAAGCTTATCCAATGGCGGCAAGAACTTTTACGCTTACCTTATCCAGGATCGCCAAATCCTGCGGCGGCAGGGTAAGCCCCACGGCGTTGATATTTTCCATGAGGTGCTTTTCGCTCTGGGTCCCCACCAGGGCGGAGGTGAGTCCCGGTTTGGAAAAAAGCCAGCCGATGGCAAGCTGGGAAAGGGGAATATGGATGCGGTCGGCAATCTCCTTCATGGCGTCCAGCAGTTCCTTTTCTTTTTCCAGATGATCCGGAAGAAAAAGCCGCCGGGGCGCGCGGAAATCATTTTCCTTTAACTTGGTTCCCCCAAAATGAAAGGCCCCGGTGAGAATCCCCTTGGCGATGGAGGAATAGCTCATCACGCTGATGGATTCATTTTTGCAGAAGGGCAGAATCTCCGCTTCGATGTCCCGCTGTAACAGGCTGTACTCGTTCTGGATCGCCTCGATCCGGCCAAAGCTCAGGGCCTCCTTAAGCTGGGAGATTGAAAAATTGGACACCCCGATATGCCGGATAAGCCCTTCCTTTTGGATTTTCAGCAGTTCCCCCATGGTCTCTTCCAGGGGGATATCCTTGTTGGGCCAATGAATATAGTAGAGATCCACATGATCCATCCGCAGCCGTTTCAAACTGTTGGTGATGGATTTACGCACATCCTGGGCGCGGAGATTTTTTGGCGCCACCTTGGTCGCCACAAAGACCTCGTTCCGTTTCCCCTCAAGGGCCCTGCCCAGAACCTCCTCGGAATGGCCGTCCCCGTAGCCTTCGGCGGTATCAAAACTGTTGATCCCCTTATCCAAAGCCCGGTAAATCGCCTGGGTATTGATTTCATCGCTGGTATGTTCCCACTGGGTCCCGCCCATTTCCCAGCACCCAAAGCTGATCCTCGAAATTTTGCTGTCTGTCTTGCCAAAAATTGTGTATTCCATGCGTTTGATTTTTGCATTTTTTCCTCCTTTTGTATAGGTTTTCAAAAACACCACGAGCGGACAGAAAAGGGAGGTTTTCCATCTTCTGCCTTTAGGGGAGATTCAAATTTAGAATGGCTGTACTCACCCCCCCCTTGACTTTTTTCTTGTCCGGTACTATATCCTAGTAAACTTATCATTTTATTAGTATTAAGGAGTGGGCATGAAAAACACGTATTTTGGTTTTGGACGGAAAGTTGCCGTAGCAATTTTCATGGTTGTTGTGAGCGCCGCCGGACTTTGGGCACGGGGCACGGCCGATCCGTCCTCTGCGGGCAGAAAATCGGAGGCCGCCTATAGCCGCGGCATTACCCAGACAACGCAGTACGGAAAAGTAGCCGGCTATAAAAAAGACGGCGCTTTAGTTTGGGAAGGCATACCCTATGGGAAGACGCCGGATGCCCAGCTTCGCTGGCGCATTCCGGCTGCGCCTTCCGCCTGGGACGGCGTCCGTGAAACCGTAAAGGAAACGGTCGCCGTGCAGCTCACCGGAACAGGCGTGATTGGGAGCGACGACAGCTTGAACCTCACCATCTACCGTCCCGACACCGACGAAATAGATATGCCTGTTTTGTACTATATACATGGCGGCAACAACCAAACCGGCATCAGCACCGAATTCGAGGCGACAATTTTCGCGCAAAAAACGAACACCGTCGTGGTAACGGTAAACCACCGGCTCGATGTCCTCGGCTTTATCAACCTGCCCGCCCTAAAAACCGGCAACCCCCTTGAAGATTCCGGTAATTTTGCCCTCCTCGACCTCAACGCCGCCCTCGACTACGTCATCGCAAACATAGCCTCATTCGGCGGTGATCCGAAAAACATCACCGTCTCCGGTTTTTCTGCCGGAGGCAGAGATGTCCTCGCCATGCTCATCTCCCCCATTTTTGCCGGAAAGTTCCAAAAGGCCATATCGTTCAGCGGTGGACTCACCGCCGCTGATCCCGCACTGAGCGAAACCGTCTTCGTCCAAAAATTCGCACGCCTTGCCGTCGAAGACGGAAAAAAAGAAACCGCCGCCCAAGCCGAAACATGGCTGCGCCAAAACTCATCCGATGTCCGCGATTGGCTCTACAGCCTCCCCTCGGAGCGCCTCGTAAGCGCCGTTGGAAACGGAAACATCCGTATGACCGGCTTCCCCCATATTTTTGCCGACGGAGCAGTCATTCCAAAAGAAACATTCGCAACAAAACAGTTTAACCGCGTTCCCCTCATCCTCCTCGACAGCGCCTCCGAATTTTCCATTTTTACCGTAAATGATCCCTACTTCGCCGCAGCAAAATCCGACGGCAGCCTCCTTAAAAACGAGGCAGTCAAAAGTGAACTCCGTTTTGCCATCAAATACGGCAGCCTCCTCTACGAGTATGCCAACGCCGAAGACGTGATTAAAAGAATCGCGCCAAACTATCAAGCCCCGATATACGCCGTAAAAATTGCGTGGGGCGCCGACAGCGCAATCACAGGCGAAGACATGGCCGAACTCTGGGGCGCCCATCACGGCATCTTCCTCCCCCTCATCACGGAAAAACCCCGCCTCTCCAGCGCCCTATTCCCCGCCCCCTTTGAAAAAAACGGCGCCAAAGAGCTCGCTGCCCTCCTGCAAAACTATCTTAAAAACTTTTTACACAGCGGCAACCCGAACGCCTCTTCCGGCGCACCCCTTCCCTTATGGGACACATCGGGCGTAAGCAATACATCCTTCGCCCAACTTGTTCTTGATGCAGACGCCGAAAAAGTCATTGTCAGCACCAACCGCACCGTCACCTCTTTCCCCGAAATAATCGCCCGCCTTAAAGCGGACACCATGATCCCGGCTGCCTCCAAACAAAAACTGATCTCCACCGTCCTCAACGGCCGCTGGTTCAGCCGCGATCTCGACCTTGAATTCGCCACACCGGGAGTCTGGCTTCAAAAATAGAGTGATAAGGTAAAATATCGGATAAGCTGTGATAATACCCTCGACTGCTGGTTCTGCTATAATCAGGTGTGCCAAGCCTAACCAGCATCATGGGATATGTGTTTCAAGAATTTTAAATGGGTCTACCTCCCATTTATTGTATTCCCATTCTACCTCTATATAAGCCCCTTTAGCATCCAAAACCGGTTCAAGACCATTTCTGGTTATTTTACAAAGGCGTATATACCTTCCGTGCCTCTCGTCCTCCAAAATCGTGTTAAGTACGCACAAAGAAGGATTGTTTTTCGGATACAAACCAATTTGAGGTTCATCGGAAGAATAAGGCGCATAGTCGGCAACTAACGTGATTTTGTTTTTATTGGTGATATCAAATAAATATGCTTCGCCGGGCGCCCATGAACTTCCGAAATGGCTAATGAGACAAAGATATTCCGTATCGGCATAACGAAACCAACGAAAAACTGAGGTGTGGAATAAAATACCAACATTGAATTGCTGTCCGTTTATTTCCAATTTTTGGCTGGCGTCGGTTTTTGAATATTCATATAAGTTAATCGTATCCAAACCATGTTTTGCCAATATATCATCATCGGGCATAACGGAGCGGATTACTTCGTAATTGTCTTCCGGTTCCAGTTCCCACCACCCATTAAAGCCGCCTATAATTTCTGTCTCAATTCCCACGTTTCCAAAAAACATGGGCATTAATTCATCACCCGCATAAGCATTTTCGTCTGCTACAGACGTTTGATACGTTCTCCAGCCTTTGATGTAATCTTCAGAATTCAGTGGTTCTGTATGAATAACAACAGCAGACTCATTTTTACCAATTCCGAAAGAAGCGCCCTTTCTATTGCCTAAAACGTTGTTAATGTCTAATGCATCGTTAATAAGAGATTCTGCCAGTTTCATTGCATCTTCCCGGCTTAGGTTTTTGGCTTTTAAATTCTTTTCTACCTTTTCGTACAACTGGTCTTCTTCAATATAACTATACCAATACCAAACGCCTTTTTGGGGGACGATTATTGTTACCGCTTCACCGGGCAGCATAATAAAATAGCCTTCTTTAACCCTGTCGTTCTGTTTTGCCCCTTCTGCGTCTGTAATAGACAGGGTATAATCCGATTTTTCTGAATATAACAGGGTATTCTCAAAATCTATATAAAATCGTATTGAACCTTTTCCAAGCTGCTGTCCAAGAATTTCTGCAGCAAGCGTATAGGGCGCGGAGCTTTCCTCGCCGTTTTGCTTCCCGTCTTCGCCGGTCTCAAAACCGCCCGCCGCCTTCTTTTTTACTTCGCACGAAATAAATGTAGAGGACAATACGCATAAAAACAAAACCAATACCAATACGCTTTTCTTCATTTTATGTCTTCCCTATTTTGCTCCCCCGTACTTCTGCCCGCCGCCGCTTCCGGGGTTATGAGAATGTCCTTATTCGTATTGAGGGGTCTAATACCCCGCCCCTTGGGGCGGTTAAAAGGTATTAGACCCCGAATATAACCACCTTTAGAGAACAACATACCCCGCTGCTTGCGGCGGGGTATTTGATTTCCTGTACATGCCTATTCCCTGGCGGCCTTTAAAAACTGGGTCAGCAGATCCCTGCTCTCGCTGTTGATGCAGAGGGCCATGATCATCCGCTGAAGGGGATATTTACGTATCACCTTGCTGGAAGCATAATAACGGATGTAGAACTGTTCTCTCCCGTCGCCGGGTATTCTTTTCAAAAACCACCGGCCATAAACATCCTTTACACGGCCGTCATCGGAAACATGGCTGAAATCGAGGACAAATTCTTCGGGGGTATCGGACAATTCGGTTACCAATACACGGGCATTGGCAAAAAGGGAAACCCCCATCAGTTCCCCGCCCACAAGCATATCAAGGTAAACTTGATCATCT
Organism: Spirochaetia bacterium; assembly: GCA_025997555.1. GTDB lineage: Bacteria > Spirochaetota > Spirochaetia > Treponematales > Breznakiellaceae > BNUT01. Next base: position 28,342 of record BNUT01000012.1, read on the forward strand.
TCCTGAATCACCGTGATGCCCGGATTTCTTTTGAATATCCGGGGGTAATTATTAAAATTCAGAATCTCCCTTCGCAGCTTATCCATGGGAATATCCGTAGTGACGTGAACATCGGTATACACATCCACCCACCGGATATTATCGTCCCCCTTTTCCTGGGACACCTCGGTTTTAATAAGGCCCGGCCAGTTGAATATTCTTTTTAATATCCTCTGGTCGGGCAGTTCAATGTCCGCCTCCTGGGCAAATATGGGGGAAAGGCCAAGAAGGAGCAGCAGGAGAGCGGCTCTTTTTATTCTCATAAAAGGTAGTATATGCCATTTTAATGACATATACTACAGTAATGTTTAATGATGTTATTATCATGGCCGGGGGCTCCGGGACGCGGCTCTGGCCGGCAAGCAATTCCCGGCGGCCCAAGCAGTTCCTGCCCATTTCGCCTGACAGGCCGGGCTATAGCTTTTTTTCCGCCGCAGTGGAACGGGCCCTCGCGGTTATCGAAGGTGCTGACGGCCGGGTGATCATTATCGCCGGGAAGAGCCATGTGCCGCATATTATCGCGGTCTGCGCTGCTCTCAGCGCTGATGAGCGGAAGCGCCTGGTACTGATCCCGGAACCGGCGGCAAAAAACACCGCCCCCGCCATCGCCTGTGGGGTCATATATTCGCTCTGCACTGCCGCTAATACCGATAGAACCATGCTGGTCCTCACCAGCGACCACATCATTAAACCCCTGGAGCAGTTCAGGGCGGACGCGGCGGCAGCAGCGGCCCTTGCCCGGCAGGAAAGGCTCACAGTTTTCGGTATCCCCCCAAAAAATCCCGACACCGGTTTTGGGTATATTGAAACCGATGCCGCTTCCGGCAATGCCGTGGCGGACCATATTGGGCCGCAATCCTTCGAGGTCAAATCCTTCCGGGAAAAACCGGACCGGGAAACTGCGGAAAAATTTCTTGCCGCCGGGCGCTTCTACTGGAATTCGGGGATGTTTGCCTTTTCTTCACAATTCATGCTCGCCGAATTCTGCCGCCATGCCCCGGAGGTGCTCAAGCCCTTTGAAAAACTTACCACCCCCGATAAAAACGCCTACCGCACGGAACAGGGTTTGCGGATTCTGGAAAATTGGCCCGGCCTGGATGCGGCCTACCGTGACGCCAGGGCCATTTCCTTCGATTATGCCATTGCTGAAAAATGTGAAAACACCGCCATGGTCCGGGCGAACTTCAACTGGATCGACATAGGGAACTGGGACGAATACGCCCGGCTTCTGGAAAATACCGGCAGCGAGGTGTACCGCTCCGGCTCAACGGACTGTTTTGTGGACTCGGACATCCCCGTGGCCCTTGCCGGTGTGGAGGGCCTCATCGTAACGGTCCGTTCCGGCAGGGACGGCGGCCCCCCCTCGGTGCTGATCCTCAAAAAAGGAGAATCCCAGCGGCTGCGGGAGATTGTGGAACAGATCAAGGAAGCGGGAAGAAGCGAGCTGCTGTGATGCAAAATTTTTAATATGGCCGAATGTCGAGTTTCTAAATTTAACCACTAACCTCACGAACCCTACGAACAAAAGAGGGAAATTGGGTTCGTGAGGTTCGTCTATGATAAAAGTCAAGCACTTTTTTGCAAAAGTGTTTGACTTTTCAGCAGTTTTTTATAGGCAACCATCTTTGCCTCATGCTTCTTTGCATCCCGTGCATAGTGATATTCCCCTTTCTTCAACATTTGGTAGATTTCAGCAAGCACCCGCCTCCTGAGCCCGGTCCGTACCAATCCCGCCTTTTTATATTCACAAAGCCTGTCATACCACCGCCGCAGTTTCAGGCTGCTGTCCAGGACATGATTGAGCGACTGGGTCAGCAGGGTCGCCGCAAGTTTCCGCCCCTGCTTGTTCGTCCCCCTAATACTGGTCGAGGTATTGGAGTTTGACACTTTGGGAGCAGACCGCAAATAGCGGGTGTTATGCTTGGAGTTCTTGAACCGGCTCACCTCAATGACATCCGCGATGATCGCTATGGCGGTGAAGACGCTTATCCCCTTCATGCTGGTCAAAATCCCGATCTCCCGCATAAAGGGCTCCCCCTGAACCAATACCTGTTCCTTGAGCGCCTCCACATCCGCTTCATCCCGCTCAGGAACCCGCTCACGCGGGGGAGGGTCCAGAAGCTGGTTTACCTGAAAGTTCAGCGCCGTCCCGGGCGAGAGGCCCCGTATCCTGGCCCGGCTGCGTTTGTCGAATATCTCTTCCTGGGTAAACCCGTACAGCTGTTCCTTCAACAACGAGTGTATCCGGTTCTTAAGCTGGGCGTTTTGCTTCTTGTACAACCGGTAAGTCGAAAAAAGACTCCGCAATTCCTGTATCTCCACCGGCGGAAGGGTCACCGGACAGGCCGTCTGTTCCCCGGACAGCACCTGCATCTTGATGAGTCGGCACAGCTTGTCCGTATTGGTCCGGGCCAGGCTGATTTGCTTCAGCTCGTAGGTGTTGGCGATGATCACCTCCTTCACCCGGTCTTTAAACAACCGGACAAAGGAAAACGTCGTTATCGTCGCCTCCACCAGCACATGGGTGTCCGCCGTCAATGTTCCGGAGAACGCCGCCAGCCCCGCTTCGTTCAGATCAAAGGTCTCGGTACGTTTGTCCGCAGACCTTTCATCCCGATAACAACAGGTGAACTTGTTCGTGTGTAAGTCGATCCCGATAAATTGCATACTCCCTCCGCAAAACTTGATTGTTCGGCGGAACTCCGGTATACTTGTCCAGCAGACCAAAGGTCTGACGTCTATTCGGGGTATTGATCCGCTTAAAAACCAATCCCCAAGAAGCATGCAAACGAAGTTTGCCTGCGGCTACCGGTTGTTATTCGTGGTTACGGGGTCAGTTTCCTGCCCCAGGTCCACAGCAACCGGTAGTTGTCCGCGGACTTTAGTCCGACCGAACTCCTACAGCATACCAGTTAAACCGCATACTATTTATCATAGCTTCGTGGTTAAAT
>BNUT01000013.1 GCA_025997555.1 Spirochaetia bacterium
TGGGAAGGGCTGCCAGCGGGCTTATGTCGGTAATAGTACAGTAGTTCAGTTCCAAGTTCGTCAGATTATGCAGGCCGGATACCCAGGAAAGGTCCAGATTGTCTACGCCGAAAATACTCAGCGTTTCAAGATTCACCAGGCTTTGCAATTCGTTGATATGTATAATTTTGCCCCCTGAATAGTCCCCATAACTATTAAAATTATTAATATAAAGTGTTTTAAGGAAATGCAACTGCCCTATATGACGCAGGTCTATTTCGCCTAAACCTTTTTTTAGCCTCAACACTTCCAACTGACGCAAAGAAGAAAGCGTTCCATAGTCGTAATTATTGTTATGTGTAAGGGAAAGGTCTGTTAAATTAGTCAACAGGGATAAAGGTTCAAGGCTTTCTATATTGTGGCACCTATATATGTCTAATGCTTTTAGTTTTGTTAATCCTGACAAGGGCGTAATATCTGTCAACAAATCGTTGTCATGTAAGTCAACTTCTTCCAAATCAGGCATATCCACAAAAAAAGAAATGTCAGGGAATTTACCGGACGTAGAGCTTGTAAATATAAGAACAGGAATCGTTTTATCTTCCGGGCTCCAGTGGTAATTGCTAAAGACGTAAGTTCCTCCTCTTTTCATGACGCAATAATAGAAATAGGTGAATTTTGGAAACGCGTCATATTCCACCTCGACATTTTCGCCGATGGTTATCCTGGTAATGATGTTCTCGTTGAACGCAGAGCGGCCTATTGAAGTAACGCTCTGGGGAATTATTACCCCGGTTAGTTTATTGTCCTCGAACGCGCCATCCCCGATGGAGAGGACGCCCTCCGGTATTGTTATGCTGGCCAGCCTGTTCTCTCTAAATGCCATGCCTTCAATAGAGGTGATACGATCCGGTATAATTATTTCACCAAGTTCATTAAAGGCAAATGCCGCATACCCGATTTCAGCAACGCTGCCGGGAAGGGTAACATGGGTAAGATCATTGCGCATAAATGCCCGGTCCCCAATAAAGGCAGTTCCTTCCGGAATGGTGATGCCGGTAAGTTTATTGCGGCTAAATGCATCTATTCCAATATGTACTATGCTATTGGGAAGCGTAACACTGGTCAGCCCTTTATCCTTAAACGCCCCCTCCCCTATTGTGGTGACGGGGAGTCCTCCTATTCGCGGAGGAATCCTGACCTCTTTATTTGACCCGGTATAGCCTGTAATCTCTGCTTCTTTGTCATGAAAAACCACGGTAAAGTCATTTTCACCGTTATAGCGCTGCCAGCTGCCGCATGACGCAGACAATGCAATTATTAACAGTGCAATCATAGGCAATTTCCGTGTGTTTATTACGGTCTGATCCATACAGTATTATATATTTCTCCGCTCTATCTCCCCGCCCCCGCAAACGCCTTGTCCGCCTGGCCGGAATACCATTTCAGGATAGCCTCGGCGCGGTTGGTAAAGGAGTTACCGATCCGTTCACTAAGGCTGGAGATGGCGGCGGCATGGGCCATGGAGACGGCATAGATAAGCAGATAGTCACCGGCGTCAATAACCGCCACCAGAGACCGGAGCTTATTCTTGCCCATGGCGCGGATGATTCCAACGTTCATGTTGGTCAGGTTTTCCTGGATGAACAAAAGAAAGTCCGTTTCAGTCCGGTATTCATACTGGTAGATGTTATCTCCAAAGGTCAGGTCTTTCTGGCGGGCATAGAGGTTGAGGGTCATCGCCGGAACCTCCGGCGAAGTATAAACAGGATCGGCCAGGACGCGCTTGGTGCTGAGTCCGTCAATAACTTGGGAAATTTCATAAAAGGTACGCATAGATTTGCGGCTTGCAGAATAGTACTGGATACCCGCAAGGGTTGAGATGGCCAGAGCGCCGTTAAGGAGGCCGTTTTTTTCAGCAGCGCTCCATTCGGGCCGGGCGGAATTCGCAGGCTTGACATATAGAGAGAGGGTTTCCACAAAGAGACTGGGGGCCAGGATATTCATGGTTTCATCAACAATGCGCCTGACACCGGCATGTTGGGGAACAAGAAGGGGAGCGGGATTTTTAAGCTGCACTTCGGTAAGGGTTCCACCGGCTGCAACTGCCGCCCTCAGCAGCGCCGCCTGTTCCGCACCAACCAAATCTTCCAGCGTGGCAGCGGAAAGCGGCCCCGCCGTCCCCAACAAACTGATAAAGATCAATGTAATCAATGGCTTTATATAACGCATCATATCACCGTAACCCACGATAGTACACCCGCACCTGCTTGTAGAGCCCCTCGCCTTCGCTCTTGGTTTCCACGTCGGCGATGTCGTTCAGGGTGGTGTGGATAAGACGGCGGTCAAAGGGGTTCATGGGTTCCAGCAGTATGGAGCCCCGGTTTTCCCGGACCCGGTCGGCCACGGTATAGGCAAGGCGCACCAGGGATTCCTCCCGGCGGATGCGGTAATTTTCGCTGTCCAGAATGACCCGCATATCTTCCCGGCCCTGACGGCCCGCATAGATATTGGCCAGCAACTGGAGGGCGTCCAGGTTTTTTCCCTTCTTTCCAATCAAAATGGAAGAATATTGAGAATCGATCTTAAGGCCGATCTTCCGTTCTTCCCGGAAAAGGAATGAAACCTTACCGCTGTACCCCATCCGCTCGATAATACCTTCCACAAAGTCGATCATCTTCTGTTCAAAGTCGTTTTTGGCTTCGGGGTCGCCGAATACCGCCTGGCTGAACTGTTCCGCATCCGTTTCCGCAGTATCCCGTTCCTGGATGCGATTCCCGATGGAGTCATCGTCATCCTCAAGGCTTGATCCCCGCCCTACCGCCACGGGCTTGTCCGGGGGGAACTTCGTTGGATGTTCGGTGTGGACCCGGATCTTTACAAAGCCCTTCTTGAACAATCCCTGCCGCTGGGTTTCCAGTATCTCGACATCAAAATCATCTTTTTCTAGTCCCAGTTCTTCCGCCGCCCGATCGATTGCTTCTTTTTCGGTACGGCCTTCAAATTCATATACCATAATATGCGCTCCTCGCAAAAGAAATTGCTCATCTGAAATTACCCCGCTACTTCTTCTTTTTCTTCTTCGGGGGAAGTTTAGGCGCGATCACCGGCTTGCTCTCGCTGTCTGAACTGCTGCCGGAAGCGGCTGCCGCAGCCAGGGCGGCCCGTTTTGGGGCCATATACTTGTTGATCGCAAGCTGCTGTACCATGGTTAACATGTTGGACATGATCCAGTACAAAAGCAACCCCGAAGGCACATCATAGAGGACGAAGAAGAACACTATCGGCATGGCGTAGAGCATCATCTTCATCTGGGCGTTGCTTTTCTGATCCGGGGTCTGGGTTACCTTTCCGTAGAGAAGCTGGGAACCCACGTAGATAAAGGGCAGCAGCCGGATATCGCTCCAGCCCAGCAGGGGTATCCGGAAGGGAGAAAAGTTGAACACCGATTCCGGAAGGGAAAGATCGGGAATCCAGCCGGGGATGAACATGGCCCCCCGCAGGTCAAAGTGGTTGTTAAAGAGGCTGTACATGGCAAAGAAAATCGGGATCTGGAGCAGCATGGGGAGGCAGCCCGAAAGCGGGTTATACCCCTCTTTTTTATAGAATTCCGCCATTTTAGCGTTCATTTCCTGGGGCTTATCCTTGTACTTTTCCTGAATTTCCTTGATTTTAGGGGCCAATGCCTGCATCTTGAGGGTTGATTCGGACCCCTTCTTGGTAAGGGGGAAGAGCAAAATCTTAACCAGCAGGGTCAGCAGGATAATCGCCACCCCGTAATTGTGCACAATCCCCTGGAAAATCATCAGGAGCCACTTGAGGACCTTCTCCAGGGGGGCCATGAAACCCCCGGAGGCCGCATCAATTAACTGCATATCCCTGATGTCGAACCCATTTTTTCCGTTATTGTAAACCGCCAACGCATCCTGGGTCTTAGGGCCCAAATAAAAGCGGTACACATCCTCGGAACGGGAAGCGTTCAAACTGGGCCGGATGATGTACAGCCGGGAAGCGCTGGGGATGCCCGGTTCCGATTTATCAGAAAAAACCATATCGTACTGGGCCAGATAGGGAATAGCGATAAAGGTAAAGTATTTCCCCGCAATGGCAGACCAGGTTGCCCGTGAATTGTTGAGGACATTGTTTACCTTTTCGGTCTTTCGTTTGCCATTGATAAAACTATAGTAATTACGGTACTCGTACTGATCCAGCTTCTCGAACCGGGGCCCAATCTGGGGGCCAAAGCCCAAGGTATAGGCTGCGCCGGAACCACCCAGAGTGCCGGGAAAATTGAAGCCCGTAACCGAATACCCGCCGTCCAGGAGAACCTTCAGTTCAAACATATATTCATTGGGCTTAAAACTGTAACGCTTGGTTAAAAGAAACGTACCGCCGCTGTAACTGCCGGTTCCGGGGGGAAGCGCAAAATTCTGGGAAAATTCGACCGTATAGTCATCGATGCGTTTTACATTGAAAAGGGCGCTTACCGGTGCGGCGTCCTGATTGCCGAAAGCTACGGTGAGGGCGTGGGCCTCGTTGTCCCCGGAGAAGAGCATTTCCAGAGAACCGTTTTGGTCGCTATGCTCTTTGAGTTTCCAGGAAACCAAATCCCCGCCAACATTTGAAAGGACCGCAGTAAAAAGGCCCGTATCAATGGAAACATGCTCTTCGTTGAGGGGCACAGCGGGGGTATCGATGGCGGCGGCTGAAAGCCCCGTTTCCGTTCCAACGACTTCTGCGGGGCTTCCCGTAGCGGGAACAGGGGCCTCTGCAACAGGGACCAGTCCGGGCAAGGGCCCGGCGGGTCCGGGAGCCGCAGTAACCGGCGCGGACTGACCGGCGGCGGTTTGCGCCGCAGGCTCCGGCGGAAGCATAAACAGGCCCTGAATAAAATAAAAGACCAGCATCACCGTTATCGAAAGCACAACCGCTAGTAACGTTCGCTTTTCCATATCACTCCTTTAAGGAACCGGGTCGTAACCGCCCCGGTGCAAGGGATGGCAGCGCAGAACCCGTTTGGCTGCCAAAAACACCCCCCGGCAAACGCCGTATTTTTCCACCGCCTCATAGGCATAGGCGGAACAGGTCGGTACATACCGGCAACTGGGGGGAAAATGGGGAGAAACGGCACCCTGATAAAAACGGATCAAAAGCAACGCCAATTTCCGTAATGTCGCCATTATTCAACCATTCTTAAACAAACCGGCTTTGCCGAAAAGGGATTTAAGCTGATTCAACCGATCCGCCATACCGGTTTTGACCGGTTCACTCCGGGTTTTTGCGGGGTACGCCAGCAACACCAGATCATAACCGCCCCGCAACCGGGGCCGCAGATGCCGGTAAGCCTCCCGGCCAAGCCGTTTGGCCCGGTTCCGCTCCACCGCATTGCCGTATTTCCGCGCCAAGGTAAAACCGATCCGGTTATGGGGCAGCCCGTTTTTCAACACAAATAGCTTCACGCCAAGGCAGCTATAGGCCCTTCCCTGACTAAAAACCTTCCGAATCCCTTCCCTTTCCTTTAGCCGTTCAAAACTTCTGAACCGAAGGGACCGGACCGATAGGTCCATCCCTTCGATAGAGCCTTCAAGAGGGGAACCTTCACCGCTCTGCGGTTCGGTTGAGGCCCCAAGCACTAGAAGGGCTTCTTCTCATCGGAAGCGCTGAGTTTAATCCGCCCTTTTGCCCTGCGGCGCTTTAACACAAGCCGCCCGCCCCGTGTCTTCATCCGGGCCCGGAACCCGAATTTACGGTTCCGCTTCACTTTACTGGGTTGATAAGTCCGTTTCATGGGAATTTCTCCTATCTATATATAAAGTTCATAAGATCAATTACAATAGAAAAGTAGTATAGATGAAGATGGGAGGCTTGACAAGGGGGATTGTATCAGCAACGTGTTAATCTTACTTCAAAAATTTCCTTGACGGTCCTTCCTATTACGGATTAAGATTATCCCAATAATAGAAACAAAGAGAGGTCACCCATGGCGGTGAGTACATTTAAGCGGGGTTTGAAGCTTTCCACCCGGAAGCACACCACCGAAGGCCGCCCGGTGGAACTGTGCCCGGCTCCGAAACAGGTGGTGATTCCGGTGAATCAGCACTTCGGCGCGCCCAATAAGTGTCTGGTCAGTGTGGGGGACAAGGTGCGGCGGGGCCAGAAGATAGCCGAGGGGGCCAACCCCGGCCCCATGACCGTGCCGGTTCACGCTTCGATCACCGGAATCGTCAAAAAGATCGAGCCCCGGACTCAATCAAACAACACCGAAGGCCTCTGCGTCATTATCGAGGCGGAGGCGGGGGACACCACCAGCGATACCCTTGAAACAGAATATATGCCGCCCTTGGACCCTTACACCTGTTCCAAAGAGGACGCCCTTACCCGCATCCGGGAAGCGGGAATTCTGGGGATGGGCGGCGCGGGCTTCCCTTCCCACGTCAAACTGTCCCCGCCCCCGAATAAGCCCATCGACATCATCATCGCCGATGGGGCCGAATGCGAGCCTTACCTGACCACCGACGAAGCGATAATGACCGAAAAACCCCATCTCTTAATCCAGGGTCTTGCCATTGTGATGAAGATTACCGGAGTGAAAAAGGCGATCATCGGCATGGAGGACAATAAGGAAAAGCTCATTCCCCTGATCGAGCAGGAGATCCGCCTGAATGAGCATGCCGGGGACATTTCGATAGGGCTCTGCCGCACCCTCTACCCACAGGGCGGGGAGAAGATGCTGATCACCGCCCTGACCGGCCGGGAAGTGCCCTCCGGGGGGCTTCCCATGGACGCGGGGTGCATCGTGCAGAACGTGGGCACCCTTATCGCCATTGCCGAAGCCTTTACCCTGGGCAAGCCTCTGATCGACCGGGACCTCACCGTGTCAGGCGGGGCCTGCAAGACCCCCAAGAACATCCGCGCCCCCATCGGCGCTCTGCTCACGGACCTTCCCCCGGCTTTCATGTCCATCGACACGGAACGGCTGGGAAAGATCCTCTACGGCGGCCCCATGATGGGAAACGCCGTCCCCTCCATCGAAGTACCGATCCAGAAAAACACCAGCGGCATCATTTTGATGACCCGTGAAGAAACCCTGGCTGACCTGGAAGGCCCCTGTATCCGCTGTGGCCGCTGTATCCGCAACTGTCCCTGCCGCCTCTCCCCGGTGATCATGAATAACAGTCTGGAATCAGGCGACCTGGACTATGCGGTCACTGCGGGGCTGTTGGACTGCATCGAATGCGGCAGTTGTACTTACGTGTGCCCCGCCCGGATCAAACTGGTCCAACGCTTCCGGGTCGGGAAAGGGCAGCTGCGTGCAAAACAGGCCGCAGCGAAAGCGGCTGCGGATGCCAAAGCTGCCCTGGCTGCCGCAAAAGCTACGCAAACGACAGCGGTGAAGGTTTAAGGAGAATCACCTAATGGCTCAAAACGAAGAAACAACTGCGGCGAACGCTGCTACGAATCCCGCCGCAAGTACCCGCAAGGCGGAGGCGTCCCTGCTCCTTGCCTCAAGTCCCCACATCGGTTCCCCGGTTGTCACCCAAGTCCTGATGCGTAATGTGCTGATCGCCCTGGCGCCGGTGACGATCTTCGGCATCGTCCTCTTTGGGCTGCCCGCCCTGCTCACCGTGCTGGTGTCGGTGGTTTCGGCCATAGCGGGGGAAAGCCTCTTCCGGCTCATCACTAAACAGCCGGTTCGGGTGGCAGACCTTTCCGCCGGGGTCACCGGCCTGCTCCTCGCCCTGGTCCTGCCCCCTTCGACCCCGCTGTGGATGACTGCCCTTGGGGCCATTTTCGCCATTATCGTTGCCAAGGAATTTTTCGGGGGCCTTGGGGCCAATGTGTTTAACCCCGCCCTTGTGGGCCGGGCCTTCATGCTGATGAGCTTCCCCGCCGCCATTACCACCTGGCACCGGCCGCCGGTGGGCTTCGTCACAAGCTTGGCGGATCACCTCAACGCCTCCTCCATTGTGGACGGGGTCAGTGGAGTCACCCCGCTCAACATCATCAAGATGGGGGGGACCGTGGCCGATGTGGGACAGGAATTCTTCGCCGCCGGGCAGAGCGCTTCCGGAGATTACTGGTCCACCATCATGAACCTGTTTATCGGCAGCCATGGGGGCTGCATCGGCGAATCCTCGACATTCCTGATCCTCGCGGGGCTCATCTACCTGCTGGTCACCAAAACCATTGACTGGCGCGCCCCCCTGGCAATGATCGCCGCGGGTTTCCTTGCATCCCTGATTTTCAGCGGTTTCGACCTCCCCTTTAGCCTGTTCAGCATTTTGAGCGGCGGCCTCCTTTTCGGCGCGGTCTTTATGGCCACCGATTACGTTTCCACTCCCGTCACTGCCAAAGGTAAGGTGATTTTCGGCTTCGGCGCGGGGCTCATCACCATCCTGATCCGCAACTGGGGCAGCTACCCCGAAGGTGTCATGTACGGCATCCTCATTATGAACGGCGTCACCCCCTTCCTGAACCGGCTCCTGCCGAAAAAATACGGCTTTGTGGCGAAGAAAAAGGCCGCAGCTAAACCGGTTGCACAGGGGGCCGTGAAATGAAAAGCATATTAAAGCTTGCCCTGTCCCTTATGATTTTTGCCACCGTGGCCTGCGTGGGCCTTGCTTTTGTGTATGAGGGGACGAAAGATCAGATCAGCGTGAATCAAAGCGCCAAGCTCAACAATGCTTTGAAAGATATTTTTGGTGATGACACCGAATTTGACGAGATTAAGGATCTTCCTGTGAGCGGTGACCCCGCCGTTACTTTTACTGCGGCCTATAGGTTAAAGAAGGGAAATACCGTCACGGGCATCGCGTTTACCGCTCAGGATACGGGGTTTAGCGATATTCTTGAGGCCCTTGTGGGCATCGGCTCCGATGGGAAGATTGTGGGGGTGAGGGTACTTAAAGACACCGACACCCCCGGACTTGGGGCCAAAGCGGCTCTCCCCGCTTTTTATGGACAGTTTGCGGGTATGGCCGCCGATGGCACTATCAAGGTTACAAAAGACGGGGGTGCAGTGGAAGCGATAACCGCCGCCACCATTACCAGCCGGGCGGTTTCCCTCCTGGTAAATACCGCGGGGGACGCGGGCAAAAAATGGCTTGCCGCCGAGGGGGATCTGAAATGAAATTCTGGAAAATATTTTCCAACGGCCTTATAAACGAGAACCCCCTTTTGGTTCTCATGATTGGCCTCTGTTCTTCATTGGCGGTTACTACCAGTGTTGCCAACGGTATCGGCATGGGGCTCTCCATGACCTTTGTGCTTCTGATGTCGGAAATTGTTATTTCCCTTTTCAGGAAATTGATTCCTTCATCGGTGCGTATTCCGATCTTTATCATCGTAATCGCGGCCTTTACCACTATCATTGACTACGTGCTCCAGGCGTATTTCCCCGATCTGTCGGCGAGCATGGGGCTTTTCATTCCCCTCATCGTGGTAAACTGCATCATCATGGGCCGGGTCGAAGCCTTTGCTTCCCAGCAGCCCATCGTCAACGTTATCCCCGACGGCCTGGGCATGGGGCTGGGTTACACCTGGGTGATGGCGGCAATCTCGCTGGTGCGGGAACTTTTGGGAAACGGTTCCATACTGGGTTTCCCGGTGCTGGGCTCAGGGTATACGCCCATATTGTTTTTCGCCCTGCCCCCCGGCGGCTTTCTGGTCTTCGGCCTCTTTATCAGCCTGGGGCTTTTTCTAAAATCGCGGGTCAGTAGTAATACGGTTAACCGTGATAAAGCGGGGTGCTGCTGATGAACCTTTTTAGTATTTTTATCAAGGCCGTTCTCATCGACAATATTGTCTTTATGAGTTTCCTCGCCCTCTGCCCTTTCATCGGTATGAGTACCGATGAGGATAAATCAATAGGGATGGGCCTTGCGGTTACCTTTGTTACGGTTCTTGCGACCTGCGTTACCTATCCCATTTACTGGTTTAATCTTGAGCCGCTGGGGCTCAAATTTTTACAGACCCTGGCCTTTATTCTGGTCATAGCCGCATTGGTGCAGCTGGTGGAATTCTACCTTAAAAAGAGCGCCCCGGCCCTCTACGGCTCCATGGGAATTTATCTGGCCCTCATCACCACCAACTGCGCCATACTCTATGTAACCCTGAATAACATCTCCAAGGACTTCGGGTTTATTGAATCCCTGGTATATGCGGTCGGCGTGGCCCTGGGTTTTCTCCTGGCCCTGCTCCTCCTCGCGGGGATACGGCGCCGGATCAGAACCAGTCCCATTCCGGCTTTTTTGAAGGGTACGCCGATACTGTTTATCTGCGCATGCCTCCTTTCCATGGCCTTTATGGGCTTTAGCGGTTTGGTTAAATAAGGATTTAATATGAACATAGTACTTATAACCGCCATTTTTGCGGCTGTGTTGGCTTTTATACTCGGCGCGGCCCTGGGCTTCTTCAAGAAGGTCTTTGCCGTCCCGGAGGACCCCCTCGCTGGCCAACTGCGGGAATGTCTCCCCGGCGCAAACTGCGGGGCCTGCGGTTTTCCCGGCTGTGACGCCTATGCCGCCGCGATTGCCGCAGGAAATGCGGGGATCAGTAGCTGTTCCGTGGGCGGCGCAGCAACCGCAGAAAAACTTTCCGCCATCATGGGGGTCAGCGGTTCCGTGATTCCGGTGGTGGCGGTGCTGGCCTGTCAGGGTTCATCAATACATGCCCCCAAAAAAGGAAACTACACGGGCCTGCAAACCTGCCGGGGGGCGAAGCTGTCTTCCGGGGGGACCAAGCTTTGTTCCTGGGGCTGCCTTGGTTTCGGCGATTGTACCTTGGTCTGCCGGTTCGGCGCGCTTAAGCTGGGCGAAAACGGTCTCCCCAAGGTTGATTACACAAAATGCACGGGCTGCAAACTCTGCATCGCCGAATGCCCCCAGATGCTCCTGCGGGAAGTACCCAAGGATCGTCACGGTGCCATGGTGCTCTGCTCCAACCGCAATTCCATTAAACCCATGGTGAGCAAATCCTGCAAGATCGCCTGTATTAAATGCGGGCTCTGCGTTAAAAATTGCCCCCAGCAGGCCATCACCCTGGAAAACAACATCCCGGTGGTGGATTACAGTAAATGTGTTTCCTGCGGGACCTGTGCGGAGAAATGCCCGACCAAGGTGATCAAGATTTTTGAGCGGGATGTAGTGTAATACCGCCGCCGCTGCCAATCCTTCTACTCTCGGCCTTTGATCCGGCGTTTATCGCCAATTCCGGTGGTAAAATCTTGAAAAAGGGAAATCCATCCTGTCATTCACAACGTATGTGTATCTGACACCGGTTTAGAAATAGACCGGGGCTTTTGTCCGCCCACCAAATGTGAGGTTTTAGGGGCAGTGCCCCCAGACGAAGGGGAAGGCTTTCCCCCTCTTTCCCTGCATCTCTCTCCCCTAAAATATTCATTTACCTAACCCCAATTTCATACTATACTTAGGCTTGAAGTCCTTTAATAAAATCTTCACCGGAGGCAGCTATGGGCGCAGATCGGGAAAAAATCGGGTATAACATGATGAAATTCGCGATACGGCTTACGGCCTTCGAAGGTGAGGGTCATTGGGCCGCTTCCCGGCGCACAACCATGGAATTCCACATCCGCCGGGAGGTCCGGGAGGAATATACCCTGGACAAGGGCCTTTTCTCCCTGACGGGCAACGTGGTCCTGGCGGATCTCCGGCAGGTGCGGGAGCTGGCGGCGAAATTTAACGCCAAAATCGACCCCCGCCACCCCGACCGCTTCATTAAGGCGGGGCAGCTTTACGCCATGGGGCTTATCGACGAGATACTGCACTACATGGTGGCCCTGTACCGGGAGCAGGTGCAGCCCGATGTATTCGATACCGCTCTGGGGCGGCTGGAAGAAAAACTGAGTGCCGGGAAGACTGACGGCCTTTTGCACACTTTCGGTGCTTTGTTCCCTCCCCAGCCGGTGTACGCCGGGCAATCCACGGTGGAGGACTACCTCAAGGGCAGCGATGACGGGGAAAGCTGCCGATCCCTCAGTCTGGAAGAAATTCTGCTGCTGGCTTTGGCAAACCTGAACCCCGCCTTTAGCCCCTTCAATTTCCTGTTTGATGACAACGATCTGGAGCAAAAAACCGTCTATCCTGCGGCTATCGCGGAGCTCAAGGCATATCTGGCGCTGCTGCCCCCCTTCGGCCCGGACGGGCAGAACCTCTGGGACCTGCTGCGGGCTCCGGCGCTTGCCTGCCCGGATTCCCTTTCGGGGCAGCTTGAGTGGATGCGGACCCATTGGGGGCTGCTGCTGGGCAAGTTCATGTCACGGATGCTCATCGGCCTGGATGTGATGAAGGAAGAGGACAAGCCCTACTTCGGCGGCCCCGGACCCACCGAGGCCCTGACCTTCGGCAACATGATGGACGAGTACGAAAAATTCAGCCCCGATCAGGAGTGGATGCCCCGGACGGTGCTGATGGCAAAGAGTACCCTGGTGTGGCTCTTTCAGCTTACCAAAAAATACGGCCGGCCCATTGAAAAGCTGGACCAGATCCCCGATGAGGAACTGGACGAACTGGCCCGCCGGGGCTTTACCGGGCTCTGGCTCATCGGCCTCTGGGAGCGGAGCAACGCCTCAAAGACCATCAAGCAGTGGACCGGCAACCCCGAGGCGGCGGCCAGCGCCTACAGCCTCTACGATTACGATATTGCTGCGGAGTTGGGCGGCTGGGGCGCCCTGACCAACCTCCGGGAACGGTGCTTCCGCAGGGGAATCAGGCTGGGCTCCGACATGGTCCCCAACCACACGGGCATCGACAGCCGCTGGGTCGTGGAGCACCCGGACCGCTTCCTCCAGCTGAGTTACCCCCCCTTCCCCACCTATAACTACAACTGCGGCAATCTTTCGGGCCGCTCTGATATTACGGTCCAGATTGAGGAGCACTACTTTACCCGTAGCGACGCGGCGGTGGTGTTCAAGCGGATCGACAACCACACCGGGCAGGCCCGCTACATCTATCACGGCAATGACGGAACCTCCATGCCCTGGAACGATACCGCCCAGATCGACTTCCTCAACCCCGAGGCCCGTGAAGCGGTGATCCGCACGATCATCGGGGTGTGCCAGCAGTTCCCCATCGTCCGTTTCGACGCCGCCATGACTTTGGCGAAGAAGCACATCCAGCGGCTCTGGTACCCTGAACCGGGGCGCGGCGGGGACATTGCCAGCCGGGCAGAACACGCCCTTTCCAACGATGAATTCAACCGCCGCATTCCCAACGAGTTTTGGCGGGAAGTGGTTGATCGCTGCGCCGCGGAAGCCCCCCACACCCTGCTCCTCGCGGAGGCCTTCTGGATGATGGAAGGCTACTTTGTCCGCACCCTGGGGATGCACCGGGTCTACAATTCGGCCTTTATGAACATGCTCAAAAACGAGGAAAATTCCAAATATCGGGCCACCATCAAAAATACCCTGGAATTCGAGCCTGAAATCCTCAAGCGTTTCGTCAACTTTATGAACAACCCCGATGAGGAAACCGCCGTGGCCCAGTTCGGCAAGGGCGACAAGTACTTCGGCATCGCCACGCTCCTCGTGACCATGCCCGGCCTCCCCATGTTCGGTCACGGCCAGATCGAGGGCTTCGAGGAAAAGTACGGCATGGAATACCGCCGCTCCTACAAGGACGAAGTACCGGACGGCTACTTCGTGGACCGTCACGAGCGGGAAATCTTCCCCCTGATGAAAAAGCGACACGTCTTTTCCGGCAGCGAGGCCTTCCGGCTCTACGACCTCTACACCTCCGAAGGCCACGTCAACGAGAACGTCTTTGCCTATTCCAACCGCAGTTGGGATGAGCGGGCGCTTATCTTCTATAATAACTCCTATTACGAAGTGTCCGGCTGGATACACCGCAGCACCCCGGCGATCCTCCAGGATGACGGCAGTTACCGTCAGGACACCTTGAGCGAAGCCCTGTCCATCCACGGGGACAACCGGTTCTTCACCCTGTTCCGGGAACAGCGGGCCGGGCTCTGGTTTATCCGCTCCTCAAAGGAAATCAGCGAGAAGGGGCTTTTTGTGAGCCTCAAAGGCTACGAGGCCCAGGTGTTTCTCGACATCCGCGAGGTTGAGGATGCCGTCCCCGGCACTGCTGAATACCTCTGGGCCGCCCGCTGGTCCAAGCTCCACGCAGAGCTCAACGGCCGGGGTGTTGTCGATCCCGATGCGGCGGTGCAGGACATTTTCCTTGCTGAGCTTTATGCGCCGCTGTTTGAGATTTTCAATATTGAGCGGATCGAAAAACTTTACGGGCTCTTTGATACGGATACTGCTGGAACTGGTGGCAAAGCCGTTGGTACAAAGGCCGCCGGGAAGAAAGCCATTGCGGGGAACATCAGCTTTATCGATACAATCCGGGAGCCGGTGCAGAAATTTACCGTAGCTGCGGAAAAATACCTGGACGGCGCGGGGGGCCGCTGTGAGCCATTTAATACGCCCTATCTGCACCCACACCCGGACGCGGCGGCCTATGAGAATGAGTTGACCGCCAGCCTGGATCGGCTGCGGCTCATTGTCGATGGGGCAGTTCCTAACGGAACGGCTTCCGATAAACTCGCCGCCAATGGACCGGCAAAGGCTTATCTTGAAAAGTTGAAAAAGGAAATCGCCGGGAAGCCGGAGAGCGCCGCCTTTGCCGCCGGGTACAGTATTTTGAGCCTGCTCCGTACCGTTATCGGCGGCGGGGCCGCAGGAGCGGATGCGGCGGCACTGGCTGTTCATTGGGGCCTGGACCGCAAGCTGCGGCAATGCTTTGAGGCCCTCGGCGTGAGCGGCGGTGAAGCGGCTGGAGTTGTGGACATCATGCTGGCGGTTTTGGCCCGGACCAGTCCTGAGGATTCCGGTTATCTGACTGCGGTCACCGCCGTTACCGGCGCCGCCGCTGGTAAACCCGCCTTTGGCAACGCCTTAGCTGTAGCCATCTTTGGGGAAAATTATACCGCCGATGATTTCCGTAAACTCCTGGGGATAAACCGTTTTGAAGATGTGACCTGGTTCAATAAGGAAGCCTTTGAAAAAGCCCTTCTTTACGTTCCCCTGTTCCTGCTGCTGGAAAGCGGCGATGCTTTTAGGGAGATTGTCCGTCCCCCGCTCAAGGAAGTGGAGAAGTTTGCCGTTGATGGCAAAGCCACCAAGACAAAGGCCCCGCTTAGCAGGAAGGCTGCGGCGCCGGTTAAAGCCGCTTCCCCGGCTGGCGGAAAGACAGACACGGCAGCGGAATTCTGTCAGCGGGCGGAAACTCTGGCCTTGGTTGCGGAAGCCCTTGCCAAGGCTGAGGCGGCCTCCGGGTACCGGCTGGATGAATTCATTGCGGCATTATCGTCTCTCCCAAAAGGGAAAACGAAAAAAGCGTAATGAATAAATGTACGGATAAAAATTGGGTACTGTTATTGTTACCTAATAGGATGCGCTTATGTATGGATGTCATTTCTTTTTAACCGGTTCTCTGGAAAAAGTCTTTCCCCTCAAGCAGCCACATGCAATGAAGGACGGGAAAACGATTGTGGTGTTTGGGGGCGAAGTCCCATCAATTCAGTTGGTTTACTTCAGGGAAAAAATGCCCGGTGTAAATGCTCCCGTTAAGAATTTTTGCGTTGCCCTTTCCGGGACGCCGGTGGAAGCGCGTCTGCGTTCCGTGGAACTGGTCCCCGCCGACTTTCCCGCCTACGAAACAGCGGACGATAATTATCTGAGTACCGAGCCGGGGTTATTCCCGGATTTGCTTATGCCTCTAACAAGTAACGAAATACGTTTTATGCCGGGCCAGTACCGTTCGGTATGGATCGATTTCCCCGGCATTACGGCCGCTGATGCGGGCAGTTATCCGGTAACCATAAGGATAAGCGGAAAAGAAAACGAAAAACAGCTCGATGAATTGCATGTCACCCTGTTGGTCCTTCCGGTAAACATGCCGGAACAGAAATTGATCCAGACCCAGTGGTTCCATGGGGACTGCCTTGCGTCTTACTATCATGTACAGCCCTTGAGTGAAGCGCATTGGAAAATCCTTGATGAATTTATCAAGCCTATGGCCGGGACCTATGGGATCAACACCATCCTTACCCCGGTGTTTACCCCGCCCCTGGATACGGCGGTAGGGGCCGAGCGGCCTACGATGCAGTTGGTGGACATTACCTTTGACAAGGGCCGCTATTCATTCGGATTTGACAAACTGGAGCGATGGTGCGCGATCTGCAAGAAACACGGAATCCGCTATCTTGAGATCGCCCATTTCTTTACCCAATGGGGGGCGAAGGCCACGCCAAAGATTGTGGCCATGGTTGATGGTGTGGAACAGAAGATCTTTGGCTGGGACGTACCGGGTACCGATCCCCGCTATCGTGTGTTTCTGGAACAATTTATACCTGCCCTGCGCCGCGCATTGGAACAGTACGGATATGACAAGAAGCATATTTTCTTTCATGTTTCTGATGAACCGCAAAAAGATCAGCTTGAGGATTATAAGGCGGCGAAAAAGCAAATCGCCGATTTGGTTGAGGGCAGCAGAATCATTGACGCCCTCAGTGATCTCGAATTTTACAAGGAAGGTGTTATTGAGCATCCCGTAACGGGAAATAATCATCTTGGTCCCTTTATCGAAGCAAAGGTTCCCGACCTTTGGACCTATTATTGCTGTGGCCAATCCGTCAATGTTCCCAACCGTTTTTTTGCCATGCCCTCGGCCAGAAACCGGGCAATGGGAGTGCTGATGTATCGCTACAACATTACCGGCTTTTTGCAATGGGGGTACAACTTCTACTATTCACAGTATTCCAAAAAACTAATCGATCCCTTTTTTGACACCGGCGCTTCACGGGCCTTCCCTGCGGGGGATGCCTTTCTGGTCTATCCCGGCGATGACGGCAAGCCCCGCTCCTCCATACGGGGAGAAGTTCTGCGGGAGGCCATGGAAGATATGCGTATCCTCAATCTGGTAGAAGAAAAGCTGGGCCGGGATTGGGCGCTCAAAATCATCCATGAAGATTTCCCCGGCGAAATGAGTTTTGAAAAATATCCATTAGACCCTGAATACTATGTTAGGCTCAGGGAGAAAGCGGCGGGGGCATTGGGGTTTTGAACTACAATGCGGAGGGATACACCGATAAACCCGAAACGGCGGATACCGGCGACTGGGTAAATTAAGATGAACACAAGGATGAAGCCATGGGCGATAAACATACCGCAGAAGCAGGAATTAAGACCGGGGTCTGTGAATTTGCAGCCGGGACCGAAGATCGGGGTTCCCCTCCTGAAATCCTGGCTGCCCAGGGCTACGCCGTAACTCTCTGCGGATTCAGCGCCATCGACCGCTATCTGGGCCGGGATTCCCTACCCTTTGTGCTGATAGAAACCGATGCCGGCCTTTCCGACCTTGCCCGCCATTTCGAGGGCCTCCGTTTTCCCGGCGCAAACCTTGCGGATGGCGCGGTGGAGCAGGGGGGGCGCTGTTATTTTTTTCGCTGCATTGATTCTGAAGACATCCCCCGCCCATCATATAAGCTCCTCGGTTTTAATCAGGACTGGAAAACCCGACGCTTCCGGGACCCCTGGGGTTTCTATCCCCTGCTTCGTCAACTCCGTGACGGTGCCAAGACGCGGCATAGCGAGGTAGAAAACCCGGACCCGCCTCCCTTCTGGGAGGGGCTGGATCGGGCAGCCGGATACTGGCGGGTGGTCATGGATGGTGCGTTGATTCTGGCCCGGTATTCTATTGAGGAGGAGCCCCGGGTTCGGGAAATAGACCAAAATGCTGCCCGTATACAGCAGCTTCCCAAAGGCCCTCCTCCCGGTGAGGAGGAGCAGCGTATCCTGCTCATGGGCCTTTTGAGTTCCTCTCACCCCGGTTTCGGCCTGGAATTTCTCAAGGCTTCCGGTTTTATCGGGGAACTCTGGCCCGAACTTGCCCTTTTGGACGATGTGGACCATTCCAAGGAATTTCATCCCGAAGGTAATGTGTGGAAGCATACCATGGAAACCTTCCGTTACCGAAAGGGCTGCGACTTCCGCCTTTCTCTGGGGCTCCTCCTACACGATGTGGGCAAGCCCATCTCGGCTTCCTCCGGGGGTCACCGTTTTGAAGGCCACGCCGAAATCGGTGCCCGGCAGACCCGGAAATTCCTGGAACGTCTCGGTTTTGAAAGGCCCCTCATTGAGGACATCTATTACCTCGTAAAAAATCACATGCTCCCCGCCGCTCTGCCCCGGCTGCCCCTCATCCGTACCCAGGAGATCGTGGAGTCCCCCCTCTTCCCTACCCTAATGGAACTTTACCGCTGCGACGAATCCTCATCGTTTAAAGGACTGGACGGCTATTACGAAAGCAGCGCCGCATACCAGACCTATCTCCGAAACCGCCGGAATCCCTATCGTTCTGCAGACGGGAAAAAGCTGGGGCGGCGGGAGATGATTAATTCCTCAACGCATCGATAAGTTTAATTAAATTTTTCAAAAATTGTTTCGTAATATTGCAGAAGTTTAGTCCGTATGGTCTTGTTATTAAATTTTTTGGAAACAGCAATCGGCTTACACTTGCGGTATAAATTTCCGGTTTTATTTTTTACTTCATCGGAGGTCGCCAGATAAATACCTGTTTTAGCTCCTTCTTCTATGCTGATATACAATGGCGCCATCAGCATATCTATAATAAAATCATAAAACTTTATATTGGTGTACATGATAGTAGTACGCACCGTTCCCGGATTCGCCGCATTAATGGTGATGCCCTTTTTTTTCAATTCATCAGCAAGTTCAAGGGTAATCAGCAGTTGCGCGTATTTTGATACCGCATAGGCTTTTACATAATGATACCGATTCATTTTATCTATGGAGAATTTTCCGAATTTATAAATCCATGAACTCATGTTAATGATACGGTTATCTTCTCCCGCCGGAAAATGGGGCGCCAATAATTTGGTAAGCAGGTACGGACCGATGGTATTTACTGCCATGGTTTTTTCAAAGCCGTCTTCGGTAATTTCGTGGTTCATGGTGACTATTCCGGCGTTGTTGATGAGGATATTTACCTGATCGAAATCCTGTAAAAATGCGCGGGCAAATTCTTTAATTGATGCTATGGAGGACAGGTCTATTTTTTTTACAAATACATTTTGATTGTCGCTTAAGCGTTTAATTTCATCACAGGTGATATTTGCATTTGGTATATCAATACACGCCATAATCACCGTATAGCGATGATGGGCCAATGCAAGGGCCGTCTCTTTGCCCATGCCCCGGTCCGATCCGGTAACAATTGCTATTCTGCCCATGATTGATGCTACTCCTGTTCCTGATATTACAACTTTTTCGCCGCGTCTGCCACAGCTTTTCCCGGCCCTTCGTGAGCCTCAGGGGGAAGCCATATCCGGTAGGCCGGGGCCGTTAAGTCGATCTCTGCGGCCTTAAAGCCGTTTTGCAGATTTTCGTAGAGTTCCGAATAGATCCGCGGTACTTTATCTACATTTTTGGTATAGGCGTTGATTTGGTATTTGGCATAAAAGTCGTCCAGGCCGGTTTGAAGGACAAAGGGTTTGGGGGTCTTTTGGATGCCCGTTGTTTTCAGCGCCGCCTCAATCAGTATTTCGTGGACACGAGTCCATGGCACGGCATAGCCCATGGTGACATCCGCATGGAGGATCAGCCCTTCCTCGTCCTCGTCGGAAGAAGTGTTGTAATTGATGATGCTGGAATTAAGGACCATCATATTGGGAAAGGTGACGTATTCGTTTTTGTGGGTTTTTATCCTGATGACGATGAGGGATTTTTCCACCACAAAGCCGGTGATATTCTGAAACTGAATCCGGTCGCCGATCTTGAAGGGCCGCATATAGGTGATGACCAGGCCGGCAATGAGGTTCCCGATGGCGGTGGAAGATCCCAGGGAGAAGATAATACCGATAAATACGGAAACCCCCTGGAACACGGCGGACCCCGAACCGGGCAGATAGGGGTATATCACCACCACCGTAAAGGCATAGACCAGCACCCGCAGAATATTGAAGGTCGGCTGCGCCCAATCGGCGTAGAAGCCCGGAAGGACCAGCTTTTCCTTTTCAATCTGGGTGGCGAAGAATTTCAAAAACCGTATCACATACCGGGTTACCCAGAGGATGATAACGATGGTAATTAAATTGGGAATAAAGCTTACGATTCCGACAGCGATATTTTTCAGAGGGTTCAGAATATAACCGAAGAGTGTGGATGCCAGATGTTGTGTCACCGGAAAAAGGCTGAAAATAATGGGCAAGGTGAGGAAAAGCTGAAACGCCGTAAGGACGTATTTCAGTATCCTGAGTAAAAATTCAATGGACGTGAGGATTTGTTTGGTAGACAGGATGTGCAATTTTTTGATGTTCAGGGGCTTTATGTTTTTCTGTCCCCATCCAAGGACTTTCTGAGTTAGCCATTTAAAGAAAATCTGCCAGACAAGCCAAATCAGCAGAATCTGGACGGCGATTATTCCAAGGGCGATACCGATTCGTTTGATATAATAAATGATATCTCTGGCTTCCTCCAACTCCGCAGGGGCCTGTTCGGCGTCCGGCAGGACCGGCGCAGCTTCGGCTTCGGCGGCTTCGCTGCCGGTGGAGGCAACCCCCGGCTGCACAGGGCCAAAGGATACGGCGTCCGCCGGGGCGGTAATGGTGATGGTAACGGTTTCCCCGGCAGGGCTTACCGGAGCGGGGATGACGGCTGTTGGAGCATCTGCGGTTGCCGATGTCGGCACGGTGGAAGTTGGAGTTGGGGCTGCCGCCGGGACAGCCGCACTGTCGCCGGCGGCAGAATTATCCTGCGCCAACAGGGGGCCGGGAAAAGAAAAAGCCAAGACGGTAAAAATCAGGATAAAAACGGACCTGCGGAAATGTTTCATAGGGCGCCCTTTACACACAGTTTACAAACAGCTCGCTATCGCCCCTTCCAGGGCGTCTAGTTGGGGATCGATTAAGGCGATGGGGTCTACCTGTTTTTGGAGCATAGCAAGCCGTGGGGGGATTTCCACGGCTTGGCCGGTGGCCTTACTAACCAGGGCGGCTTCCTTGGCGGGATGGGCGGTGGCAAGGACCACGGTATGGATATGGCCGTCAAAGTCGCGGGTGGCGCGGAGTTTTTCCGCCGCGGCAAAGGCTACTGCGCTGTTGGGGTTCAGGAGGATGCCGTATTTTTTCCAGGCGGCTTCCATGGTTTTAAGGGTAGTTTCATCGTCAATCGCGGCGGGGTACACCATATTCCGCATAACCGCCGGGGCTTCCTCGTAAAAGGAGTGGAGCCGCTCGTAATTTGAGGGGATACTCACATCCAGGGAGGGAGAATTGGTGATGATTGGGGGATGGGGGATGAACTTTTTCCCCTGGATAAAGTCCCCAAAGGCATTGTTGGCGTTCATGGCGGCGATAAAGCCGTTCACCGGCATACCGAACTTCCAGGCGTAGAGCCCGGCGATAAGGTTGCCGAAGTTGCCCGAAGGTACGCTGAACACCAGATCCCCGTGGAGGTACTTCTTGATTTTGATAAAGGCGTAGAGATAATAAAAAGTTTGGGGCAGAAGCCGCCCCGGATTAATCGCATTGGCGCTGGTAATATTGTAGCGGTCTGCAAAGGGCCGGTCGTTAATGGCTGCCGCGATAAGCCGTTGGCAGTCGTCAAAGGTCCCCTTCACCTGGATGGGGATGATATTGCCCCCATTGGGCACGAAGGATGCGCTTTCCAGCCCCCGGATGGCTCCCTCAGGGCAGAGGAGGACCGAAGTAATACCTTCCCGGTTATTAAAGGCGTTGGCTATGCTTGCCCCCGTATCCCCCCGCGCCGCAGTGAGAACCATGGCGGGGCTGGAATTCTTGAGGAGTTCCTCCATCACCGCCGCCAAAAAGGCGATACCGAAGTCCTTAAAAACCCCCGTAGGGCCATTATACAGGTTTAGGACCGAAAGTCCCTCATCAAGCTGCCGTAATTCAGGCTCAAAATTGAAGGCGCTTTCCGCCACCCGGGAAGCGGAAAAGGGGTTCAGTTCCCCCTGCAAAAGCACCGGCGCCACCGTGGCCACCAGTTCAGGATAGGTGGTATTGGAATCCATATATAGAAAGAACTGCCGCATATCCACCGTTTGGGTGGGTACATAAAGCCCTCCCTCGGGAGGCAGACAGTGCAGAATCGCATCTTTAAAGGAAACCAGGGCATCATGGGACTGTGTGGACCGAAATTGCATCATTATTATTAGTTTAGTCTGAGATGGGGAAATCAGCAAGGGTACGAATAAAAGGGGTTATTATATCAAACAGCAAAAAAATGGATTTTTTAGTGAAATTTACAAGATTTTGCCTTTCCCCCCTTTTTTTTTAAATATTTTTTATGATACTATTTATTAAGTTGGACTTAATATTTGCCGATAATGTGTCGATAATAAGCCAAAGACCTTTTTGGAGTTCCCTACGGGTGAGGTAAGGATGAAGCGGCTGATTTTGGTTTTATTATTCGCTGTTGTCTCTGTCACAATTTGTACTGCCCAGAGTATACGGAATTTTCACCAGGAAGGCATAGGAAGCCAAGATATTGATAGTCAGGAGTTGACCGCTGCCCACCCAAGTTTGCCCTTGGGTACTCAGGTAAAAATAACGAATCCCCAGAACAACAAACAGGTTATCGCACAAATAATCGGTCGGATTCCTGCCTCTACAGAACGTATTGTAGACCTTTCCAGAGGATCGGCTCAAGGTTTGGGTATACCCATCCAGGGCAATGGCCCGGTAATCCTGGAACTTGTCGATAATCGCCCAGCCTCGCCGCCTCCCGCAACGGTCGCTGTTGTGACTCCCGATCCGCCTAACCCGAACCCGCCTGTTCAAAATCCGAACCCGCCGGTTCAAAACCTGAACCCGCCGGTTCAAAACCCGGACCCGCCAGCGCCGAATGTTGAGGGGTCGAGATCGAATACGGCGAGCACTACCGATACCACTACTACGAGCACTACCGATGAGAGGACTAGTTCCAATACTGATAACAGCACTGATACCCGGACTCAAACGACGGCTCCGGTGTCATCGCAGTCCCCTGTTTTTAATATCTACAACGTATTGCAATCGCCAAACTCCTTTGCTACTGATTCAGCGCCGGTTAATGACGCTTCCCGGGGCTCTCAGTCTCCTGTTACCGCTGATGCGTCCGGCGCCGACGGGACCGGAACGGGAAATCCCCGTATTATCGCAGTAGCCCCTTCGGGCAATGTCTCCGGATGGAAACAGACAGTTACACAGCCGCCGCCCGCTCCAAAGGAACCGGTGGTCGCTACGGCCTCGGCTTCAATTGTTGCGGCTGCTCCGCCGACACCGGAAGTTAAAATTGTGCCGCTGCCGATTATGCCTCCCCTGGAACCGGCGGCTCCTATTCCGGCATCGCAGCCCGTTGCTCAGCCAGCGCCTATTCCGGTACAGCAGCCTGTTGCCCAACCGACTTCTACTCCAGCGCCGCAGCCTGTTGCTCAACCGACTCCTACTCCGGCGCCGCAGTCTAATCTTCTACCCCAACAAGTACAGCAGCTTGGACCTACGCCTCTGGGTCCGGCTATTATTAATCCCTATATGCCCAATCCGAATAATGGAAAAATTTACCGGGTGCAGGTGGGCGCCTTCACGAACACTTGGCATGCCAAGGAAGCCTTTGACAACCTGACCAATGTGGGACTCAAACCCGCCTATGAACGGAATGGGGACTATATCCGGGTGGTTATTTCCGGCGTAGCTACGGCGGATATGTCCGCTATGGCCCGTTTAATCGGTCAGGCTGGATTCAGGGAAGCCCTGATTCGGGAAGAAAACTAGAGTGGACATCACCTTTTACTCCCTCGGCGCCGCCGAGGAAGTTACCGGTTCCAAACATGTGCTTGAGATTGATGGTAAAAGCTACCTCGTGGACTGTGGCGCTTTTCAGGGTTCCCGTGCCGAGGCTGACCGGAAAAACCGGAATTTCGGCATTGAAAGTGACCGCATTGAAGCGGCCATTCTGACCCACGGCCATCTTGACCACTGCGGGCTTTTCCCCCTGCTGACCAAAGGGGGTTATTCGGGAAACATCTACGCCACCCCGGCCAGCCGTGACATTGCCAGCCTTATCATGATGGATTCCGCCAATATCCAGGCCCATGACGCCATTTTTTTGCGGAAACAGGCCCAGAAAAAAGGCGAGAAATTCAACTGGACTCCGCTTTATACTGAAAAGGACGCTATTCAGGCCACCAGTCAAATGGTAGGTATTTCTTACAACCGGCCGGTATTTATCGGCGACGGGGTGAACCTGGAATTTTTCGATGCGGGGCACATTTTGGGTTCCGCTATGGCTTTTCTCACCGTTAAAAAAGACGGCAAGGAATGCCGCATCCTCTGTTCCGGCGATCTGGGCCGTAACGATAAGCCCATCATCCGCAACCCCGACACAAAACTTCCGGCCCCGGACTATATCGTCCTTGAAAGCACCTATGGGGACCGCCGCCACGACAATAACGATGACGCCATGGAAAAACTTGCCGCCATAGCGAAACAGACGGTCAAAAATAAAGGCAGGATCCTTATTCCTTCATTCGCTATCGAGCGCACTCAAGAGCTGGTCTACTATTTTCATATACTGGTTGACGAGGGGATCATCCCGGAAATTCCGATTTTTGTGGATTCCCCCATGGCCACCAACGCCACCACGATTTTTCAGGTCCACCCCGAATGTTACGATGAGGAAATCAAGAAGGCCTTTATCGAGCATCACAAAAACCCCTTCGGTTTTAACAGCCTCCATTTTACCACCAGCGTGGACGAGTCCAAGGCCCTGAACGATCACCCCGGCCCCCTGATCATCATCTCCGCAGACGGCATGTGCGAGGCGGGGCGTATTACCCATCACCTTGCCAACAGCATCGGCGACCCGAACACCACGATCCTCACCGTGGGCTACATGGCCCAGAACACCCTGGGCCGCCGCATCCGCAACAAGGAAACCGACCTGAAGATCCACGGCCAATGGTTCAAACGCCGGGCGGCGGTGGAGGAGATCAACGCCTTCAGCGCCCACGCCGACTATTTTGAAGCCACTGAATGGCTCAATGCCCTGGATACTTCCCGCTTAAAGAAAATCCTCTTGGTTCACGGCGAGCCCAAGGCCCAGGCCGCCTTCAAAAAATACCTCGCCGACCATGGCTATCCCCAGGCGGAAATTGTCCATTACGGGAAGACCTACGATTTTAATGAGTAATAGTGCGCTGTACGCATGAAAGGAAAATGTGGGTTATTTAACGGGATTCCACGCTATTGAAGAACGTATCAAATCAGGAAAACAACACGGACCGATTTTATTGGCAAAGGCCGGGCCCCGTGCACGGGAGATACTTGCCCTTGCATCTGAGTTCAAGGTCCCGGTTAACCGGGTGGGTACCCACGACCTTGACCGGTACGCACCGGACCACCGGGGTATCGCCCTTGAGGTGGCGGATTCCGGGGGCGGCGTGGATATCAGCCTGGCCGAATTCATTGCCGGCCTGGAGGACCGCAAGGATGTCCTGGCGGTGATCTTGGACGAAATTACCGATCCCCACAACTACGGCGCCATCCTCCGCTCCTGCGACCAGTTCGGCGCGGACCTGGTGGTAACCCGGAACCGCCGCAGTGCCAAACACGCCGAAGTCATCTCAAAAACTTCCGCCGGCGCGGTTGACTGGGTGCCCACTGCCGAGGTGGCAAACCTTCCCCGCGCCGTTGAGGACCTTAAGGGCGCCGGTTTCTGGATCTACGGGGCGGACATGACCGGCAAGGCGGCCTATGACGTGGACCTGCACGGCCGTATCGCCCTTGTCCTGGGCAGCGAGGGCGAAGGCATCTCCCGGCTTCTCCGGGATAACTGCGATGGCCTGATCGCCATTCCCTCTCATGGCCGCATCGACTCCCTCAACGTTTCCGTGGCCGCCGGGGTATTGCTGTATGAGGTCCAACGGCAACGGCACATATAGTATTTTATTGACACCACCAAATTAGTTGTGATAATATAACTAACAAGTTATCAGGATAATTTACAGCCATGATCGTCTTGACATAAACCGGTTAAACAGATATATTCAAATAGTTCTTTCGGGGGTATAGCTCAGTTGGCTAGAGCGTTTGAATGGCATTCAAAAGGTCGTCGGTTCAATTCCGACTACCTCCAAAAAGGTTTAGCGTAATTCTTTATAACATAAAGAATTACGGCGATGCAACCAAAAGGCTTTTGATATTCTTAAAATGAACGGGCTCAGCTCGTCTACTATCCGGGTGAGTGGCTCAAGGCGGTGGGGACCGGGGTGATACGGAATTCTACTACCGATGAAGTGCGGGGTATCTTTTGGCGCTATATGCCCTTCTCCCAGCCTGTTAGTCGAATGGGTAATTGGGGCAGCTAATCTTTCCTGATTTTATTCTGCCCTCGCCTTCCAAAAATTGGGTCAAAATATTTTTCCACGTCAAAGCGCTTGAGCAGGTATTTGAGGATTACCCGGTAAAGGACAAATGACAGGGCAATGGCGGCGATAAAGATGACGGGGAAGCCCCAGGCGGCGCTTTCTTCGGGGAGCAGCCCCATGATGAACTTGGCGTAGATGGCCAGAAGCACCACAAAACTGATAATGGTTGTCAGAATATTGAATACTGTCGCGCCGAGGATAAAGAGCCAGGTATTGGTTTTTTTGTTCATGTTTTTTCTCCATTTTCAGTTTTTTTGGGGGTTATCAGAATCGAAAGCAGAAATATGAAACAGCAGACAACCACGCTGGAATCGGCGATGTTGAAGGTGGGCCAGCGTTCCATACCCAGGAGGCCGTAAAATTTTACACTGATAAAATCCACAACCCCATCGGGCCGGAAGATGCGGTCGATGATGTTTCCCAGGCCGCCGCCGATGATGCCCGCCACGGCCCAGCACTGGAGGCGGGAAAATTCTGTGGATGTCAGGTAGTACCACACCAGAAAACCCAGAACAACGAGGGGTAAAATGATAAACAGAACGGGCCGCAGGGTGTCGGGAAGGTTTTGGCCCAAGCTGAATGCAATGGCCTTGTTCCGCACATGGAGAATCCAGAGCAGGTCATTGTTGAATACATCCAGTTCCTCCCCCCATACGGTTTCCTGGGGCCAGGTTTTTATAATGAGACCCTTAACCAGTTGATCCGCCAGTACAACGGCCCCCGTTAAAGTAAATGGCAGAAGTTTCTCTTTTCCAATTTTCACTTTTTTACTCCGTAATTATAGTCCGGTAGAGACATCAATGAATTCACTGTCCACAGACAACTCCCGGACGCAATGTTCCATCACTTTGCGGACTCCCCACACTTCGGTGGAATAGTGGCCCCCGGCTATCATGTTGAGCTGTCCCTCAAGAATCTCATGGTAGACCTGATGGGAGCTTTCCCCGGTAACATACAAATCAATCCCCTCATCAATGGCCTGAAGGGCCTCATCCGCCGCGCCTCCTGAAATGACCGCACAGGAAACATTTTCCTTTTTGCCGAAGGGATATACCCCCAGGGGCAGACGGCCCTTAAAGCTTATCCGCTTAACCGCCTCTTCAATACTGAGGGGCTTTGCAAGAATTCCTTTATACCCTATTTTGCGCCCATGGTACAGTCCAAAGGGCTCAATCTGCTCAAGTCCCAATAACTCCGCCAGGGCGGCGTTATTCCCCAGCGTGGGGTGCTGATCCAGGGGCAGGTGAACCGCATAGAGGGCGATGTTGTTATCAATGAGGAATTTGATCCGCTGCCGGTGATTTCCCGCAAGTGCCAGAGGATGGCCCCAAAAAAGGCCGTGGTGGACAAAGAGCATCCCCGCTCCGGCGGCAACGGCTCCCTTGAAGGTTTCCAGGCTTGCATCCACCCCAAAGGCGATTTTCTGTATTTCAGAGCCATCGTTGTCCGCCTGGAGGCCGTTCAGGGAAACATCAACCGTACTGAAATCTTCAATGGCAAGGAAGGATTTGAAAAAGATATCCAGTTTTTTGGTGGTCACGGCGGTACTCATGGATTCAGTATACCCCGAAGATCCCTTAAATTCCAAGGTGAATCTTCCCAAGACCGGGTTAAAAGGTGGTAATCAGCGCGGGTTGCCCCTTGCCGGAGGGTATCCGGCGCCTGCAATACGGCGGCGGCGAACCCAGTGATGACGGCGGTGGTGTTTTCTATAAAATCCTGGCCCCGGAGTCCTGTCTTTTCACCCTGCCCCGGAAAAAGCGCCGAATAGAGGGAATATTCCACCGGATAATCGGTATAGTCCAGGGGACCTGCGCCTTTAAGGGCGATAAGGGCTGCCGGGGCGGGACCGGGTTTTTGCAAAAGATCAAAGGCTGCGGCGTATTGAGTTTGGGCGACCCCTTCCAGCGCACGGTCGGATACCAGGTACAGGGTGGGGATAACGGGCCGCTGCACGGTTCCCAGACCGGTCATTTTCAGGGGCCGTAAATTGGCAAACCAGTTCTGCACGGCGCTCCCGGTTTTTTTGAACCAGTTCGTAGTTGCCGGGATCGAGCGGGGAATTCGTTCTTCCTCCGAGTAGGAGGACCAAAAACCGCTCTCCACGGTCACAATACCCCGTAACTGCCTGTTTTGGGCCATAATAGCCGGGGAGGAGGCCAGATAAACTGCGGCAGCCCCACCGGCTCCGAAGCCCGCAATGATCAGCGTTTCCGGGTCGGCGCCGGGGACAAGGGCGGCGCTGTTCCGCTTGATATGGGGCAGGAGGAAATTGAGATCCTCCATACGGCCGGTTTCCAGAGCCCGGCCAAAATCGTTGGCCTTTTTTGACACCGTGCCATTTCGGAAGCTTTGCCACATCCGGGAGAGCTTATCCGGCGCAAGGGAATCAAAGCCCCGGCGGGAGTAACTTATCACCGTAAAACCCCGGTCCGCCAGATTTGCGCAGAGAGTATCCACCGCCCGGATACCGCCCGCTTCCGGGGGAATCACCAATAACAGGGGCCTGCCGGGGGTCTGCTGCGGCTCGGCAAGGGCGGACTCGGCGGTATCTTCCGCAGGGCCAAAGATGCGCAGCGTGTAGTTCCGGTTTTGCCGTTCATCCCGCACCATGACAATGTTCGGGGCCGTAACCTTTTCTGTTGGGTCCATGGGGGCAAAAAAGAGGGCGACAGCGGCTGCCAGTACCAGCAACAGGGCGGCAGGAAGGATAAAGCCAAGCCCCCGGTCATGAAAATCGTCATTATGAAGGGAAGGTAAATTCAGCAGGGCAAGAACCGCAAAATACAACAGCAGGGGGAGACATTCGGGCCGGAAGCCGTAGGCGGGGAACAGACCCAAGGTAATTACCAGGGCGAGGAGGGGAAACCAATTCAGCCCGTCCAAGGGCCACAGTCCCTTAATAAGGGGACGGAAAATGAACAGAAGGAGAAATAAAGCGCTGATAAGCTCAGGAATCCATATTTCCTTCATAGTATTACAGACAATATACACACAAGTTGCCTATTGAGTATACTGGCAAACATGACCGCCGTGCGGGATCTGGTTGTTGATGAACCCAGGATAAAAAAAATAGTCCGGTCGGGGCTTCCCCTGACTATCACAACTTTTACCCTGCCCCATGAAGATGAAGTTTATATTGAACAGATACTAACGGTTTTCCTGAAAGAAGCCGGGCATGAAAAACTTAAGGATTATATTGTCTACTGCGTCCGGGAACTGGCGGTAAACGCGAAAAAGGCCAATACCAAGCGGGTTTATTTTATGGAACGGGGCCTTAATTTGGCCGATCCCGATGATTATTACATCGGGATGGCCGGTTTCAAAGAAAATACCCTGAACAACATCGCCCGCTATTTGCAGGAGCAGAAGGCGCAGGGTCTGTACGTCAAAGTGATACTTCAGATTAAAAACAATATCATCAATGTTGAAGTCCGCAACAATGCGGCAATGACGAAACCGGAACTTGCCCGCATCCGGGACAAACTGGCCCGGTCCCGGCAGTACCTCAGCCTGGAAGATGCCCTATCCCAAGCGCTGGACGATTCCGAAGGGGCCGGGCTGGGCCTCGTAATTCTCGTACTGATGTTAAAGAAGATGGGCCTGGGTGAGGATAGTTTTGACATCCTGAGTGACGGCAGGGAAACTGTCGCCCGGATAGTGATCCCCCGGAACACTTCACATCAGCCCCTAAAAACGTAATAATACAATTCTGTGGGGGCAGTTATGAAAAAATCATATTGGTTCGTTTTTTCTTTAATCCTTATCAGTCTCTGGGGGCTAAGCTCCTGCAATAAGGGGGCGGGAAAGCGTGAAGGGCGCGCTCTGACCAATATATCGGACTATTTGCTGACACCGGCGGCTTCTTCTTCCGGCGACTCGGTGCTGCTGGTGAACGATGCGGTTCTTGCCCTGCTGAATTTACCTTCCCTTCATAATGACGATTTTCATGAC
>BNUT01000014.1 GCA_025997555.1 Spirochaetia bacterium
ATCAGCAAAACCGCCGTAAACAACACAAGAAAAATCTGTCTCATAAAAACCTCCAAGTTAAACCGCTATAGCGGTTTAACACTATATAGGGCACTGAGTGGCGGTTTTGCTTGCATCAACGGGGAAAAAAGTGAATTTTTTGGTAGAATACCGCTTATTTTTGGATGTTCTACGAAAGTGTCGTTATACGCTACTGCGCTGCGTAACTCCACGCGCCGTTGCGGACCGCTAGACCTCTTAATGCCAAGGGCGGGGGCTTGAAACTTCCTGAAAACCCTGCTAAACTATCACAATTATCGCAGTTTTTAATCAGAGCAAGGAGTAACAGGCAAGATGAGCATCGACATTACCAGGATGCGGAACATCGGAATCAGTGCGCATATCGATTCAGGGAAAACAACCCTTTCCGAACGTATTCTTTTCTATAGTAACAAGATCCACGCCATCCACGAGGTCCGGGGCAAGGACGGGGTGGGGGCGACCATGGACCACATGGAGCTTGAGCGGGAGCGGGGCATCACGATCCAGTCCGCCGCTACCCAGGTTGAATGGAAGGATCACACCATCAACCTTATCGACACACCCGGACATGTGGATTTTACCATCGAGGTTGAGCGCTCCCTGCGGGTGCTGGACGGGGCCGTTTTGGTGCTCTGCGCGGTTGCCGGGGTGCAGTCCCAGTCGATCACCGTGGATAGGCAGCTCAAGCGCTACCATGTTCCCCGTATCGCCTTTATCAACAAATGCGACCGTACCGGAGCCAATCCCTTCAAAGTACGGCTCCAACTGCGGGAAAAACTGGGCCTCAACGCGGTGCTGATCCAGCTTCCCATCGGGCTTGAGGACAAGCTTGAGGGCGTAGTGGATCTTATCACCATGAAGGCGGTCTATTTTGACGGCGATCAGGGTACGGAAATCCGGTATGCGGAGATTCCCGCCCACCTTAAGGCGGATGCGGACAAGTACCGGGAGGAGCTCCTGGATGCGGTGTCCATGTTTGACGATGATCTGGCGGAAAAATTCCTGGGCGGCGAAGCTATCCCCGAAGAGCTGATCCATGCGGCTATCCGCAAGGGGACCTTGGCGGAATCTTTTGTGCCGGTCATGGTCGGTTCGGCCTATAAAAACAAGGGGATTCAGTCCCTGCTGGACGGGGTAAACTACTATCTCCCCAATCCCACGGAAGTTAAGAACTACGCCCTGGACCTTGACCACAATGAGGAACAGCGGGAACTGGTTTCCGATGACAAGAGCCCCACGGTGGCCTTGGGCTTTAAGCTTGAGGACGGCCAGTACGGCCAGCTTACCTATGTGCGTATCTATCAGGGCAGCCTGAAAAAGGGCGAGGAACTGACCAACACCCGCGCCCGGAAGCGTTTCAAGGTGGGGCGGCTGGTGCGGATGCACTCCGATAACATGGAAGACATCAACGAAGGCTCCCCCGGCGACATCGTGGCCCTTTTCGGGGTTGACTGCGCGTCCGGCGATACCTTCTGCGGCACCGGCGTGAACTACGCCATGACTTCGATGTTTGTGCCTGAGCCGGTTATCTCCCTGGCCATTACCCCCAAGGACAAGAAGTCTGCGGACCAGATGGCCAAGGCTCTGAACCGCTTTACCAAGGAGGACCCCACCTTCCAGACCTATGTGGACCCCGAATCCAACCAGACCATCATCAAAGGGATGGGGGAATTGCACCTGGAAGTGTACATCGAACGGATGCGCCGGGAATACAACTGCGAGGTTGACACCGGTATGCCCCAGGTCGCCTACCGGGAAGCCATACAGGGCCGCTCGGAATTCAACTATACCCATAAGAAGCAGACCGGCGGTTCCGGTCAGTACGGCCGGGTGGCCGGTTACATGGAACCCTGGGCCGAGGGTGATTACGAATTCGTGGACAGCATCAAGGGCGGTTCCATTCCGAATGAGTACATTCCCAGCTGCGATAAGGGATTCAAGGAGGCTGTCAAGAAGGGCAGCCTCATCGGGTTCCCCATCGTCAATATCCGCTGCGTGATCAACGACGGGGCCTCCCATCCGGTGGACTCCTCGGACATCGCCTTCCAACTGGCCGCCATCGGCGCCTTTAGGGAAGCTTACGGCAAGGCCAAGCCCTGTATCTTGGAACCGATTATGAAGGTCTCCGTGGAAGGGCCCACCGAATTCCAGGGAAACATTTTTGGTTCCCTCAACCAGCGCCGTGGTATCATCTCCTCGTCCACCGAGGACGGCACCTTCTCCCGTGTGGATGCCGAGGTGCCCTTAAGCGAAATGTTCGGCTATTCCACGGCGCTCCGGTCCCTGACTCAGGGAAAGGCGGAATTCACCATGGAATTTGAAAAGTACGGGAAGGTTCCCGCCAGTGTTTCCGATGCCCTCATCAAGGAGTTTGAGGAAAAACGCAGAAAGGAGCAGGGGAGGTAATCATGGAAAAGCAGGAACTTATACAGCGCAGCCCGATCCGGGTGTTCGAGAAATCCATTAATGGTGGACTTAAGGCCGGAGAAATCGGCGTCATTGCGTCTCCGAACGGCATTGGCAAAACTTCGGTGCTGGTTCAGATCGCCCTGGACAAACTTCTCCAGGCCCAAAAGGTGATCCACGTATCATTTACCCAGCATACCGATTATGTGCTGGCCTGGTACGAGGACATTTTTGAGGAGTTCACCAAAAAGAAGAATCTGCAAAACGCCGGGGATGTCAAAACCGATGTGATCAAAAACCGGGTGCTAATGAATTTCAATCAGGACGGCATCTCTGCGGATCAGATTCTGAAAAGCCTCCGGGCGATGATCGTGGACGGCGGCTTCAAGGCCCAGGCCCTCATCATCGACGGTCTTGATTTTTCAAAGATCGACCGGGACCGGATTGACAACACGAAAAAATTCGCCAAAGAGCAGGGGCTTGAGGTCTGGTACAGTTGCACGGTGCCTTCCGGGGAAGGCCAGTACAACAAGCAGAACATTCCCGTTCTCATTAAGGATTATGTTGATCTGGTGGATTTGGTGATTGTGCTGGACCCCAAGCCGGATCATATCAGCCTTTCCGTATCCAAGGACCGGGAAACCTACAATCCCGCATCCATGGCGCTCAAGCTTGACCCCAAAACTTTGTTGATTCAGGAATAGTTTTTACAACATCCATTGGCGGATGGCCTGTGCCACGCCGCCGTGTTCCACATCGCCGGTAATTGCACCGGCGATTTTTTTTAATTCGTCGGTCCCGTTGCCCATGGCAATGCCGAGCCCCGCGTAACGGATCATCTCCGTGTCGTTGGCACTGTCCCCGACAGCAATACTGTTTTCCCGTGAAATACCCAGCGCCTCAAGCATCAGCTTCATTCCTTTGGCCTTGCTCTCCCCTTTGATAATGCCTTCGGAATAGCCCTGCTGGGGGAAAAGATCGAAGGCGCCGCCCAGGATCGCTTCTTCTTCCGCCGTAACATAACCATCCATGGTGATCTTTGAAATAATCGCCCCGGCGTATTTGGTACGAAAATCATCTTTATCGGTGATGGTCTGCATTTCGGCGTATTTTTTTTCAAAATGAATATTGTACAGAGCCGTTTCACCCTCAAAGATGATCCATTTTTCGCTGTTAAGGTAGAGGCCGCAGGCGGCGGAGAGCACATCTTCAGAAACCCAGGTGTGATAAATGGTTTTGCCCCCAAGAACCACCTGCACACCGCCCCCGGCGATGATGCCGTCCACCCAATCTGCGTTCTGTATTTCCGGCGGGATATTCGCCATGGACCTGCCGGTATTGAGGAATACCTTATGACCCCGCTGCCGGGCCAATTCAATCGCTTCAATATCTTCAGCGAAAGGCCCCTGTCCTTTGTATACGATGGTTCCGTCAATATCGAGAAACAGCGCAAGGGATATGGATGGCGGCGTCTTTGATGTTTTGGGCATGATGATTCACTATACCATATTGAATACTTGCGGCAAAGGACTTTGATGAGTACACTGTAAGGCATGGGGTACGCCGAATGACCAGGGGAATACTTATCGCGGGAAACGAATCATCCCTTAGCGCCGCCATTGCCACAGAAGCGGCGAAACGGGTGGAGCATTTTGCATCGGCCCTTATCCCCAACCGCCTTTCCGAACAGATCCGAAAGGATGCCGGGCCGCCATCAATTTACGGTAAACAACCGACCGATCCACTCCCCGATGGGGCGGCCCTTCCTCTACAGTGGAATCCGGGCAGCCCCATTGCCGCCCGTACCCTGATCCTTGCGGCGGAAAACCGGCTTGAACATATTGATGAGGCGATCTTAGTCTGCACCCCCCCTGCAATCCGCCGCCGGGCTGCGGAATTTTCACTCGCTGATATTGAGATAATGGTAAACGATCACATCAAAGGCTGGTTCTTTTT
The DNA here is from genome assembly GCA_025997555.1 of Spirochaetia bacterium. Classification (GTDB taxonomy): domain Bacteria; phylum Spirochaetota; class Spirochaetia; order Treponematales; family Breznakiellaceae; genus BNUT01. The sequence goes on from BNUT01000014.1 coordinate 4,384, forward strand.
GACGCGGGAATTGGCCCAGCTTTTCCGTGCGAAAGAATCAGGAACCCTGGCGCTGGTGCTTTCCGATATGGGCGTAGGCGGCGGCAAGGATGATCCCGTGGATCTGCTGAGCCCTGCGGCGGCCGCCTCTTTCCGTGCCTTTGCCCAAAGCCTCCTCTCCGTTGCCCTTGACGAACCCTATCTCACCATGGGCTTCTCCTCATCCGAAATTGGCGAGGAAAGCGCCTTTGCGGCCTTTGTCTTTAAGCTTATTGATGAGGGCAATAAACGCAACAACGGGAAATGGCATAAATTCGGCAAGCTGAATCTTTTCAACCGGTAAAGTACGAAACTCCCGCTTCAAAAATATTCTGCCGTTTGTTCCCCGGTATATTGATGTGTACGAATTCGCCCCGGCGTTCAGAATGGCCCATCTTTCCCAATACACGGCCGTCCGGGCTGGTGAGACCCTCGATGGCAAAATCCGAGCCGTTGGGGTTGTCCGGTTCCGCGAGGGTTGGGTTACCCGTTGCATCGGCGTAACAGAAGGGGACCTGTCCGCTGCGGAATAAGGCTTCCCCTTCCGTACGCCGGATCGCCAGCCGACCTTCGCCGTGGCTGACGGGGATCACATGCAGGCTGCCGATTTCTTCCTGTGCGAGCCAGGGTGACAATTTCGACATCACCCGTGTGCGGACCATCCGGGAGACGTGGCGGCCGATGCGGTTAAAGGTGAGGGTGGGCGCGGTGTCAGCGGACCGGAGGTTCGACGCCTGCGTGATCCTGCCGTAGGGAACCAGTCCCAGTTTGATCAGCGCCTGGAAGCCGTTGCATATCCCCAGCATGAGGCCGTCCCGATTTTCCAGCAGCTCTGTTATTGCATCGGCAATGGCCGGGGAGCGCAGTACATTGGCGATGAATTTTCCCGATCCATCAGGCTCGTCCCCGGCGCTGAATCCCCCGGAAAGGGCCACGATCCGGGCTTCCGCAATGGCCTCCGCAATTTCTTTTGTCGATTCGGCGATATCCTCCCGGTTCCGGTTTCTGAATATCACCAACCGGGTCCGCGCCCCCGCTTCCCGGAAGGCCCGTTCCATATCCCACTCGCAGTTGGTGCCGGGGAAGACGGGGAGCACCACCAAAGGTGATGAATTTCCGGCGAATTTTCCACCGGATGAATGGGAAGATTTTGTGCTGACAGAAGCGGCGCCGGAGGTATGGATGGCGGCCGCGTTTATTAAGTCTGATGAAACTGCGATATCAGCAGTTTCGGGAACATCGGCGACGGTGGCTCCCGTGGAAGTTTGGGGGTAGACTTGGGCAAGGGGATACTCGTAGGCGCGGCGGAGGACCGCGAGGGGGACTTCCGCTGTATCGTTTTCTTCCACAATAATGCGGAAGACCGGTTCCGCAATGGTACGGGCAATGCTTATCCCTGCATTCCTTGAGCCCGGTTGAGCGGCAAGTTCTACCAATACGGAGCCCTGGCAGCAGGAGCCTTTAAGTCCGTTAACGGTGGTCTCCACACCGGTGTTGTTGCCGAAGGCCATGATCGCAAGGGCAGCGGCGATGCCCCCGGCGGACACGGGCCAGGCGGCGCGGACCAGCCCTGCGGTGGAGAGTTCTGCCAATGTACCCATGCTTGCCTTGAAGCTGCTCCATTCGTCACACGGGCTTTGTTCTAACAGGATGATCTCGTGCCCCGGTTTACCGCTTAGTGCGCCGGATCGTACCGATGCTGCGGGGACGGTCCCGGCGGCAAAGGCTACCAATGTCGGTGGCACGGTGATGTCTATGCCGTGGGCATTGTCCCGATAATTGCCAGACATAGAATCCTTGCCGCCGATGGCGGGGATGCCCAATGCAAGCTGCGCCTCCAGCGCGCCCAGCAGGGCGGCGGCGGGTTTGCCCCAGGTTTCGGGGCTGACCGGGCGCTCAAAATATTCCTGAAAAGTCAGCCGCGCTTTCCAGGGGTCTCCACCAAGGCAGGCGAATTTTGCCAGCGCTTCCCGAATGGAACCTTTCGCCCCTTCGTAGGGATTCTGTTCCATTAGTTCGGGATCATAGCCAAAGGTCATCAAGCTTGCGGTACGGCTCTGTTTATCCAAAGATGGCAGTAATGCTGCGATGCCGCATTCCGGGGTTCCCTGTTCACTGCCGCCCCAGGGGAACAGCACCGATGCGGCTCCGATAGAACCGTCGAAGCGTTCCTGCAATCCCCGGCGGCTGCCTGATCGGAGGCTGGCCAGTTCCCGCTCAAGGTTGTCCAACAGAACTACTGCGGGGGCGGCAACAGTATTACTGTTTATCGAATTGTTATTTGACCGGATCGCAGTAAGACTGACTGCGACGGATCGCGGCGCGCCGTTGGAGTTGAGAAATTCACGGGAAAGATATACGATGGTTTTCCCCCGCCAATTCATGCGAAGCCGGAGCGCATCGCCGCCGTCAGCCGGATTACTACCGGTGATCGAGCTACCTCCGGTGACCTGCGCGATGACCACCGCGTCAAGATTTTCAGCGGCGGCAAGGCGGATAAAGGCGTCCGTGTCGGATGCGGCGACCACCACCGCCATCCGTTCCTGGGATTCGGAGATCGCCAGCTCAATGCCGTCAAGGCCGGCGTACTTTTTCGGCACCGTATCCAGGTTGATATCGAGGCCGTCGGCAAGTTCACCCACCGCCACTGAAACGCCCCCCGCGCCGAAATCATTGCACCGTTTGATCAGGGCGGTGACAGCTGGGTTACGGAACAGGCGCTGGAGTTTCCGTTCCTCCACGGCGTTGCCCTTCTGCACCTCCGCCCCAGCGGTCTCCACCGATTCCCCGGTGTGTACTTTTGATGAACCCGTGGCCCCCCCGATACCGTCCCTGCCGGTTTTGCCGCCCACGAGGATCACCGCGTCCCCCGGCGCGGGTTTTTCCCGGCGCACCCACTTTGCGGGAACCGCCGCAATAACCGCCCCCAGTTCCATCCGCTTTGCCAGAAAACCGGGGTGGTAAAATTCCGCCACCTGCCCGGTGGGAAGCCCGATCTGGTTGCCGTAGGACGAATACCCAGCGGCGGCATCCCGGGCAATTTTGATCTGGGGGAGTTTCCCCGGCAAGGTGTGGTCAAGGCTTTCCCGCGGGTCCCCGCCGCCTGTGATCCGCATGGCCTGGTGCACGAATGCTCGCCCGGAAAGGGGGTCCCGGATTGCGCCCCCAAGACAGGTTGCCGCACCGCCGAAGGGTTCAATCTCCGTGGGGTGGTTGTGGGTTTCGTTTTTGAAGAGGAGTAGCCATGGGTCGGTAGAACCATCGCCGAATTCGGCATCGATTTTTACCGTGCAGGCGTTGATTTCCTCCGACTCATCCACATCATCCGCAAGGCCCCGTTTTTTCAAAACCTTTGCGCCCAATGTCGCCATGTCCATCAGGGAACACTTGCGGTCTTTTGCGGCCGCGCCGTAAACTTCCCGGCGAGCCTCTTCGTATAAACTGAAGGCGTGCTGCAAACCGGCGCCAGGATTTTCATCACCGGTATTGTTTTCAGTTTGATCGATTCGACTTTGATCGAATTGCAAAGCGGTAGTAAAAGTAGTATGTCGGCAGTGATCCGACCAGTAGGTGTCCAGTACCCGCAGTTCTGCCAATGTGGGATCACGCTTTATCGATGCAAAATAATCCCGGCAGAATTTGAGATCCTCAAGGCCCATGGCAAGGCCGTATTTTTGCGCCAGCATTTGGAGCGCCGCGTCCCCGGAATTATTGCCATCGGCTGCGCCCACGATAAAGCCTTTCAGGACCGGCACATCGGCAACGGCGGTTTCCAATTCTTCAAGGGAAGCAGGCATATCCGCAGAAGCCTCACGGGAATCCACGGGGTTAATCAGATAATGTTTTATCGCATTCAGGGCTTCTACGGAAACGGGAATTTTACCGGGCTGCAAAATAAAAAACCGGGCGCTTTTGATGATGGGTTTGCGGTTCGCGCCATCAGAAGAATTCATATCGCCCGAAGTATCGGCAATAAGTTCCACGCATTGCTCCGCAGAATCGGAACGTTGATCGTACTGGCCGCTCAGGTATTCGATACCGAAAAAAACATCGTCCTTTTCAGCGGGGACATCATTGCAAAAAAACACCCGGTCGCATTGGGGTTCGGAAAAAACCAGATCCGTGGCAAGCTTGAAATGTTCCTCGTCAAGATGAACCGCATCGTAACGGTTGAGAATACGCAGACCCTTGAGTGTGGAAAGCTCAGGATACCGGGACCCCAAAAAACCCGCCAGTTCCGATTGCAGACGCCGGGCTTCAACATCGAAACCCGTTTTCTTTTCAACAAATACCCGCCGTACTTCCATAAAATGAGTCTACTTAAAAAACAGCCTTCCATCTAGCATTGACATAGCAAATCCCATATACTTAATCCTTGACGCTACGTAATAATACGTATATGATCGATATATAGGAATTGGGAATTTATGACCAAGGTTGAGCTTGAAAAAAAATTGCGAAAAGCCGGATGGACAATCACTCATGGCAGGGCACATGATCAAGCCACAAATTCAGCAAAGCCGGGTGTAAAAATTCCGATACCGCGTCATGCCGGGGACATCCCCAAGGGGACGGTCAAGGCAATCCTCAATGAAGCGGGAATAGAATAATATAAGGAGCTTATTATGAAATATGTCTATCCTGCCATTTTTACGCCTGAAGATGGAAATATTTTGGTGAGTGTCCCCGATTTACCCGGGTTACATACCTATGGAGCCAGTCTTGCAGAGGCTATCTATATGGCACAGGATGCTATTGAAATGTGGCTATGGGATGCTGAAAACAAAAAAGAGGTCATACCAAAGGCATCCGATCAGGCTGATATTGCAAAACGCTGTAAACATTTCGGGCAATGTGTCAGTTTGGTTGTCGCTGATACTGACGAATATCGGCGGCAGACAGAAACCCGTGCAGTAAAAAAAACCTTGTCAATTCCTGGGTGGTTGAACGATAAGGCAGAAAAAGCAAATGCTCCGTTTTCACAGATTTTACAGCAGGGATTAAAAGAATATCTTCATGTCGGTTGAAGCCGGAATACTAGCATTGACATAGCAAATCCCATATACTTTCTTCCATGGCGTCATTCAATTTGGTTTCCCTTCGGGACTTTATCCCCCGGACCTTTGAGCTTTTTCAAAAGGGTGAAGGGAAGGGCTACTCGTGGAATTCCTTTGGTAAGGATCTGCTTGCGGGGCTTATCGTGGGGATTGTGGCCCTGCCTCTGGCAATGGCCTTTAGTATTGCGGCGGGGGGGACCCCGGCCCAGGGGCTTTACACCGCCATCATCGCCGGCTTCTGCGTCAGCGCCCTTGGGGGCAGTAGGTTCCAGATCGGGGGACCCACCGGGGCCTTTGTGGTCATCATCTACGGGGTGATCACAAAGCACGGTATGGCGGGGCTCATTGCCGCCACGGTGCTGGCGGGGCTCATGCTCATCGCCATGGGGGCGAGCGGGCTGGGCCGCTTCATCAAGTACATTCCCTATCCGGTCACCACGGGCTTTACCACCGGCATCGGGGTGCTGATCTTTTCCCAGCAGGTGAAGGATTTTTTGGGATTAGATATAGCGAAAAGTTCCCCCGGCTTTTTTGCCGAGTGGGGTGAATACTTCGGTGCTATCGGCACCATCGACCCGGCAACGGTGGGCGTAGGTTTCGGCGCCATGGGGATCATTATTTTGATACGGCGTTTCATTCCCCGCATTCCCGGCGCAGCGGTCGGGGTGCTGGTCCTTACCCTAGTGTGCTTTGCTTTCGCCCTGCCGGTGGACAGTATCGGGAGCCGTTTCGGCGGCATACCCGCAAGCCTGCCGCTGCCCCACATACCGCCCATCAGTTGGGACGTGGTGCGGGATGTGTTCCCCGATGCCTTCACCATCGCCCTGCTTGCGGCAATAGAATCACTGCTCTCCGCAGTAGTGGCGGACGGCATGACCGGGGATCGGCACAACTCGAACACCGAACTCATCGCCCAGGGAATCGGCAATATCGCTTCAGCGATCTTCGGCGGCATCCCTGCCACCGGCGCCATCGCCCGCACCGCCACCAACATCAAATCCGGCGCAGCAAGCCCCATAGCGGGGATCGTTCATGCAATCACTTTGGTATTGTTCATTTTGCTGTTTGCCCCGGCGGCCTCCGCCATTCCTCTGGCAAGCCTTTCCGCAGTGCTGATGGTAGTCTCCTGGGACATGAGTAACGTCCCCCGCTTTATCCGCATCATCCGCACCGCTCCTAAAAGTGATACTATCGTTCTCATTACCACCTTCGCATTGACCATCGCATTCGATCTGACCTTTGCCGTTGAAGTGGGAGTGGTGCTCGCCATCTTCCTTTTTCTGCGGCGCATGGTTGAAATGGGGACCATCAAATCCGAAAACGACGATCTTATTGCAGAGCTTGCATACGGGGATATTGAGAACCATGGGGTTGCGGCAAATTCGATTAAGGCCCTCTATCAAAAAGATATTGAAGTGTTCAGTATCAACGGCCCCTTTTTCTTCGGCGTGGCGGACACCCTGCAGCAGGTACTTCGCGGCCTGCGGAAAAGGCCCAAAGCCTTTATCCTGCGGATGCAGGATGTCCCGGCCATTGACTCCACAGGGATCACTGCGCTGGAGTCCCTTTTAACCCAGTGCCGCCGGGGCAAGATTCGGCTCATCCTCTGCGAAATTCGGGAGCAGCCCCAAAAGGCCCTTGAGAAGGCGGACTTTATCAATGCGATTGGCAAAGAAAACGTGCTGGATACTTTGGACGATGCGCTGGGGCAGGCGGGGGAATAACAGTAATACTGCGGAATGAGGTACAGAAAAAATCTGTTGCATTGCATTTTATTCGTATTGAAGGGGTCTAATACCTCGTCCTTTAGGGCGAGGTTGTTGATTGTTTTTTCAGACATTCGGGGGTAGAATATACCATCATAAAAAAATCCGTGCCTAACCAGGGCTTGGGATGAACCTGAAATTCTCAAAACAGCCCTGTAGTGTCATTTATAGCTGAATATTTTCATACCTGCTGTGGATTTTTACCACCCGCTCCAACGGTCTTAGGGAAGTGATTTCCTGTAATACGGAAAAAGGACTTTAATACCTAATGTATATCAGTTATTTATGATATATTTATACTATGAGTCAAAACATTCTGTTTACCTCTCTGGAGGATATACCTCTGATTGCCCGGGCCCTGGATTCCGATCTCAGGCGCAGGATACTGGCAATGCTCCAAAGTTCGGATTTGAACATCAAGCAGCTCTGTGAAGCCCTGAATATCCCCCAATCCACCTGTACGATGAACGTACAGATTCTGGAAAAGGCGAATTTAATACATACTCAATTTCTCCCTGCTGAGGTAAAAGGCAGCCAGAAACTCTGTTCCCTCAGATATGAAAAGATCATGCTCTCCTTAATGGGCAAAACCGAATTTCAGAAAAGCAACCGCATAGAAACCGAGATGCCTATCGGCTTGTTTTCCTATTTCAAAGTCGGCGCTCCCTGCGGGCTGGTTTCCGTCACCGAGATAATCGGCTATTACGATTCGGTTTCGTCTTTTCTGGACCCTTCCCGGGGAGGAGCGGAACTGATCTGGTTTTCGACAGGCTTTCTGGAATACCGGTTCCCCAAAAATTTCAAAGCCAATGCGGAAATTGCCGGCATTGAATTCAGCGCCGAACTCTGCTCCGAGTATCCCGGTCATAAGGATGAATGGCCTTCGGATATCACCCTGTGGATCAACGGGCAGGAAGCGGGAACCTGGACTTCGCCGGGGGATATGGGCGGAAAGCGGGGGCTTTTGACTCCCCAATGGTGGAAAACCAACGATACCCAGTCGGGGTTTCTGAAAACCTGGAAGATCGATGAGGATGGCTCCTGGATGGACGGACAGCGGATATGTGATACAAGCCTGGAAGATCTCCGGGTACATGATTACGATTCCATCACCCTGCGGCTGGGTATCAGGGAAGACGCGAAAAACCGGGGCGGGATCAATATCTTTGGATCGAAATTCGGAAACTATCCCCAGGATCTGAAACTGGTGATCAACCTCAAGGGGAACGGCTGAAAATTTCCCGGAATTTTTCGGCCGGAATTTTCAGCTTCCGGTTCATATAGGCAAGTCCGTTTACTTCCTGCATCAGATCAGTCAGTTGCGTGTAACAGTAGCCTTGCAGGTTTTCACATTCCAGAATGGCGTCCACCAGGCCCCGCAGCCGTTCCAGAAATTCCCCGGTGTCCGCAACGCCGCCTGAATATCCCCATTTTTGCCCGTCAGTTTCATGGCTGAAGGCAATGCCGCCAAATTCGGTTATCAGTACCGGCTCGCCCCGGTGGGCAAATCCCTCGGCGTAGAGCATCCGGTTCTGCGCTGCGCATTGCAGCAGGGCCGGAAGGTTCCGTAGTTTTTTACCCAGCGCCGTACCGTCCCGAACATAGTCATGGATACCGCAGATGTCGGAAACGGTCTGTTCCCAGCCGTCATTGACGCTTACCAGCCGGGTTCCGTCCAGGGCTTTTGTCAGGTGATAGATCGCGGCGGCGAATTCCTGCTGTGATTTGTTATGTACAATATTTCGCAGCCCCCAGGATTCGTTGAAAGGCACCCAGCAGATAATGGAAGGATGATTCATGTCCCGCTCAATGAAGGTGGTCCACTCGTTCAGGATATGCCGACATGATTCGGGGCAGTACCGGTAGGCGCTGGGCATTTCCCCCCATACCAGGAGGCCCAGTTTATCGGCCCAATAATAGAAACGGGGGTCCTCAATTTTCTGGTGCAGCCGGACGCCGTTGAATCCCAGTGCCTTGATCAGTTCCACATCCTTCCTGAAGTCCTCTGCTGAACGTGGGCTGAGGAGCCCTTCTTCCCAGTATGCCTGATCCAGCACAAGCCGCTGGTAGAGGGGCCGGTTATTTAGGAGTATCCTCCCGTCCTGGATGGAAATTTTCCGCATACCAAAACAGGTCTCCAACTCGTCGGTCTCCCCGGCGGCGGATATCAGTGCGCAGGAAAGATCGTAAAGGTTCGGCGTTTCGGGACTCCAGTAGTGGACTTCGTCAATGGCGTCTTCTTCCTGAATGGAAAGGACAAAGGGGGTCTGCTGCTCCCGGATTGAAAAAACTGCGGTCTGTACTGTCCTGCCCCGGTAACTGAGGCTGAGCCTGAGCTCGGCGCTTTCTTGCGGCCTGGCGTTAAGGCTTAAAAGGCCGACCACCGAGGAACTATCTATATCAGGCCTCAGCGCCAGACCGGTAATGTAGAGGTCGGGAACCGCTTCAAGCCAGACACTCTGCCAGATACCGGAACAGGGAGTGTACCAGCAACGATCATTTTCGGCTTTCCAGTACTGTTTGCCCCTGGGCTGAGTGGTATCGTTCCGGTCAAAGACCTGCAGGGTCAGGCGGTTGGGAGCCTTCCGGTCCGCAATGCCGCTTATGTCAAAAGAAAAGGGGGTATAGCCCCCCTGGTGAGATCCCACGGAACAACCGTTCACCCAGACCCGGCATTCAAAATCCACAGCACCGAACTTTAGAATGATCCGCCTGTCTTCAAAAAATTCCGGCACATTGAAGGTCCGGGAATACCAGATAGACGGATGATAGCCCAAGTCAGCAATACCCGAAGCAGCGCTCTGGTAGCAGAAGGGTACGGTGATCCGCAGGGGAAATTCTTCACTTTCCGGCCCTTCCCGCCGAAACCATTCCCGGCTTTCGCCAATACCCGCATCATCAAAAGCAAAGCCCCAGATTCCGTCAAGACATTCCCAGTACCGGCGTTTGAAATCCGGCCGGGGATGCTCCCTATCCTCCATGATGTCCACCCTTATGGCCCGCGATGATGTTCCGGTAGGCTTCGACACAGGGATTCTCCCGGCGTTCCGCATCCCAAAAACCAAAACGGGCTTTGAAGTTTTCCTTGGGGCCGGCGTTAACCCGGTATTCCCAGTCGTACATATCAATAACAGGAAACCAGGTATAGCCCATGAGGGGCAGGCCGGCGGCGTGGAGTTCCAGCGCCAGTGCCGTGGAATCCTGCAACCACCGGAGTTTCATCTCCTGGTCATCCCGAATGCTTGTCTCGGTAATTATCATCGGGCAGTGATATTTTTCATAACGGCCCAGGATGAGCCGCCGGAGATCCTCTGTCCATTCCTGATGATTCCGCCGGGCCGTCTTGCCGTCCGCACCGGTATAAATCTCCTGAAAAGAAAACTGGGGGTAATAATTGATCCCCATAATATCAATAGTCTGTCCATTTTGGGCAAAATAATCCAGATCCGCATCTTTCATGCCGTTATTCAGCAGAAACAGGCGCAGCGGTTCCAGTGCCGTAATATTGCCGGTGAGAAAATCAAAGTACATAGACTGCAGGGTCCGCTCCAGGGCAGCTTCGGCATCATAGCGGTCTTCCGCAGCCCAAGCGCCGCCGGAACACTCCACCTCCACGCAGGTTATGCCCGCTTTTTTCAGCAACTTCACCTGCCGGAGTACGCCGTAGATCACGCCACGCAGTACAGCCACGTAGCCACCGTAATCTTTTCCATAGGGCGGCCACTCCCCGCGACGTCCGGCAAACTCGCAGGCAGTGTGGGGTTCGTTAAAGGGCGTGGCCATAGTGATCCATTTGCCGTAACGTTCAATAACCCTGGCGGTATATTCCTCTACATGGTCGGGATAGCTGGGATCGATAAAAGCCCGCTCCAACCAGCGCGGTACGCCGTAATGCATCAAATCCAGAATGGGACGTATCTTTTTTTCTTCAACCATGTAGGGGATCACCTCATCGGTCCAGGACCAGTCCCATTTATTTTTCTCCGGGTTAACCCTGTACCAGGGAATGCCCCAGCGCAGGGCGTCAATTCCAAGACTTGCGACCCGATCCATATCCGCCTTCCAGAACCGGTAGTGATCCGTAAGCTCGTATTCATCCAGAATCTTGCCGGTAGCCGGAAAGGGGTCGGCGATGAATGTATCCTCAATACCGGCGCACCATAAAAAACGGGAACTATCGATCTTTGCCATGGCCTATCCTTTGATGCCGCTCAGGGCAATCCCTTTGATAAATGTTTTCTGGGCCGCCAGGAAAATGACCAGAATCGGCACAATAGACAGGACCGCCCCGGCAAACATGGGGCCGTGTTCCATCACATGCTCGCCTTGAAAGAGGGCAAGCCCCACCGGAAGTGTCTGCATTTTGGTGGTGTTGGTCATCAGCATGGGCCAGAGAAAATCATTCCAGTTATACATGAAATGAAACACCCCCAATGTCGCCAGGGATGCCAGATTCACCGGCAGCATAATCCGCCGGAAGATACCGAATTCACCAAGGCCGTCGATACGGCCGGCATCAATAAGATCTTTGGGTATCGAAAGAAACGACTGACGCATAAAATAAATACCAAAGGCATTGGCAAAACGGGGCAGCATGAGTCCCCCGAATGTATTGATAAGATGGAATCTGGTCATCAAAAGATAAACGGGGATCATGGTTATGTGAAAGGGAATCATCATGGTGATTAGAACAAGAATGAACAAACTGCCCCTGCCCCGGAAGGGCAGTTTGGCAAAGGCGTAACCCGCCATGGAATCCAGAAACAGGGAGCAGACCGTGACGCCCCCGGCGAAAAAGAAGGAATTGAGCAGAAAACGCCCGAAAGGAATCCTGGTCAGAAGGATTTTATAATTCTCCAGAGTAAGTGCCCGGGGGAAAAGCACCCCCGGCTGCCCCATGATAAGGAACTCAGGCTTGACCGAAGAAAGGGCCATCCATAAAAAGGGAAGAAAAAAAATGAAGCCGATGCAGACAAAGAGAATCAGTAGGGCAATATTCAGGGGTTTTGAAATTTTCATCCGCCGTACTCCCCATCGCGTTCGCCCTTTCCGAATCCTTTCAGATTGAAAAGGGTAATGACCAGAATTACGCAGAACAGCAGGAAGGCCAGGCTTGAAGCGTAACCCATGTCGAATACATTGAAGCCCCGGTAGTAAATGTAGTACACCAATACCTCGGTACTGAACATGGGGCCTCCCTTGGTCATTACATAGACCTGATCAAATACCTGAAAGGAGCCTATCAGGTTGGTGGTAAGTACAAAGCTGGTGGTGGGCATGAGCAGGGGCAACGAAATTGAAAAAAATTGCCGTAGTTTTCCGGCACCGTCAATCTCCGCAGCCTCATAGAGACTGTCGGGTATGGCGTTCAACCCTGCCAGAAAGATCACCATGTTGAAGCCCATCCAGCGCCAGACTCCGGCAAAAATCACCGAAGCCATTGCGGTGTCGGGGTTGCGCAAAAAATCCTTTACCGGAATACCCAGAGACTTCAGCCAGATTGAAAGGAAACCGATGTCCCCGTCCAGCAGAAAGCGGAACACGATAGCTACAATGGCCATTGAGGTAATGGCCGGCAGAAAAATCAGACTCTTGAAAAAACCGGAGCCGAAAAACGCGTAATTGATAAACACCGCAGTAAGCAGGGAACTAATCAATAAAATGGGCACATAACTTACGGTGTAGACAAGTGTGTTTTTCAACGCCCCCAGAAACCGCTCGTCCCCAAATGCCTTGAGGTAATTGGCGACACCGGCAAATGATCTTTGGTTTTTTAAAATGTTCCAGTTGTGGAGGCTCATCCAGAAGGACTGGACAATGGGATAGAGTATGAACACCGTGAGAATTATCATAGCCGGAAGGACCATTCTGATTCCCGCATTGGCGCTTTTCCGCGTCAGATTATAGCTCTTCATACCCTATCCCTATGCTGTTATTCCGCCATAAGGGCGTTCAGTTTCCGTTCCGCATCGGCAAGTCCGGCCTGGGGAGTCACCTGACCGCGAAATACGGATTCAAAAAGCGGTACCAGGACTTCTTCATCAATGCGGCCCGCCTTGGGTTCTCCAACAAGGAAGATCTCGGCGTAGGAAGCGGAGTTGAGGAAATGGCGGATATCAGGATTCCCATTCAGGAGCGCACTGTCCTGGCTCATATCAGTCCTGGTCGGCGGGAAGCCCACTTCAAGAGCCCACTTCCGCTGCACTTCCTGACTGTTCCAGTATTCGATAAAGGCCCAGGCGGCTTCCTTTGCTTTGGAGTCTTTGTTGATCATCAGCATCGAATCACCACCCCAGGTTTTCCTGGCAACCGGTCCGGCGGGCACTTCAGCAACGCCCAGATCAATACCGGCATTACGGAATCCGTTGAGAGCCCAAGGGCCGTTGAATTCAATAGCCGCCTTTCCTGCGGCAAAGAGATTGTCCGCTTCCTGCCCGGTCAAGCCCTGGGGCGAGAGTCCCGCCTTAAAGGCATTGGCCAAAGTGGTAAAGGCACTGGCTGCTGCCGGACTGTTGAGGGCGCTTTTGCCGTTGACGAGCACATCGGCGCCGTACATCCACATAAAGACCGGCACCATGGGAACTGTTGATTTGACGCCTATGGCCTGGGCGTATTGGGAAACCTGGCCATTTGAGTCTTTTTTTATCAGCTTGTCCCAGGCGGCCTGAAGTTCCACCAGGGTCTTGGGTGGATTCTCCGGATCTAACCCGGCTTCTTTGAACATCGTTTTGTTGTAGTACATCACCATTGCCGCAAAGGACATGGGCATACCGTAACGTTTGCCCTGGTACACGCCGGCGCCCATGAGCCCCGGCACCAGGTTGGAAGCGGAAAGCTTTGTTGAACCAGACAGGTGCGAATCAAGAGCCTCCAGCCTGTTTGCTTGAGCGTATTCAGGAAAACGGGTTGCCCCCATGGCAATAAGATCCGGCCCGTTCCCCGCGATAAAGGCGGGCATCAATTTCTGAAAAAGGGTATCCCAGGGCATAATCTCCATTTGAATGGTTACCGTATCCTGGGATTTATTATATTCGTCCACAATCTGTTCCAATACCGGCCGGTCGGGGCCGGTATAGCCGTTCCAAAACACCACGGTGGTTTTTCCTGAAGCCTGTTTTCCCCCCGCGAATACACCGGAAAGGGCAAGGCACAACGTCAGGATTGTCAAAGCTGTCCGTTTCATACCATCCTCCTCAATCTTACTAAACTACAGATTATATTAACCTGTTTCAAACAGATTAACATGATATAAATAGCTTGTCAAGAAAAATATTCAATTATAATTATATACAGCATAATGAGTTATGGAAAATTATATATATCGTGTTTATTTGATGTATAAAATAAAGAATTAGAATGAACCTTAACCGAACTACGATGATCCAGGGCAGAGTCGAACTGCCGACCTGCCGCTTAGGAGGCGGCCGCTCTATCCACTGAGCTACTGGACCGGGTGGAGTTCATTATAGACTATCTTTCCGGGCCGATGTTGTCAATGTTGCGCCCCTTTTATTCTCCCCTCATCTCCTATATACTTGACAGGTTATGGCTATTGATCCCGCAAACCCCCTGATTGTGCAAAGTGACCGCACCCTTTTGCTTGATGTACACGCCCCCGGCGCAGAGGACGCACGGGCCGCCGTTATGCCCTTTGCGGAACTGGAAAAGTCCCCCGAACATATCCACACCTACCGGATCACCCCCCTTTCCCTCTGGAACGCCGCCGGCGCGGGTTTTGCCCCTTCTGATATTGTCACGGCCCTCAACACCTATACCCGGTACCCCGTGCCCGCCGGCATCCTTGAAGGCTTCTCCGACACCATGTCCCGCTACGGCAAGATACGGCTTATCTCTCCTGAAGAGCTTACCGGGGTGCCCGCCGAGCCTGAGCAAGCTATCGCAGAGGAACTGCTCCTGGTCTGCGAGGAAAAGGCCATCCTTGAGGAAATCGGGGCTGCCAAGCCGCTGGAAAAGTATTTGCAGCGGACTGCCATGGGGTTCCGTTTGCGGCTGATCGACCGGGGAAGCGTCAAGCGGGAACTTATCAAGTTGGGCTGGCCGGTTAAGGATGAAGCCCCTTTTGTGAAGGGCGAGGATTTGGCTATTGAACTGCGGACCATTGGCGCTTCGGGGCGGCCCTTTGCTCCACGGGATTATCAAATTGAGGCGGCCCGCGCGGTTTTTGGGAACGGCGGGCCGGGGACGGGCTACGGGGTGGTGGTGCTGCCCTGCGGTTCGGGAAAAACCGTGGTGGGGATGACCTTCATGTCCCTCCTCAAAACCAACACCCTGGTACTCACCACCAATGTGGCGGCGGTGCACCAGTGGATCGAGGAACTGCTGGACAAGACCAGCCTTACTGCGGATCAGATTGCCGAATATACCGGGGATTCAAAATCCGTTGCGCCGGTTACCATCGCCACCTATCAGATTATCACCTGGCGGCCCGACAAGGCGGCAGATTTTCCCCACTTCAAACTTTTCCGGGAACGGCCCTGGGGGCTCATTATTTATGATGAGGTGCACCTGCTTCCCGCACCGGTGTTCCGGGTGACTGCGGAGCTCCAGGCGGTCAGGCGGCTGGGGCTCACCGCCACCCTCATCCGGGAGGACGGCGCGGAGGATGCGGTGTTCAGCCTAGTGGGGCCTAAGCGCTACGATGTTCCCTGGAAGGACCTGGAAGACAAGGGCTGGATCGCCGAAGCCTTCTGTACCGAAATCCGGCTGGATCTGCCTGAGGACAAAAAGATACCCTACGCTGTGGCCACCTCCCGCGAAAAGTACCGCATCGCCAGCGAGAACCCCCAGAAGGAGGAGGCGGTAAAGCAGCTCATCGAAAATCATCCCGAAGATCAGATACTGGTCATCGGCCAGTACATCACCCAGCTTGAATCTCTGGCGCGGTTGCTCAAGGCCCCCCTGATCACAGGGAAAACCCCCAACCCACAGCGGGAGCATATCTACAACGCCTTTAAGCGGGGGGAAGTAAAGGTGATCGTGGTGTCCAAGGTCGCCAACTTCGCTATTGATTTGCCCGACGCCTCCATGGCGGTGCAGGTTTCCGGTTCCTTCGGTTCCCGTCAGGAGGAAGCCCAGCGCCTTGGACGGATTTTGCGGCCCAAGGGTATTGAGTCTGAACAAAATACATCGGAGTCCATGATCAAGGGCCGGAATTCCTGGTTTTTCACTCTGGTGTCCCGTTATACGGTGGAAGAGGATTTCGCCGCGAATCGTCAAAAATTTCTCGCTGAACAGGGGTACAAGTATTCCATTCAGCATTGGGCCGATTAGCATGAGCGCCGCCATCAATACCTCCAGGCCATTCCGGTCTATTGAAGAATGGAAATCCGCCTTGATGACCCTGCCGGACGGATCCTTCTTTGAGCTGATGCGGAGCATCTTCGGCAATATCAAAACCCCCTTCAACAAACAGCGGCTTATGGAAGATTTATCCGCCTTTCTTTCCCGTGATGAAATCCGAAAAACCATTGCTCTCTACATTGATGAAACCGATGCACGGGTTATCGCCGCTATTGCCGCCCTGCAGAAACCCGCGCCGGGGGAACTGGAAAGTTTTTTTGCCGGGGAACTGAGTTATGCTGAGCTGCAGGATATACTCCTCAATCTAGAGGAACGGTTCATCCTGTACCGCTTCCGGGAGGGCCCTATGGACCGGAGTCCCGCAATCCATACCCCCGGCGCTACCTGCCTGGCCCTGAACCCCGCGCTGGAATCGGTACTCGCTCCCTTTACTGCGGATCTGTCTATCATTTTCCCTTCGGTTTCTTTAGATGAGGCGGCAGCCATGTCGGCGGCGGGAACAGCAGATGTGGTGTCCTCCGCAGCCCCTCTTGACGATCGTCTCCTTGCGGCGGTTCTTTCCTTTATTCCCGGTGAAGGTATGTTCTTCAAGAATGAGGGGGGGATTCGCAAAAAGGTTTTGGAGTCCGGAAGCCGGATTTTTCCCGCACTGGATCTGGAATTGATCACCGGGGGGCTTGTAACCCTGGGACTGTTTCGGACAGAGGGGGAGGGGCTTGTCCCGAATGAATCGAAGCTGGCGGCCTTTAAGGAGTTAAGCCCCCGTGACCGGTTGATCTATTGCACCGCCGGAATCTATTGCTGGGCCCACGAATCAGGGGGCAATCCTTCCGCCGATGTTTATTTGCTCCGCAGCCGCATCAGATCCCTGACCGCCCTAATCGATCATTTTCTTAAACTGATCGATCCGGGAAGGGCTTACCCTGCGCAAACCCTCAGCCGGTACTGGGGCATTCTGGAACGGGGTGCGGACGGCGATACATCTGCAACAAACCGGGTTCACTTTTATCAGCTCCTTGAAGGGCTGGAAAAGACAGGACTTCTGCGGATATCTCCCGCAGGATACCGGACTGTAGGCAATGCTGAAAATAGTAATACTGTGGCCTCTACACCGGCGCTGGCCATGGATACCCCCTTTTCCTGCATCATCTACCCCGGCATCAGTTTTGCTGATACCCTGGTCCTGGGATCCTTTTCTGTTGTCCGGGAAACCGGCGCGGCGGTCCGTTTTGAAATAACACGGGAGTCGGCGATCCGGGGTTTTGACCGGGGCTTCTCTGCAACGGTCATGGAGGATCTTCTCAATCGCCTTTCAGGGAACCGGGTTTCGGAATTACTGATCTGGACCCTGAAGGACTGGGCGCAGCGTTACGCAGAGGTGTCCCTCTACGAGGGGATCGTGCTTTCACTTTCTGCGGATCGCCGTTACCTTGCAGAAGCGGAGCCCATCGCTTCCCTGATAACCAGAACCATTGCCCCAGGGATATACCTCCTTTCGGCGCCCGAAACAAGGGAAGCTGAGGAAGCCCTGCGGAAGGCCGGGGTGGACATTTTTGCCCAGTATAAGCAGCAGCCCCGCAGAGAGGATGCTGCCGCCGATCGGCATTCCGCTTACCCCAGCCCCGCTTCCTTTTCCCGGTATTACCGCCACGGCCTTGGGCAAGTTCAGTTTCCACCGCCCTCGTCCCGGCGGGATGCGCCTGACCCGGCCATAAACGCAAAACGGGACTCCCTCAAGGAACAGTTTCGTTTGGCCCTTGACAGGATGAAGCTCCCCAGGCCAGAGCGGGACGAGCTTGCTGCCCGGATAGAACGGCGTCTGGTACTCAGCGAGTCCCAACTCTCCGGGGCTTCCCTACGGTACGAAAAACTGGAGGCCCGCGGCCTCGACTATGTGGGGAAGGCCTCGATCGCCAAACAGGCCATCGCCTCAAAGTCACTTGTGGAGGTGAAGTGGCCCACTGTTGATGGTATGCAACAGACTTTCGGTATCCCTCTGGCCCTGGAAAAAAGCGAAGGTGAAAGTGTCCTCGTTATCAATCCTGTGGAAGCGGCGGATCAGGACCACACAAGTCCCAGGGAACCTCTCAGACTGCCCCTGGGCAAGATTAGCCTTTTAAGGCGGATCAAAAAATCAATTTTTGGAGAATAATATGCCCCTATTGCCATTTTCAACACAGACGGCTGAAGCCAACCAGGCTAAACTTGCCGTCCTTATCGATGCAGACAATACCCAGCCCGCCATTATCGAAGGACTTCTGGACGAGGTTGCCAAATACGGCGTTGCCAGCGTCAAACGGATCTACGGGGACTGGACCAGCACCAACCTCCGCCAGTGGAAGGAGCGGCTCCTGGAATACGCCATCCAGCCGATTCAACAGTTTGCCTACACCCAGGGCAAGAACGCCACCGACAGCGCCATGATCATCGACGCCATGGATCTGCTTTACAGTCAGAAGCTGGACGGCTTCTGCATCGTTTCAAGCGATTCCGATTTTACCCGCCTTGCCGCCCGGTTGCGGGAAGCCGGGCATACGGTCTATGGTTTTGGGGAAAAGAAAACTCCCCGTGCCTTTGTTGCCGTCTGCGATAAATTTATTTACACAGAAATACTGCGGGATGTGCAGAACGAAGAAGCCGACGAAGACGATGCCCGCCCCGCCTCCCGGCCCCGCAAGGAATTCAAGGTGGACCGGAAACTCCTCAAGCTCCTCCGGGACGCTGTGGACGATCTTGCGGACGAATCAGGCTGGGCCTACCTGGGCGGCGTCGGCCAGAAGATCACCAACCGTTCCAGCGAGTTCGACCCCCGGAACTACGGCTTTAAAAAACTGGGCGATCTTTTCCGTGCGGTCCCCCAGTTTGAAACCGAGGAACGCCCCCAGGAAAACGGCACCGGACGACAAGTTTACATCCGTTGGAAGCGGCGCGCCCATTAGGGCGCGATGTACATTAGTAATAATTAAGATAAAGGAGGATTTAGAATGAAAAAGATTTTTCTTGCAGGAGATTCAATACGCAGGGGTTATGATCTTCCGGTAAGACAGAAACTCGCCGGCCGGGCAGAGGTGTTTTCTTCTGCCGAGAATGGTCAGTTTGCCCAATACACCCTCAAGCATCTCAACGAATGGGCAAAGGCGGCCGGTCACGAAGATGAAATAGAGGTAGTACACTGGAATAACGGCCTCTGGGATGTGCTGCATCAGTATGGGGATGAATGTCTTACGCCGCCCGATTTCTACGCTTCAATGCTCAGAAGGATACATAAAAGAATCGGAATTTTATTCCCGAAAGCCAGGGTCATATTTGCCTTGACCACACCGGTGATAGAAGAGCAAAACACTGACCCAAATTTCACCAGGACTAATGATGACATTGAAAGATATAACGCTATTGCCTCAGATGTGATGAAGGAACTGGGGGCAAAGGTTAATGATCTGTACCATGTGGTGAAAGGCTTACCCCTTACCCTTTATGCCGATTGGACCCATTATACCGCTGAAGGTTATGAGCTGTTGGCCGACGCGGTCATCAAGGCCTGTACTGAATAATTATCAGGTTTTATTCGGAGGTATTAACTTATCATGTCGAAAAAAATTAATGTAGGTATTCTTTTTGGCGGCAAATCGGCGGAGCATGAAGTTTCCCTTCAGTCTGCAAAAAATGTGTACGATGCCATTGACCGGGACAAGTACAACCCCATTCTGATCGGCATCGACAAAACCGGCCGCTGGCTCCTCAACGAGGGTTCCCATTTTTTGCTCAACGCCGATGATCCCAAAAACATCCGGCTGAACCAGAGCGGTGACGCCGTGGCATTGGTTCCCCGGAGCGGCGGGGCCATTTCAAATTTGACTACCCTGAAAGACGCCGGGGCGGTGGATGTGGTGTTCCCCATTTTACACGGTCCCTTTGGGGAGGATGGCACCGTGCAGGGCCTCCTCAAACTTGCGGACATTCCCTTTGTGGGGGCCGGTGTTCTCGGTTCCGCAGCGGGGATGGACAAGGATGTGATGAAGCGGCTCCTCCGGGACGCAGGAATTCCTATCGGCAAATTTATCGCACTCAAGTCCCATGAAAAGGTCCCCTCCTTTGCGGATGCAGTAAAAGTCTTGGGGGACCCGATCTTTATCAAGCCCGCCAACATGGGTTCCTCCGTGGGAGTGTACAAGGTCCACAGTGATACTGAATATTCCGCTGCGGTGGAAGCGGCCTTTCAGTACGACACAAAAATCATCCTGGAAGAATTTATCCCCGGCCGGGAACTGGAATGCGCCGTCCTGGGCAACGAGGAACCCGCCGCTTCCGTCCCCGGCGAAGTTATCTCCACCCACGAATTTTATTCCTACGATGCCAAGTACCTTGACGAGCACGGCGCGGTTCTGCAAATCCCCGCCAAGATTCCCGATGATATCAAAACGCAGATACAGGCATTGGCAATAAAAACTTTTCAGACACTTTCCTGTGAGGGTCTTTCCCGCGTGGACTTTTTCTTAAAAGAAGAAGGGACCGGTAACAGAATCATTGTGAACGAAATTAACACCATGCCGGGCTTCACCAAGATCAGCATGTACCCAAAACTGTGGGAAGCAAGCGGTATCTCCTACACGGAACTTATCAGCAAATTGATTGAACTTGCGGTTAAACGTTTTGAAAAAGAAAGGAGCTTGAAGACCAGTGTCGTGTGAATGGGGGGGTATCAAATGAAAAGAATATTTATTATTTTTTTCGTAATGGTAGTAATTATGTTAATGATTTCCTGTGCATCCATAGGGCAATTTATGCCTTCCCTGTCAACGGATGCGGTAATCGGGAATGTACATGTTAGTTTTGTGGCCCCTGACACCTGGTTCACAAAAGACGCCATTAACACCCAGGCCTACATTAAACTGCTGGATGAAGCGGAAAAAAAGTTTCCCGGCGATGTTGATATCCGGGACATTATCTGGACGACCGGCATGGTGGTTAAATGGCCTAACAAAGAAATTTTCGCCACCGGCAGGGTAATCCGGTTAAATCAGGAATTATAGCTGTGCGGAAAATAATTCTCATTTTTAGTTGTTTATGTTTATGTATGGGCTGCACGACCACACCATTATTGGTGCGGGGCAATAACTATTCTGAATATTCAGGGCAGTACTATAAAATATCTTTTTTTGCATACGGTCCGGGAACCCCGGTTGAAGGAAAAAAATCCATCGCCGGGCATGCTTCTGTTTCTATTGATCGTGATGGTGTATACGGATTTTATCCAAGCAAACCGCAGAGATTTGCAACAAAAAAGGGTGTATTAAAATACAGCAGAGAATATCCCATAACTCAGGATTACACAGACTTTCTGGTTGATGAAGACACAAAGAACAAAATAGTAGAACTGATAAACGAATGGGAAAATAATCCCCCGCCCTTTATTGTTTCAATAAGTGATTGTGTCAAGTTTATATATCGTGTTTGTGATATTATGGGACTTAACTATCATCCTCTGACATTATTACCAAAAAATGCGGTACGTGATATACGCAATCTGAACAATCATTACCGCATTTATACTGCTTTAGGGCCTTAAGCCCGGTACATCCCACTCTTTGGGAATCCGCGCGGGCATGCCCCGGCTGTCCACAAAGGCCCAAGTCACCTTCGCTTCGATAAGCAGATCCTCACCCCGCCGGATTTCCTGCGCGATGACGCCGCTCACCGCGCCCTTTTTTATGGGCCATGATTTAATCAGCAGCACGTCATCGGGGAGGGCGGATTTTTTGTAGTCAATTTCTATCCGGGCAACGTACACTCCGAACCCTGCCTTGATTGCGGTAGGGTAGTCAAAGTGAATATCCTTGAGGAATTCGTAGCGGGCAAATTCCAGATAGTTAAGATAGTTGGCGTTATTCACATGCCCGTAGCTGTCGCACTCATAAGTGCGGACCTGTAATGAACATTCTGTAACCATGATGCGTTCATTATATAACGGCCCTTGTTTTTGTTCAACCATGATGGTAACCTGATGTTTATGTTTAACTACTGCCCCTCATGCGGATCGAAAAAGATCACCTTTGATAACAGCCATAAATGGAGCTGCCCCGACTGCGGTTTTGTGTATTACCACAACACCGCCGCCGCCACAGGCTGCGTGATCAGCACCCGGCAGGGAATCATGCTCCTGATCCGGGGCAGGGAACCGGCAAAGGGTAAGCTGGACCTTCCCGGCGGCTTCGTGGACCCCGGCGAGGGTGCCTTCGAGGGACTCCGCCGTGAACTGCGGGAAGAGATCGGGTGGGTCCCGCCTGTAGGCGGGGGGCCGGATGCGGCCTTCAAGCTTTTCGCCTCATTCCCTAACATCTACCCCTATAAGAACATTGTCTACAACACCTGCGATTTATTTTTTACGATAGATGCCCCGGACCTGAGTGAAGCGGACCTGAAGCTTGAAGCAGCGGAAATTGCCGGCGTCAAATTTGTTAAACCCACCGATATCAATTTAAATGATTTAGCATTTGAATCAACACGGCGGGCGGTAAAAGCGTTTACCCTTTGTGTCACGTAATGTATATATTTTTGCACTTGACAATCCTGCAATAACGTATTACGTTAAATATATGCAGTTGGTCGGCATCGAATGGGACGAAGACAAAAATGAGCAAAACAAGCGCGATCATGAAGGGTTGGGCTTTGAACTTGCCCAATATGTTTTTGCCGACCCGGAAAGGCTGGAGCGGCTTGACCGAAGCGAGGGGAATACCTCCGGCGAAGAACGTTGGCAAGCAATAGGGATGTACGGAAAAGTGATGTTTACGGTTTATACAGAGCGCGGAGAAAACAAACGGATTATATCCGCACGGCTGGCCGAAAAGGCCGAAAGGAGAAGTTATCATGGGTATTATAACATCGACGGTAAGGGTTGGGCAAAAGCCAACTAAAGAACAGTTAAAGCAGCTCAAAGCAATCGCAAAAAAACCGATACACTATACGGAAGACTGCCCTGCGTCTACCCCGGAAGCCCTCCAGGAATTCGCCGCACTGGCCGTGGCGCGCCGGCGGAACAGGCAGAACCCATCCCCGGTTATCGCTATCCGGATCAAGCCCAATGTGTTGGAAAAATACAAGGCCCTGGGGAAAGGCTATACATCTATAATGGCCGATGTGCTAGATTATGCCGCCAACAATCCTGAAATCCTCACCAAAGCCCAAGTATAATATCCCGGCCCCTGAAACAGATCCGAAAGGGCCGGGATATTTTTTTATAACGAATCAAACACTTTCTTTAATCCCGTGTAGCTTTTGGAAATGCCATCGTAGTGATCGCTTGAAAATTCTTCCTGCTCAATGATCCAGGGGTACTTTGAGGGGGGGCAGATTTCGGCGATGGTTTTGAAGTCGATCTTTCCCTGGCCGACGTAGACATTCTCTTCACCCTGTTTTGCAAGTTCCTTGGCGTGGATGGCGCAGATGCGGCCCGCTTTTTCCAGGGGCTTGATATACGCCGCCGGGTCCGCGCCGCCCACGGCGACCCAGAACAGGTCCGGCTCAAATTTGAGGGAAGGGGCGTTTTCCAGGATGATGTCCTGGGCGTACTTGCCGTCATATTTGACGAACTCGTGGGCGTGGTTGTGGTAGCCAAAGGTAATCCCCGCTTTGGCGGCCTTTTGGGCGCATTGCTCCAGGAATTGGGCCCCTTCGATATAGGCCTCTTTGGTATCGCCCTTG
The DNA here is from genome assembly GCA_025997555.1 of Spirochaetia bacterium. Lineage (GTDB taxonomy): Bacteria > Spirochaetota > Spirochaetia > Treponematales > Breznakiellaceae > BNUT01. The sequence continues at coordinate 28,247 of BNUT01000014.1, forward strand.
AGGAAGGGGCAGACCAAAAGCTTGTAGCCGACCTGTTTGGCATATTCGATTTCCTCGTCCAGGGCCTCCTTGAGCCGGGGAATCCCCAGGTGGATGCTTACCGCCTTGAGGTTATACTTTTTGAGGAGCTCCTTCATTTGGGTAGCGGTGTTCCCAAAGTACCCCGCAAACTCCACCCCCTGATACCCCGCCTTGGCGGTCAGCTCCAAGGCATGGGGAAAATTTTCCTTAGCCTCTTCCTTAATTGAGTACAACTGCAACGAGATATCCATAAGTAACTCCTTATAAGTGCGGCCTCCCTCGCGTAAGCGGGTTCTTGGCCGCACAGTTTAATTGAAGCGAAGTTTCGCATAGCGTATGTTATGTGCAGTACGCCCGTACCCCATTATTCTATTACATTATTTACTCCCATTTATTTCTATAACTTTTGTTCCAAATATTTTATCTCCAATCCTTTCTCCATTTACAAAAAATATTATTATATCTATTGGTCCTAATAATCATGTTATATTCCTCAATAATCTGGCGAAGCAGAAACCGTATGTTATGTGTTGTTTTTGCGACTTCAAACCTTACCTCCGATTCCAAGAAAGAACATAGCAAGAAAAAGAACTGCTACGAAGCCTCCGCACACGGACGCGCGGAGGGACTTCACTATTACCGATGATACATTCACCGTTTTATATAAATTTAAATTCATGCGTTTCTAAATCCCCTGCAATACTCTTTAAATCGCTTGTATCGCTATTAACTTCTAGTACCATGTATCTTGAAATATCATCATCAAATGTTTCATACAATAATTTTAAAAATAGTTCCTTTCTCTCATTATCCATGTTAAATAATGTATTAAGATCGCCATTATGTGCACACCATCTTTCATTAGTTTTCTTTTTACCCCATAAATGTATACCGCCAAAATATTTTTTACAAGATTTAACTTTTATCATAATTTCTGTAATATTATTTTTGTCAAGTTTATCTGAACTTAGACTTTCGCCGCTAAATAGCTGTGGATAATCTAATACCATTTGCAACCTATAATTTTTCTTCGATAATTGTTCACATAAATTTACAACATCATCAGAATTTGATATAAGAAATTTCTTACCGTAATTTGTTCCGCATCTGTTTTCGATAAATAGATTCACATCGGCATATTTTTCTAAAATTAATTTTTCGAATTCGCCGTAAATTTCAAGAAAATCATTTATGGTTTTACAATAATCAATAAAAGGAGGATGTATCTCTATAATTTCCGGCGCAACGCTGTTTTCTAAAAATCGCTCTATAAACATAACAAACTCTTTAGCCCATGCCTTACTTTTCCATAATTGTGGTATACCATTTTTATTAGCAGATTTTATTTCGTTTAGTTCATTCAGAAAAGTGCTATCAAATTTTCTTTTTCCAAAAGAATACTCTGTATGTAGAGAATATCTGCCATTTTGCGTCATTTCCGGTTTATCAAAATTACCGGCAACCTCGTTTATGTTACAAGGTATATTAGGCGGATATTCTTTATTATTGTATCGAATCATTTTAAATTTAACCATGTTTTATCCTTACGTTATGTGTTAATATTTTTCAGAATATCTTGCTTTTAAATAATCAAAAAAGTGTGTTAGATCCGATTTGTCTTTTAGAGGGAGTAATAGCTCTTCTTGAGAAATGACTTTATACCGAGAAGGTTCTTTTAACAGGCTTTTCCATACTTCCGACATATCTTTACCATTTGATTTTAAGTTTGCAGATGTTATTTCTTGTATATTGGTATTTCCTTTTGGTATAATGTGTAAATGAATGAACTCATCACTGTCAAAGTCATTGTTTTCTACCATTTTCCAGCCGAGTAATGTTTGCCGCATTAATTGGTAAAAAGGGTCGTAATACAAGTCCTGAAAATTATCATACTTGCGAACAGGACAGTTTTTTTCATTAAAATGTAAGTG
>BNUT01000015.1 GCA_025997555.1 Spirochaetia bacterium
CCCCAGGACGAGGCCAAGGCATTCGCGGTTATCTCCTGGGGCAGCACCGTTGCCGCCCTGGCACACGCCACCAAGGTCATCGTCAAGACCCCCCACGAGGCTCTGGGGATTCCCACCATGGAGGCCAACGCCCAGGGGCTGCGCTGTACCAAGCAGATCATCACCATGCTGGGGGAACAGACCGTGGACACCAATTCCCTGATGGATGAAAAGGTGATCATCGCCTCGGAGACCCGGTGCATCCTGGACAAGGTCTATGAACTGGGAGAAGGGGATATCGCGAAAGGCGCGGTCCGCGCCTTCCAGGCCGGGGTGCTGGACGTACCCTTTGCCCCCAGCCGCTTCAACGCCGGCAAGGTACTGCCTGCCCGTGACAACGAAGGGGCCATCCGCTTCTTCGATCCCGGCGCACTCCCCCTGACGCCGGAACTGAAGGAATTCCACAAACAGAAAATGGCGGCCCGGGCCAAATACGAAAAACGGGAGCCCTCATTCCAGATGGTGATCGACGATGTGTACGCCATCAGCAAGGGACGGCTGGTGGGGAGGCCGAATTAATTTTTTGAAAATAAATGAGGCGGTTCCAAAATTAAGAATTTAACCACGAACCACACGAAGCGAACCTTCGGTTCGAACACGAACTAAATGATCTTTTTGGTGTGGTTCGTGTTGTTCGTGGTTAATTAATTTCTAGTTTGGAACCAGCTCAAGTAATTTGGAGGAATGTTATGAAGATTGTAAAGGCGGTTTGCGCGGCGGGGCGCACGGGGTTTTTCTTTGATGATCAGCGGGCCATTAAAAAAGGCGCACAGGCCGATGGGGCAAGTTATACCGGCGCACCGGTGACTGCCGGCTTTAAGGCGGTGCGGCAGGCGGGGGAGGCGATCCCGGTAATACTGATTTTGGAAGACGGGCAGACGGCCTGGGGGGACTGTGCGGCGGTGCAGTACTCCGGCGCGGGCGGTCGGGACCCGCTCTTCCTCGCAAAGGATTTTATTCCGGTCATCGAAAAAAATATTTTCCCCTGGCTCATGGGAAAGGACGCGGATAATTTCCGTGTCCTGGCGCAGGAGCTTGAGGAATTGAAAGTTGAGGGCAAGCGGCTCCATACGGCGATCCGCTACGGGGTGTCCCAGGCTCTGCTTGACGCGGCGGCGAAGGCGAAAGGGCGGCTCATGTGCCAGACCGTTGCCGCCGAATATGGCCTCAGGGTAATCCCTGAGCCGATACCGATCTTTACCCAGAGCGGGGACAACCGGTACGACAATGTTGACAAGATGATCATGAAGGGCGCGCAGGTGCTTCCCCACGGGCTTATCAACAATGTTAAGACCAAGCTGGGGGAACAGGGGGAACTCCTCAGGGAATATGTGGGGTGGCTGCGGGACCGGATTCAGAAGCTGCGGCTTGACAGTAACTATGCGCCGGCGCTGCACCTGGATGTGTACGGTACCATAGGCCAGGTGTTCGGTAACAACAACTACCAGAAGATGGCGGACTATCTGGCGGATCTCAGTAAAGCTGCGAGTCCCTTCAAACTGCGGATCGAAGGACCCATGGATGTGGAGGACCGGGAAAAACAGATGCAGGCTTTGGCGGGATTAACCCGCGCGGTGGATGATCGGGGGATTCCCGTGGAGATAGTGGCCGACGAATGGTGCAATACCCTGGAGGATATCCGCTACTTCGCCGACAACCGGGCGGGCCACATGGTGCAGATCAAAACCCCGGACTTGGGGGGGATCGGCAACATCGTGGAGGCGGTGACCTACTGCAAGGAAAAGGGGATCGGCGCATACCAGGGGGGCACCTGTAACGAGACCGACCGTTCCGCCCAGGTCTGCGTACACCTGGCCATGGCGTCCCGGCCGGTTCAGATCCTGGCAAAGCCCGGCATGGGTGTGGATGAGGGCTACATGATCGTCTACAACGAGATGCGGCGGATCATCGCCCTGGTAAACGCGGGCTACCCGTTCAAATAGGAAATTACAAGGAGTAACGATATGGCACAGAAAGAAGAATTCCGCATCCTTTCCACCACGGCGATTTTGGGATACGGTTTCCCCGCCGCGTCATTTGAAGAGGGGATGAAAAGAAAGCCCCACCTTATCGCGGTGGACGCCGGCTCCACCGATCCCGGTCCCTACTACGTGGGGGCGGGCATTTCCTTTACCGACCGGGGGGCGGTAAAACGGGACCTTGAGATCATGCTCAAGGCGGGGATCCCCAATAAGATCCCCGTGGTGATCGGCACCGCGGGGGGTTCCGGCGCGGAGCCCCATCTGGCATGGTGTAAAAAAATCATCGAGGAAATAGCGGAGGAAAACAAACTCCATTTCAAGATGGCGGTGATCCACGCGGAACTGGACAAGGGCTTCATCAAGGAAGAATTCAAGGCGGGACACATCAGCCCCCTGGAACCGGCCCCGGCCCTGACCGAAGCGGATATTGACGCCACCACCCACATCGTGGCCCAGATGGGGAACGAGCCCTTCATCAAGGCCCTGGACGAAAAGCCCGATGTGATCCTGGCGGGCCGCACCTACGACCCGGTCTGCTTTGCGGCGCTGCCCATCAAGATGGGGTATGACCGGGCGCTCTCCCTTCACCTGGGGAAAATTCTGGAATGCGCCTCCATCTGCGCCACACCGGGCAGCGGCTCCGACTGCATGTTCGGCTACATCGGGGATGATTACTTCCGGGTGGAACCCTTAAATCCTATCCGCAAATGCACCACCCTTTCGGTGGCGGCCCACACCCTCTACGAAAAAACAAACCCCTACATCCTCCCCGGTCCCGGCGGACACCTCGATCTCCACAACACCAAATTCGAGCAGGAGACCGACAGCATCGTCAAAGTATCGGGAACCGTTTATGTACCGGAAGAACATGCCACGGTAAAACTTGAGGGGGCGAAACCCATCGGTTTCCGCACTGTTTCTATCGCCGGAAGCCGGGACCCGATCATGATCTCCAAAATCGATTCCATTATAAAAGGGGTTAAGGAACGGGTGGCGGACAACTTCCGGGGAAAACTGGAAAACTACCACCTGCGCTTTAACATCTACGGCCGGGACGGGGTCATGGGCGACCTGGAACCAACCCCGGACACTTCCAGAGCTCACGAGCTTGGGATCATCATCGAAGCCATTGCGGCAAGCCAGGAGCAGGCGGATACGATCTGCGCCTTTGCCCGGTCCACCATGCTCCACTACGGCTACGAGGGACGGCGCTCCACTGCGGGGAACCTGGCCTTCCCCTACTCCCCCAGCGATTTCCACGCCGGGGAAGTCTATGTGTTCAGCGTCTACCATCTGCTCCGCACACCGGACCCGGCGGCGCTTTTCCCCATCGAATACTTCAATCTGTAAGGAGTGAAAAGTGAAAACAAAACTTGTCGATATAACCCAAATCATCCGCAGCAAAAATTCCGGCCCCTACGAACTCACCGTGGACCTGATGTTCTCCAACGCGGAGTGGTACAAAAAAGTCTGCGCCGCAAAGGTGATCAACGAAGACATCGTCTGCGCCCTCTACAAAATAAAACCTGCGGACATTGTCAACATCATTCACTTTGATCCGGCAAATGCCATCAAGGTGACCATCAAACGGCCCCTTTGTTCCGGGGACCCCGGCGAGACCGATGTGTACGGCGCGCAGCAGCACGCACCCTTTCTCAATTTAGAATTTGATTTATAATAAAATAAGGCCCCGCTGTAAAAGGCGGGGCTTTACACAGGAGCGCCCATGCCCTATTCGGATCGGATGCAGAAAAGCCACCTCTACACTGTTTTCTTTGCCCCACGGGGGTTTGAACGGATGGCGGACTTGGGTATGCAGGTTGCCCAGCAGTACCTGAGCCCCTTCGACAAACTTATCGGACTGGTGGGAAAAGCCGGGTCCGGCAAGAGCATGCTGATCAAGGGCATGTTCCCCGGCCTTGAACTGGTGAACGATGATGACGGGGTGAACATACGCCCCCTGCCCCTGCTTGATGTAAGGGAAGAAACCACGGGCTTTTACAGCCAGCATACCTATCACCTTGACATCCAGTTTGAGGCGGCCTTCACCCAGATGCACGTACTGGCGGAGGCGATCCTGGATGCCGTCAATTTGGGCAAGCGGGTCATCGTGGAACACTTCGATTTGATCTACCACTATCTGAACCGCAACGCCCACCTCCTCATCGGCATTGGCGAGGAGGTGATCATCACCCGGCCCACCCTATTCGGCCCTGAGCCCCAGGACATCGCCGACATTGTTTTCAAGTCCCTGCCCTTCCGCCGCATGACCCATTCCGCGGAGGACCTCTGCGAATACGTGATGCGTAAACAGGGCATGACCGAAACCTTTATCCACTCCGATGTCCGCCACGGCTTTATCTTCAGTTTTGCAAAACGGCCGGAATTAAAAATGAGCCTTGACGAAATTGAACAGGAAGTAAACGCATTGATCGCCAGGGATATTCCCATCTCCTTTCAGGATGACACCCATATCCGCATCGGCGAAGAGTCCTGGCTCTGTCACGGCCCCCGGATGCATGTCCGTAGCACCGCTGAAATAAAAAAGTTTACCCTGAACAAAGAATTTCTTACCGAGCCCATTACCGAACGTAGCCTTCTGGTTGGCGTTGTGGGGGATCAGGGTTCCGAGAAGATAAGTGATCTGAATAAAATAGGATAGTATCATTAATGAGGGGGGCCTATGAGGATTGTTGAGGCGGCGTTGATCACCGACACGGTAAAAAAACTTTGTATCGATGCAAACAGAAATTTGCCTCTTGATGTGCGGGAGCGTATCAGGGAATGCCGCCGAAATGAAACCTGGCCTACGGCGCAGGACACGCTGGACAAGATCATCAGCAACTTTGAGCTGGCGGAAAAGCGGCTGGTCCCCATCTGTCAGGATACGGGGATGGCCTGCGTGTTTCTGGAAATCGGGACCGGGGTGTACATCCAGGGTGATGTGAACGAAGCGGTTCACGAAGGGGTGCGGCAGGGTTACCGCGAAGGATACCTGCGGGCATCGGTAGTGGCGGACCCGCTGAACCGGAAAAATACCGGGGACAACACCCCCGCCATGATCTACATTGATTTTGTTCCCGGCGACAGGATCACTGTTACGGTTGCCCCCAAGGGCTTCGGCAGCGAAAACATGAGCAAAACAAAAATGCTCCGCCCTTCGGACGGCGTCAACGGGGTGATCGATTTTGTTATTGATACGGTAGAGGCCGCAGGGCCTAATCCCTGTCCTCCTATCGTAGTTGGGGTCGGTATCGGCGGCAGCTTTGACAAAAGCGCCCTCCTTGCAAAGAAGGCCCTGCTCCGGCCTCTGGGAAACGCCAACCCCGACAAATACTACGCCGATCTTGAATCAACCCTGCTTGAAAAAATAAACGCCCTGGGGATAGGCCCCCAGGGTTTCGGCGGCGCTACCACGGCGCTATCGGTGGCGGTGGAAACCATGCCCACCCATATCGCGGGATTGCCCTGCGCGGTAAACATCAACTGCCATGTAACACGTCACGCCGGGGAGGTGATCTGAAATGGAATACCACATCGAACTGCCCCTGACACGGGAAAAAAACGCGCCCCTCCTTCCGGGGGACATGGTGTACCTCAGCGGCACTGTCTACACCGCCCGTGACGCCGCCCACAAAAAACTGGATGAACTCCTGGACGCGAAAAAGCCCCTCCCCTTTCCCCTTGAGGATTCATGTATCTATTACGTGGGCCCCACCCCGGCGGCTCCGGGCCAGGTGATCGGCTCTGCGGGACCCACCACCAGTTACCGCATGGACGCCTGGGCCCCCCGGCTCCTCATGCTGGGACTCCGGGGCATGATCGGCAAGGGCCAGCGTTCCGACGAAGTGATCCGGGCGATGAAGTGGGCAGGAGCCGTCTACTTTGGCGCCATCGGCGGCGCCGGGGCCTTACTGGCGGAGTGCATCAAAAGCGCGGAGGTAATCGCCTTTCCTGAACTCGGCGCCGAGGCGATCCGAAAACTCACCATCAAGGATTTCCCGGTAACGGTGGTCATCGACAGCAGGGGGGAGAATTTGTACAAGACGGGACGGCATGCGTATTTGATCAGCGGGGAAAGGTAAAGGAGTAAACCATGGCGATTGTCAGAAATGCGGTAGAATCGGATCTTCCCTATCTCTACGAGATATGTCTTAAAACAGGGGATAGCGGCAAGGATGCAACGGATCTGTTCCATGACCCGTATCTTTTGGGACAGTACTATGCTGCTCCCTATCTGTTCCATGACAGGGGCCTTTGTTTTGTCCTGGAGGCGGAGTATCGCCCCCAGGGCTATATCATTGCGGCCGCGGACACCACGGAGTTTCGTTGCTGGATGGAGCGCCTTTGGCTTCCGCCGCTGCGTCTCCGCTATCCCAAACCGTTTCCAAAGGAAATCGTAAAATCGAAAAATGAAGAAGCAATACTGAACCATCTGCATACGGTCGCCATACTGCCTGACCCGCAGCTTACGCCCTGGATTGTTGATCACCCGGCACACCTTCACATCGACCTGCTCCCCGCCATGCAGGGCCAGGGCTTTGGGCGTGAGCTGATGAAGGCACTTTTTGCGGAACTGGGTCGGCGGGGGATTCCGGGCGTCCACCTTGGGGTCGGCGCCGGAAACCAGGGGGCTGTCGCCTTTTATCATAAAATGGGATTTACGGTTTTACAGGAGGCACCCTGGGGCTTCACTTTGGGGCAGCTTATCTAACCGCTTACCATCTCCCGCGCCCGCACACCCCCTGAAATATCATCCAGAACCTTTGCCTCTTCGGCGAGCATTTCCTTGCGGTACTCCCCTTCCCGTTTTTCCCTAAGCTTGTCGAAAACCTTCCGGTCACGGGAAGCTTCAAGGTAGACCTTCCGGGCGGCTTCGACCTTGAGTTCCGCCTTTGCGGCCTCTTCCAGCAGGCGGTCTTTTGTCTGATCGAGGCGGATAATATACATATCGTAACTTTGAATTTCTATTGTGGTGTTGTTGGTGGAAAAACGTTCCTTTGCGGCCTTTGTCTTTTCAATAGCGAGGGCCTTGATCCTGTTTTCAATTTCCGTAAGTTCACCGATTGCCCTGCCAAGCTCAATTTCGGCTTCCTGTTCCCGGTGCTTCCGTAAATCGAGAACCTTTTCCATGGAAAATCTGAAACGCTTCATCAGGGGACAGGCGGTGCGGAAACTTCATCCGCAGTATTACCGTCAACAGCATTACTGTCGGCTATTTCTTCGGTGGGTATCTTTACGCCGCTGATGCCGCTCATCACCTTTAGCGTTTCTGCGAGGGAGGTTTTTTCATCCACTTCCTGGATAAGAAAATTTTCTATCGCCGCATGTTTTTCGATAGCCTCGTCCACAGCGGGGTTTGAACCGGCGTGATAGGCCCCCACATTGATAAGGTCCTCGGTCTCCCCATAGACCGCCATGTTCCGGCGGATATACCCCGCAGCCTGACCACTTGCCTTGCCGGAAACAACCGGGGCAAGCCGGGAGATGCTCTGCAAAACATCAATAGCAGGATAGTGATAGGCCTGGGCAAGACGCCGGGAAAGGACGATGTGGCCGTCAAGAATTCCCCGGACCGTATCCGCCACGGGCTCGTCCATGTCGTCGCCGTCCACGAGGATCGTGTAGAAGCCGGTGATGGTTCCCTTATCGGAGGTGCCGCAGCGTTCCAGCAGTTTCGGCATGGAGTCAAACATACTGGGGGTATAGCCCCGGGTTGCCGGGGGTTCCCCGGTGGCCAGTCCTATTTCCCGCTGTGCACGGGCGAAGCGGGTGACCGAATCAAAGAGGAGCATCACATCAAGGCCCTGATCACGGAAATACTCCGCCACGGCAGTTGCCACATAAGCGCCGCGAAGCCGGGCCAGGGGGGGCGAATTGGAAGGGGTTACTATCAGCACAGAGCGGGCCAAGCCCTCAGGCCCCAGATCCTTTTCAATAAAGTCGTTTACTTCCCGGCCCCGTTCCCCGACAAGGGCCACCACATTTACATCGGCGTTGGTGTTCCGGGCGATCATCCCCATCAGGGTGGACTTTCCCACGCCGGAACCGGCGAAGATACCCAGCCGCTGTCCCCGGCCCACCGCAAGGAGGCCGTCAATGGCCCGCACCCCGGTGACAATCCGTTCTTTTATCCGTCGGCGCTGTAAGGGGTCCGGAGGATTCGCCATGGCGGGGTACATCACCGCCGATTCGATTTCACCCTTGCCGTCTGTGGGCCTTCCCTGGGCGTCAAGAACCCGGCCCAGGAGTTTTGAAGACACCGCCACTTCAAGGCGGCTCCCGGAGGCAATGACCCGGTTCCCCACTTCGATGCCGTCGGTTTCTTCGTAGGCCATGAGCTGGACCGTTTCGTCCCGGAGGCCCACCACTTCCGCCTGAATGATCCCCCGGCCCTTGGGGGCTTCAATGCGGCATATCTCACCGATGATGGCCTGGGGGCCGCGGCTTTCGATGAGAAGTCCCTGTACCTTGCTGATATGTCCCACGCATTTTATGGGGTCAATGCGCCCGGCGGTTTCAGTGTATTTGCGAATGATATCGGTTAAATCAAAGTCATCGATTATATTGATCACGCCCGGCTCGAAAAGGGTGCTCATCATTACACTCCTTCAGTGCCGGCAGACGGGCTAACGCCTGCGGCGTTAACGGGTTTTGCCTTTGCCTTAATGGGGGATAATTCCAGAATCTTTGTTTCTATTTCCGCAAGCTGGCTGGAGATGCGGGCGTCAATTTCGCCGAAGTCGGTTTCGATGATGCAGCCGCCGGGATCAACCGTGGAATCTTCCGCCACCTGTATGCCCTGCACCCCTTCTATTTTCTGGATAAAATTATTGACATGCTCGGTGGTAAGTTTCACATCCGCCATGTTCACCCGGATAATGATATTGCCCCGGCCCTTTACCTTCTGCAGCGCCGCCGTTACATTTGCGCGGACCACATCCTTTTGAGTCTCGGAAATAATCTTGACAACCTTGCGGGTCATCAGTAATACTAAATCTACGATCTGCTGTTCAGTTTCTTCGAGGATCTGTGCCCGCTGGCCTTGGGCCCGTTCAAGTACGGTCTGGACCCGTTCGACAAGGCGATCCGCTTCGGCTTTGCCTTCGGCAAAACCCTCTTCCCTTCCGGCGATCCTCCCCTGCTCTTCCGCCGCTTTCTTTTCAGCCTCAAATGCGGTGTGGGACTCCTCTTCGAGTTCGGCGGCTTTTTGTTTTGCATCGGTGATGATCTTTTCCGCTTCCGCTTCCACATTCTGCTTGAGGGATTGGGCCTCTTCGCTTTTCTGCGTTGTCTCAAGGGCAGAGGCATCACGGGCTTCCTTAACAATGTTTTCGGCCTCCGCCTTTGCGGAATTGATCAGTTCTTCCCGCTCGGATTCCCACTGTAATTTAAAAGCTTCAGCTTCCTCCCGTAAATCATCTGCGGTGGGCCCGGTATATTCTTCTACCTCCGGAGTCGCCTCCGCCACCGCCTCCTCCTGGGCAAAGTGCGCCAGTTCGGGATAAAAGGTGGGAGGTTCCAATGTAATCCTGGTGCCGTTTAAAGTAATTTCACCGGGCCTGAATACCGCTTTCGCCACTATCAGTTTCCTTTTAAAGTTTCTTTGTCTAAAAAATCTTTGATTTTTTAGACAACCATTTCATCTTCGCCGCCGCGGGCGACAACGATTTCACCGCTATCCTCAAGTTTACGGATAATCCCCACGATTTTCTGCTGGGCTTCTTCAACGTCCTTTAACCTGACGGGGCCCATGAATTCCATATCTTCCTTGAGCATCGCTGCGGCACGCTTGGACATATTCCTGTATATCTTGTCCTGCACTTCGGTGTCCACCGACTTGAGGGCCTTGGATAATTCCGAGGAATCCACTTCCCGCATAATCTTCTGGATAGACTTGTCGTCGATCATAACAATATCTTCGAACACGAACATCCGCTTCTTGATCTCCTCCGCAAGTTCCGGGTCCTCATCTTCCAAAGATTCAATGATCGTTTTTTCCGATGAGCGGTCAATCATGTTGAGAATTTCAACGATACTTCCAACACCGCCGGCTGCGGTATAGTCTTCACTGGACAAGGTGGAGAGTTTCTTTTCCAGCACCCGTTCAACTTCCCGGAGCACCTCCGGGCTGGTGCGATCCATGGTAGCAATTCTGCGGGCCACATCGCTCTGCACCTCGTGGGGAAGACTCTTGAGTATGACCGAAGATTTATTCGGCTCAAGGTAGGCCAGAATAAGCGCGATGGTCTGGGGATGCTCCTGCTGAATAAAGTTTAAAAGGTGCCCCGGATCTGTCCGGCGGATAAAATCAAAGGGCCGCACCTGAAGACTTGATGTCATCCTGTTGATGATATCTATGGCCTTCTGGCTTCCCAGAGATTTTTCCAGCAGCTCCCGTGCGTAATCAATACCCCCTGAGGTGATGAACTGGTTCGCCATCATCAGTTCCTGGAACTCCTGGAGGACAGAATCCCGCTGCTCCGCCTCTATGGTTTCCATCCGGGCAATTTCAAAGGTGAGGGTTTCAATTTCATCTTCCCGGAGGTATTTGAAGATCTCCGAAGAAACTTCCGATCCGATGGAGACCAGGAATGCGGCGGCCTTTTCCCGGCCCGATAGATCCTTGTCACTCTTTTTCTTTGCGGTTGTGGGATCGCCTGCTTTTGCCATTTCCTATTCCTCCGAAAGCCAGGTTCTGATAAGCTGAGCCACATCCTCAGGATGTTCCTTGGCCATATTGACCGCATTTTCCTGAAGTTCCATCCGTGTCCGCTCTTCCACAGACAGGGAAACATCCACCCCTTGAGCGTCCTCTGCGATGGTACTTTCCCGAATTGCCTGCTCACGCCTGACCCGCTCGTCCTCTGCCGCCCGCCGCTTCTGTTCCAGGTTCCGGGATATGGTTCTGAAAAGGATGAACCCTACCAACAGTAAGACTAAGCCCCCAAGGAATATCAATACGGTGGTCGTCGTCTGCTGCTGCTTGAAGTAAGCGGCGTCCTCTTCGGAAAATTCTTTGGTCCGGTCAAAGGGGATATTCTGTACCGTTACCGCATCCCGCCCGGCAACATACCCCACGGCGTTCTGTACCAAAAGCTGGGCCGCCTGCAGATTTTCTGCGGGGACTGGGATATACTCACGATCAATGGTGCCGTCGGGAAGGGTCACGGGTTTTCCCTTTTCATCGTACTTCCATTTCCACTTCCCGTCGATGTTTACCGAAACCGTCACCCGGTCAATTTTTGGACTCTGCTCAATCTGGGTAGTTTTTTTATTCAGCTCCTTATTATCAGTGGAAGTTTCCTGGGTCATACTGCCGAACATGGTAGACATGTCCTTAAAAGCCGGGGGGGTCTGGCCTTCCACACCGGCGGGGCCTTCGGGATTCAACCCGGTACCTTCCCATTTGGTGGTAGACTTTTGCAGGGAATGGGTAATGGATTCCACCATTACTGAATCATCATAGGCCAAGCCGGGGGTCCGTTCTTTAAGGATGATGGGCAAAAATTCTTCCGATTCAATATTCTTTTTACTCATATCCTTATCGATTTTGACATTGAGGTCCCGCACCCGGTCGGCAGAAAAGGTAGATTGCAGGGCGGCCAAAACCTTTGCCCGTAACGCAGCTTCCTCTGCCTGGACCTGTTTACTTTCCTTTTCAATAAGGCTGAGCCGGTCAAAGGCCGCCATGCCTTCAAAGTCGTTGAGGACAAGCCCGTCAGGACCGGTAATAACAATGTTACTGTCGATGAGCCCCTGCACAGCGAACTTGAGTATCTTCTGTATACCTTCGATCTTCTTGCGGTCCTGCGTGATAGTGCTTCCCGGTTTGGGAAAGATGATCACGCTGGCGGTTACGGGATTCTGTTCGGGACGGAACAGTGCCCGTTCGGGAAATACGATGGTAACATTGGCGTTGTCGATTTCGTCCAGGGCTTTTATATGCTCGGTGACCATCTGGGTTTGGGACCGCTGGAAGTTTACATTCCGTTCAAAATCGGTGATGGTCCACCGTTCCCGGTCGAAAATCGCCCAGGGGTCTGTCCCTGAGGGAATAAGATCTTCCCGGATCAGAATGGACCTCATCCGCTTGGCAGTTACCTCATCGTTTACCTGAATCACCCCTGCGGCGGTAACCGATGTCCGCACCCCCTCTTCGTTTATCCGGGAAATGATCCGGTCCCGCGCGTCTTCGTCCCGTATGGGCGAATCGATAACCGGCACCATGGTAGGCGCGGAAGACACCGAAAAGAGGGCTACAACGCCCCCGATTGCTATGACGGCAATTCCAATCAGCATGATCCGCTGAACCATGGTCCACTTGGCCCAGAGTCCTGTGATCTGGGCTATAACCTTTTTTAACCACTCCATATATTCCCCTCCCCTGGGATTTTGACTTTGTCAAAATCCCTTGGAGTTTTTCCCTTTGGGAAAAACTCCACTCCCCGTTATTTGATTAATTCCTCCCGGAAAAAATTCATTACCGTACGTTTATTATATCTTTCCAGCCCTGCACAAGGCGGCTCAGGATGTTCCGGGTAATATTCAGGGACATGCTGGCCTTTGCCTGTGAGATGGTAAGATCGTGAATATCAACCGAATCGGGATCGGTGATGGCCCGCTCCGCAAGGCTTGAGGCAAACTGCTGATCCCCGGAAACCTTGTCCAGGGACTGAAGCATGATATCCTCAAATGTACCGGCGCCGGTAGTATTGATGGCGGCAGCAGCTTTTTCCTTAAGGGACTGGCTGTTCGGCGACAAATGTTTTGAGTTAGTTAGATTGAGGGGAATCTTATCCCCGCTTACCATATTTGCAGAAAGAACGTTCATATATTACCTCCCAATAATATAAAAGTGAAACTAGCGGCTCCCGATATTCAGGGCCTGCTGGAACATGGCCTTGGCGCCGTCGATGATCGATGCGTTGGCCTCGTAGGACCGGGACGCGGCGATCATGTCGGTCATTTCAGTTACGATATCCACGTTGGGCATTTCAACATAGCCCTGCCGGGGCCCGGTCTTGATCGCATCCGGGTGGGTGGGATCCAGGACAAACCTGGTTTCCGTAGCATAGTCCTTCTGCACTTCCAGGACCCGCACTCCCTTGCCAATGCCTGAGTCCATGGACTCAGGCAGGAAGGGTGAACGCCAGACAGGACCTTCGGCTGCGGGCCGCATAATCACCCGGCTCCTCCTGAAGGGTCCCCCTTCGGGGGTACGGGTGGTGGACACGTTGGCCATATTGTTGGCGATCACATCGTTGCGGAGCCTTTGGGCGCTCATCCCGGTGGCCGCTATATTTATCGAATTAAAAATTCCCACAATTACCTCCTATGGAGAAAGTTTACTTTCTCCAAGGTGTCCTACGGACACCAGTGTCCCTTTGGGACACCCTAACCCCTCAATACCTGATTTACCTGGCTGAACTCAAAGGTTGCGGCCTGGGCCAACAGGGAATAGGTCATCTGGTTTTCCAGAGCCAACATAAATTCCTTTTCGGGATCAACGTTATTCCCGTTGCTGTTATAGGCGCTGGTATAATCCTTTACCCGGCGGACTTGCACATCCTGATAATTCCGCTCCCGGTGGCTTGGTATATGCTTGGGATTGGTCAGGGTCAGCTCCAGGGCCGGCTTCTGTTTTTCCGAGTCCAGCGCCCGTTTCAGCTCGCTTTCAAAGTTTACTGTTGAGCGTTTGAAACCGCGAGTATCGACGTTGGCAATATTGTCGGCGATCACTTCCCGGCGGATGCTGTTGGCATCCAGAGCACGGTGAAGCAGATCCACTGTCTTTGCAAAACTGTTATCAACTTTCATTTACATCCTCCCGATATAAACATCGGCAAATTTTTTCTTTCCTATAAGATATAACGGCCCAAATCCTGATCCATCACGAGGCCGTTGAGTTTCTCGTTCACGTAATCGGCGGTGATGGGGATCTTCGCCGGGGCGATATCCGGGGCCTCAAAGGAGAGTTCCTCCAGCAGGGCCTCCATGATCGTGTGGAGCCGCCGGGCGCCGATGTTTTCCAGCCGGGCATTGACTTCGGCGGCCAGGGCCGCAAGCCGGTCTATGGCGTCGGGGGTAAATTCAATTTCGACTTTTTCGGTGGACAGGAGGCCCGTGTACTGTTTGGTCAGGGCGTTTTTGGGCTCGGTGAGGATGCGGAGGAAATCCTCCTTGCCCAGGGAATCCAGTTCCACCCGCAGGGGGAAGCGGCCCTGAAGCTCCGGGATAAGGTCCGAAGGCTTACTGACGTTGAAGGCCCCGGCGGCAACAAAGAGGATGTGGTCGGTGTTCACCGGCCCCCACTTGGTGTTGACCGTGGCCCCCTCCACGATGGGGAGGATGTCCCGCTGGACGCCTTCGCGGCTCACATCGGGTCCGCCGCCCCCGCGATCGCCCTTGACGGCGATCTTGTCGATCTCGTCGATAAAGACGATCCCTGTTTCCTCAACCCGCTGCCGGGCTTCGTCACTTACCCGGTCCTTATCGAGAAGTTTTTCAGCCTCCTCGGCCTTGAGTATTTCACGGGCGCGTTTTACCGTGACCACCTTCTTTTTCTTGTTGCCCCCAAAGAAACCGGCGATCCCCGAAAGGCTGTTTTCCAAATCTTCCATGCCGCCCCCCATCATTTCAATTGAGGGGAACTGGGGGTTCTGGCTCACGGTGATTTCCACGGTCCGCTCCTCAAGCTTCCCTTCCCGGAGCATGGTTCGGAATTTTTCGCGGGTAGAATTATCCTTGGGTGTTTCCGCAGCAGCTTGATCGATTTCCGGCTGTTCGTCCGCAGCGGCATTATCCGCTTCATTCTGCGCGCCCCGGTTAAAGGGGATGCCGATCTGAATGGCGGTCCCCATGATTCCGGGCCCGCCGGGATTATCGGGGTTAATGGAAAAGGCCCCCATAGGACGCACCACCGGTCCCGCCTTCTGCTTTGCTTCCTTGGCTTTCGCGCCCGAACCGGGGAGGAGCAGATCGATGAGGGCATCCTCGGCCCGTTTTTCCGCTTCCGCAGTGACCGATTCCTGCATCTCCTGTTTTACCATCTGGATACCGGCGGCCATGAGGTCCCGGATCATGGATTCCACATCCCGGCCCACATAGCCCACCTCGGTGTACTTGGTGGCCTCAACTTTAATGAAGGGGGAGCCCGCAAGCTTGGCGAGCCGCCGGGCGATCTCGGTTTTGCCCACCCCAGTGGGACCGATCATCAGAATATTTTTCGGGGCGATATCATCCCGGATTTCCGGTTCCAGCTTGAGCCGCCGGATGCGGTTACGGAGGGCCACCGCCACGGCCCGCTTTGCCTTCTTCTGCCCCACGATGTACTTGTCCAGTTCCGCCACGATCTCCCGCGGGGTCAGCCGGTCCAGATTTTTTTCGTTTGCCTTTTGGTCAGCCATTATTTCAATTCCTCCAGGGTGATCTGTGCGTTGGTATAGATGCAGATGGTTCCCGCAATTTTAAGGCTCTTTTCGGCTATCTCCGCAGCGGAAAAACTGCTGCCCTCAAGATAGGCCAGTGCCGCCGCATAGGCGTAGTTCCCGCCGGAACCGATTGCCAGCGCGTCCTCCGCCGGCTCGATCACATCCCCGGTGCCGGATATGAGCAGGGTCTTGGAAAGGTCCGCCACCAGGAGCAGTGCCTCAAGTTTCCGCAAGGCCCGGTCGGTGCGCCATTCCTTTGCCAGTTCCACCGCCGCCCGGAGCAGGTCCCCGGAATATTCCTTGAGCTTTTCCTCAAAGCGGTCAAAGAGGGTAAAGGCATCGGCGGTGGCCCCGGCGAAACCGCAGAGGACTTTCCCGTCCATAAGCCGCCGGACTTTGCGGGCGTTGTTCTTCATCACGGTCTCGCCCATGGTTACCTGTCCGTCACCGGCCATGGCCACCTTGCCGTCCCGGCGCACCGCCAGCACCGTGGTACTGCGGATCCTGTTTTTCTCACGATCACTCATGCGTTACTCCTCATAAAAACTTGATGAAAATAAACCACAGATGGCACGGAGCGCCAAAAGGAAGATATTGTTCTTTCGCCTTCTCTGTGTATGTGAACCAAAGGTTCGATGTGTCCTCAACGGCAATATTTTCATACTCCTGCTCCTTTGCCCATACGGGTATGTACGGCTCCAGCCCCATGGGGATGCGCTGCCCCTCCGCCATGCGGATGGGCTTGGGCGTATACTTTCTTTAACCGTTCGATATCTACGTGGGTGTAACGCTGGGTGGTGGAAAGGCTGGCGTGACCCAGCAACTCCTGTACCACCCGGACATCGCAGCCGGAATTCACGAGGTGTGTAGCAAAACTGTGACGCAGACTGTGGGGATGGATGTTCTTTCCCAGCCCGGATCGTTCCGCGTATTTGGCGATGATCCACCGCACGCCAGGAACCGATATGGGTCCCCCCTTGCGGTTGATAAACAATTTTTCCGTGGGGTGTTCGCCCTTGATTTTCAGTTTCCGCTCCCCAAGATAAATTGCCAGAGCTTCGCGGGCCTCATCGGAAAAAAATACGTACCGTTCCTTGTCGCCCTTTCCCAGTACCCGCGCCCCGCCGAGATCGGGATCGATCTTATCAAGGCTTAGAGACACCAATTCTGAAATACGGAGCCCCGCCGAATACATGGTGAGGATCAGGGCCTTGTCCCGCTCAGGCCACAGTATTCCTGCGGAATCGGGAAGTTCTACGAAGCTTGCCATTTCCTTTTCCCAGAGAAAGCTGGGCAATGTCTTGGGGCTTTTGAGGTTCCGCAAAGCATCGCAGGGATTGTCCGCACGGCGGTTAAAACGGATGAGCCAGCGGTAATAGCCCCGGATGGAAGAGAGGGCCCGGTTCACGCTGACTGCGGCGGTACCTTCGGCGCTGAGGTCGGCGATAAAGCCCCGCACCTCGTGCTGGTTTGCCGCATCGGGATCGATCCCGCGGTTGCTGCAGTAATTGGCAAAATGGGAAAGGTCCTTTCCATAGGCTTCAATGGTCCGGCCGGACATTCCCCGCACGGCGGAAAGGTAGGAAAGGTATTCCTGAACGGAAAGAGGCATTTCGCTGTTAATAACGCTGTCTTTCGTCATTTATTCCGCATCGTCCTTTTCTTCCGCCGCCACTGCCGCGAGATCAACTTCATCATCGCTGTGGAGATAATCGCATTCGGGGTTAATACATGCCTTGTGGGCGCCGTTCTTCTTGTCGTATTTCTCAACCATGAACTGGCCGCACTTGGGGCAGCTTTGGTTTATCGGCTTGAAGTGGCTGATAAAATCGCAGTCTGGGTAATTGGTGCAGCCGTAAAATTCCTTGCCCCGGCCCCGCGTCTTCCGGGCAACGATGTCGCCCCCGCATTTGGGACATTTCGCAAGGGGTATGGACTTGGTGTTCCGGCATTCAGGAAAGCCTGAACAGGCAAGAAAGTAGCCGAAACGGCCCAGTTTCTTTACCATGGGCTTGCCGCATTTTTCGCATACATGATCGGTTGGCTCATCCAAAGAACCCTTAAATGATTCCAGGGTTTTGCCGACCTCATCAACCTGTGTCTTGAAGGGATACCAGAATTCCCGGATCATGTCGGGCCACTTGATGGCGCTTTCCTCAACCTCGTCGAGCTGGTTTTCCATGGATGCGGTAAATGCAGCGTCCACCACATGAGGAAAATATTCCACCAGCATGTCGCAGATCATCCGGCCCAAAATGGTAGGCACGAGCTGCTTGTTCGACCGTGTTACATAGTAGCGATCCAGCAGGGTCGAAATAATCGGCGCGTAGGTTGATGGGCGGCCGATGCCCTTTTCTTCCAGTGTCTTGACGATGGAGGCGTCGGTGTAGCGGGGCGGCCCCTGGGTAAAATGCTGCTCAGGATAAAATTTATCAACCTTTACCTTGTCACCGGTTTTAAGCGCCGGGTATGCGTTGCCTTTTTCTTCACGGGATGCCAACAGTTTTATTACTTTGTAAAAACCTTTCTCGATAAGCTTGGTCCCGGAAATGCGGAATATCCCCTCCCCTGCGCTGATGTCGGCGCTTACGGTGCGGGTCTTTGCGTTGGTCATCTGGCTCGAAACAAAACGCTCCCAGATAATCGTGTAGAGCCGCAGCTGATCCCGTGTGAGGTGATCCTTTATTTCATCGGGGGTATAGCTCACGTATGTGGGCCGGATCGCCTCGTGGGCGTCCTGGGCTTTTTTCCCCACCGCGTATTCCACGGCCTTTTCAGGAAGTTCCGCAGGAAAATTTTTCCCCAGCCACTCCCGGACCTCATCCAAAGCGGTCTGTGAAATACGCACCGAATCGGTACGCATGTAAGTGATAAGCCCGATCCGGGAACTGCCGATGTTCACCCCTTCGTAGAGCTGCTGCGCGACCTGCATGGTTTTCCTGCTGGTAAAGCCCAGCCGGTTCGCCGCGGTCTGCTGCATCTGGGATGTGGTAAAGGGCGGACGGGGCCGCACGGTTTTATCGGTCTCCCGGATATCGGAAACAAAACAATCGGCAGTACTGATCCTGTCGATGATCGACTTTACTTCTTCTTCGCTTTTAAGGTCGGGCTTGCTGCCCTTCCATGACACGAGCTGTGCGGTAAAGGAAGATTTGCCGACTTTGAAATCAGCTTCCAAAGTCCAGTACTCTTCGGGGATAAAGGATTCAACTTCCTTTTCCCGCTCGCAGATAAGCCGCAGCGCCACCGACTGCACCCGCCCGGCGGAAAGTCCGTTCTTCACTTTTTTCCAGAGCAGGGGCGAAAGGTTGTAACCCACCAGGCGATCCAAAACCCGGCGGGCCTTCTGTGCGTTTACCTTTGACTCATCAATGATACCGGGATTCGCCACCGCCGCCCTGATTGCCGTGGGGGTGATCTCGTTAAAGCTGATCCGCTGGATGGACACCGTTTCATTCTTTGCCGTGATGGCGTTCCGTAAATGCCAGGCGATTGCCTCACCTTCGCGGTCATTATCACTTGCCAGAAGCACCGTGTCCGCCTTTTTTGCGTCCCCCTGGAGTTCCTTCAAAAGTTTCGCCCGTCCCCGGACGGTGATGTATTCGGGGGTAAAGTCATGGTCAACGTCGATGGCAAGCCGGGACTTGGGCAAATCGATAAGATGCCCCATGGATGCCTTAACGGTATATGAAGGCCCCAGGTACTTTTCGATGGTTTTTGCCTTGGCGGGGGATTCCACAATCACAAGTATCTTACGATCCTTGGCGGCTTTTTTAGCCGCCGGCGGCTTTTTAGGGGCAGCTTTTTTAGGAGCCGCCTTTTTGGCCGTGGAACTCTTCGCCGCCGGTGTTTTTTGGGCAGCGGCCTTTCGGGGAACTGCCTTCACCGCACCGGTTTCTGCGGCTGTTTTCTTTTCTGCTTTTACGGCCATAGGTTTTTTTCCTTATTGTCGCTTACCAAATTTTCTTTCAGTTTCCATTCATCAAGGATATCAGAAGCGGAATAAATAATCCGCGCCCCCTCCGCCGCAAGTTTCCGCGTTCCTTCTCCAAAGCCCGATAGACCTGGATGCCCTGCCACGGCCCCCGACGAAGCAACCCAGAGATCCCGACCCTGTTCCAAAGCAAACTGCGCGGTGATCAGCGCCCCCGACTTGGCGGGAGCTTCGACGATCAAAACACCACGGGTAAGGGCTGAAATGATACGGTTCCGGGCGGGGAAATGCCATTTCATGGGGGAAGTTCCCGGTGGATATTCCGAGAGGATCACCCCGTTGTTTTCCAGTATACGCCGCGCCAGACTGCGGTTTGAAACGGGGTATATCGCATCCGCTCCGGATCCCAAAACCGCAATGGTGGGCGCGCCGCCCTCAAGGTTTCCCCGGTGGGCCATGGCGTCGATCCCCAGGGCAAGCCCGGAAACTACCGGGATATCCTGCACGCCAAGGGCACGGCTGATGTCAAATGCCTGTGCCGCCGCCGCAGGAGAGGGATGCCGGGTCCCAACTACTGCCGCAAGGGGCCGTTCCGGGTCCGGTAAATTCCCCCGGTAAAATAACACTGCCGGGGGATCGTATATTTCCCGGATCTGCGGCGGATAATCGGGAGAATCCAGAGACACCCAGCGGATGCCCCGCATATTCGCCGCACGGGCATCCTTCTCCGCCTGAATACGGACATCATCCATTATCCATTTTTGGCGGGGCATGGGCCGGTCAAGAATTATTTATTCCGCTTCTGATATCCTTGATGAATGGAAACTGAAAGAAAATTTGGTAAGCGACAATAAGGAAAAAAACCTATGGCCGTAAAAGCAGAAAAGAAAACAGCCGCAGCGCCACCGACTGCACCCGCCCGGCGGAAAGTCCGTTCTTCACTTTTTTCCAGAGCAGGGGCGAAAGGTTGTAACCCACCAGGCGATCCAAAACCCGGCGGGCCTTCTGTGCGTTTACCTTTGACTCATCAATGATACCGGGATTCGCCACCGCCGCCCTGATTGCCGTGGGGGTGATCTCGTTAAAGCTGATCCGCGGGATGGACACCGTTTCATTCTTTGCCGTGATGGCGTTCCGTAAATGCCAGGCGATTGCCTCACCTTCGCGGTCATTATCACTTGCCAGAAGCACCGTGTCCGCCTTTTTTGCGTCCCCCTGGAGTTCCTTCAAAAGTTTCGCCCGTCCCCGGACGGTGATGTATTCGGGGGTAAAGTCATGGTCAACGTCGATGGCAAGCCGGGACTTGGGCAAATCGATAAGATGCCCCATGGATGCCTTAACGGTATATGAAGGCCCCAGGTACTTTTCGATGGTTTTTGCCTTGGCGGGGGATTCCACAATCACAAGTATCTTACGATCCTTGGCGGCTTTTTTAGCCGCCGGCGGCTTTTTAGGGGCAGCTTTTTTAGGAGCCGCCTTTTTGGCCGTGGAACTCTTCGCCGCCGGTGTTTTTTGGGCAGCGGCCTTTCGGGGAACTGCCTTCACCGCACCGGTTTCTGCGGCTGTTTTCTTTTCTGCTTTTACGGCCATAGGTTTTTTTCCTTATTGTCGCTTACCAAATTTTCTTTCAGTTTCCATTCATCAAGGATATCAGAAGCGGAATAAATAATCCGCGCCCCCTCCGCCGCAAGTTTCCGCGTTCCTTCTCCAAAGCCCGATAGACCTGGATGCCCTGCCACGGCCCCCGACGAAGCAACCCAGAGATCCCGACCCTGTTCCAAAGCAAACTGCGCGGTGATCAGCGCCCCCGACTTGGCGGGAGCTTCGACGATCAAAACACCACGGGTAAGGGCTGAAATGATACGGTTCCGGGCGGGGAAATGCCATTTCATGGGGGAAGTTCCCGGTGGATATTCCGAGAGGATCACCCCGTTGTTTTCCAGTATACGCCGCGCCAGACTGCGGTTTGAAACGGGGTATATCGCATCCGCTCCGGATCCCAAAACCGCAATGGTGGGCGCGCCGCCCTCAAGGTTTCCCCGGTGGGCCATGGCGTCGATCCCCAGGGCAAGCCCGGAAACTACCGGGATATCCTGCACGCCAAGGGCACGGCTGATGTCAAATGCCTGTGCCGCCGCCGCAGGAGAGGGATGCCGGGTCCCAACTACTGCCGCAAGGGGCCGTTCCGGGTCCGGTAAATTCCCCCGGTAAAATAACACTGCCGGGGGATCGTATATTTCCCGGATCTGCGGCGGATAATCGGGAGAATCCAGAGACACCCAGCGGATGCCCCGCATATTCGCCGCACGGGCATCCTTCTCCGCCTGAATACGGACATCATCCATTATCCATTTTTGGCGGGGCATGGGCCGGTCAAGAATTATTTCAATGTCATGTTTCGATAGTCGCTTTATTTCTTCTTCCGAATTAATTTTCCGGCAGAGGATTCCCCGTTCAAGAATGGTGAGGCCGGGGATTCGTGTAATAATCAAATCGAGTAATCCGCGATCCTTATCCATTCATGTTTCCTAAAATATATTCCTTGTTACTTTGGGCTTCCGCTTTTATGTTTGCATCTTTGGTGGTGACAATAATACGATCATAAACATCCACAGCTTTTCGGTAATCCGCCGTCATGTAATAGGCGCGGGCAAGGGCGCTCATGCCGTCCACGCTGCGCGGCAGAATTTCAAGGTAGCGTTCAAGATGAGGCACAGCCTCGGCGCTGCGATCCAGTTCCATCATATAGAGAAGCCCAAGTTCGTAGCGGGGTTTTGCATAGGCGGAATCCAGTTCGATGGAACGCCTGAGGGCCTGTTCCGCCATGGTAAAATACCGGTCCCGATCGTTTTGCTGTTGGCCCGGTTTCGCCTTTGGATCAAGGGAAGCCTTCGCCACCATTACCGCAGATACTCCGGTAAGGTAAAAAACCGTTGGGTCTTCCGTATTATAGAGAAGTGCCTGTTCCAGAGCATCCAGCGCTTCCCGGTGCATGCTTTTGTCCGCAAGGCGGATGGAAAGAATTTTCCAGTAGGTCCCGGTCTTGACTGCCGCTTGTGTATACCGGTCTATGGCATCCTCGTAGGCGGCAATGGCTTCGCGGAGTCCCTCAATGGTGTTCGGGATGCCGCTCCGGGGAGAACTCAGTTCGGATATCCGTTTCGCAAGGACCCGATCTATATCCCGCTGTTGATACCGGTAGATCGCAGTAGTTCCGGCGCCAATAACGGCTGCAATGATAATAACCAGGATAACATTTGTTGCCCTGTCCAGTTTTTTATTCATGGCTTGCTGCCCCCCAGCTTCGGCATAAACTTACGGTGATTTTCCCGAAGCATGGAAACATCCACATGGGTATAGATTTGGGTGGTGACCAAATCGGCGTGTCCCAAAAGTTCCTGCACGGAGCGGAGGTCCGCCCCGCCCGCCAGCATTTCCGTAGCAAAACTGTGACGCAGGGTATGCAGATGGGAACCGGTCCCCGCCGTAGCGGTAAACCGGGTATAATTTTTCCAGATACCCTTCCGGGTAAGCCGCTTCCCCGATTTGCCGATAAACAACGCGGGACTGTGCCGGTGCCCCGCAATCAGGGGCCGGGATTCCGCAAGGTAACGTTTAAGCCAGTCGGCGGCCTCGGGGCCGAATACCACGATCCGTTCCTTGTTTCCCTTTCCCTTCACCCGTGCGATCCCTTCGGAAAAATCAAGGTCCCGCACATTGATACCCACCGCTTCCGAGACCCGGAGGCCCGCGGAATAGATAAGTTCATAGATCGCACGGTTCCGTAATCCTAAAGGGGTCTTCGTATCAATTACGGAAAGGATCTCTTCCACTTTTTCACGGGGCAGAACTTCGGGAAGGTGCATTCCCCTGCGGGGAATTTCCAGAATCGCCGCAGGATTATCCGCGCGGATATTTTCATCCATGGTGAATCTGAAAAATGACCGCAGCGCCGATATGGCCTTTGCGGCGGATCGTGAATCAATACCGTCTTCGCTCCGCCTGCATTCAAGATACCGTGACACTCCCTCCGCATCAACCGACCCTGCCTCAAGACCTTCCTCCGTAAGCCATTCCAAAAACCTGCGGATCTCAAGTCCGTAGGTTTCCGCAGTAAGCGGGGAGCGGCGTTCCAGGGCAATGAGCCTTGAATAGTATTGGCCGGATAAGGATGCGGTTTTCACCATTCTTACAGATCTTTCCCGTCACCGGCTGCGGGCCTGAGGGTTTC
This sequence comes from Spirochaetia bacterium, assembly GCA_025997555.1. Taxonomy (GTDB): domain Bacteria; phylum Spirochaetota; class Spirochaetia; order Treponematales; family Breznakiellaceae; genus BNUT01. Next base: position 23,620 of record BNUT01000015.1, read on the forward strand.
CCTTTCCGTCACAAATTTGTGATTCCGGATTACCGTGGGGGTCTCAAGATCATCTTCCGGATAATTCCGCTGGGAAAGATAATCCGCACGCTTTGGAGAGCGGTTATGGATCTTCTGCCATTCTTCAATATTGATAAAGTCACCCTTATCTTTGTTTGTTTCAGGAGCAGATCCCTTAAAGGCAGCTCCCGCTTTTTCGTTTAGAGCCTCTTCGGCAAAAAACCCTGTGGCGATCACCGTTACCCGGAGCTCTTCACCCAGTTTTGTATCCAGGCTGGCGCCGGAAATAATAACCGCATCGGGATCGGCTTTTGCGGTGATGATCTTTACCACCTCGTCAAGTTCCACCAGGGAGAAATCCTCACCCCCGGACACATGGACCAGTATCTTGGTCGCCCCCTCCATGGTGGTATCCTCAAGGAGGGGATTGTCGATAGCATTATTTGCTGCATCCGCAGCACGGTTTTCCCCGGAACCAAAACCGATCCCCATGAGGGCCTCCCCCTGTCCCTTGATGGTGGATTCCACATCGGCAAAGTCGATATTGATAAGTCCCGTCTCGGTAATAAGATCCGAAATACCCTGCACGCCCTGGCGGAGTACATCATCGGCCTTAAGAAAAGCCTGGGTAAGGGGGGTTCTCCGTTCCACCACATTGAAGAGGAGCTGGTTCGGAATAATGATGAGGGTGTCCACGGACTCCCTCATTTTTTTGATCCCCTCCTGCGCAAGGCGCATCTTGTAGGGACCCTCAAAACCAAAAGGCTTAGTAACCACCCCAACGGTCAGGGCGCCTTCTTCACGGGCAATCTTGGCGATCACCGGTGCAGACCCCGTACCGGTGCCGCCTCCCATGCCGGCGGTTACAAAGACCATGTCGGCGCCCTTAAGGGCATCCGCGATAAGTTCCTTGTCCTCGTTGGCAGCCTTCTCGCCGACTTCGGGCTTTCCCCCTGCGCCCCTGCCGGCGGTCAGCTTGGACCCGATCTGCAGCTTGGTCGCAGCCCGGCTCTTGTTCAGATCCTGCATGTCCGTGTTGACCGCTACGAATTCAACACCCTGTAAACCGCATTCGATCATACGGTTTACCGCATTTGATCCGCCCCCTCCCGCACCGATAACCTTGATTACCGCAGGAACCGGCGCTTCAATTTCATCTTCATAAATCTCGATATTCATATCCCCTCCAAAATCACTTTCTCTATTTGATTAAGCACCCGTTCACGGATGTACTCATTCTAAAAAAATTCCTTCTTAAGCCAATCCAAAAGCTTTATATGAAATCCATCCTGTCCGCTCTCACGGGGAGGCGTTCCTCCGCTCCTGTCGGAACCGGCTTTCCCCTCACGATCATTCCCCTCAAGCACCAGCCCCACTGCGGCTGCGTAAACGGGACTGCGATATTCCTCCACAAGCCCGCCAATGGACAGGGGGGTTCCCACCCGCACCGGCATTCTGAATACCTGATTTGCCAGCTCTGCGACGCCTAATAGCTGTGCGCCGCCGCCGGTGAGTACGATCCCGCCCCCCAGGGGCCGGGAAAGGTTCAGCGTGTCCAGCTCTTCCTTTACCATCCTGAAAATCTCTTCCATCCTGGGCTGGATGATGGTAAGTATCTGTGCCCTCGGTATGCGCATGGGCGGCCGACCGCCGACACCGGGAATGATCACATCATCATTGGCCTCAAGCATGGCCTCCCAGCAGCAGCCCGCGTCAATTTTGATCTTCTCGGCGTTTTCAAAGGAAATTCCCTTAATGATCGATATGTCACGGGTAACCTGTTCACCCCCCGCCGGTATGGTGGTTATTGAATAGGGTGTCCCATCGGAATAAACCAACAGCTCCGTAGTCCCCCCTCCAAGATCCACCAGGGCAACACCCAGTTCCTTTTCCTCTGCGGCAAGCACGGACCTTCCCGCAGCCAGGGACTGGAGCACCAGATCGTTCACCAGGTATCCGGCACGGTTCACGCACTTGGTCAGATTCTGGGCGCTGGTACCGGAGCAGGTGATGATGTGCACCTCCGCTTCGAGCCGCACCCCCATCATGTCCAGGGGATCACGGATACCCTTTTGATCATCCACGATATAGCTCTGGGGAATCACTTCCAGTATCTGGCGATCCATGGGGATCATCACCGCCCTGGCCGCTTCCAGTACCCGCGCGATATCACTCGCCCCGATTTCCCGTCCCTTTCCGGTAACCGCCACCACACCACGGGAATTGATCCCGTCGATATGGCTCCCGCCGATTCCGGTCCAGACCGTGTGTACTTCCCGGCCGCTCATGGTCTCCGCAGACTCAATGGCGGTCATAATCGAACGGAGGGTAGCTTCGATGTTGACCACCACCCCTTTTCGCATCCCTGTGGAGGGGCAGAGCCCCACCCCGGTTATTTCGAGAATGCCCTTTTCGTTGCGCTCGCCAATGACCGCGCAAACCTTGGTCGTGCCTATGTCGAGACCGACAACTAATCCATCGTTAGCCAGAGGAGGCCTCCTTTATTTTATATGATGCCGTTTCAGCCCTGAAATCAATTTCCTCAATGTCAAAGTTTTTTGACGCAAATACGTCAAGCATGAGCATCACATCACGAAGGGTTTCTTCATTCAAATCCGATTCAAGCCGGATTCGTACCGGACTATGAACCGGATATAACACAAGATCAAATCCATCAAAGGGCTTCCGGTTTATCCTGATTTCCGAGATCGCCCCAAGCAGTTCCGGCGCAGAATCACCGATGGACTGGAGACCCGCAAGGAATGTGCCGAATATGGCGGGAAGCCGGGTTCCCAAAACCGGTGGAGCAAAAACAAGGCCTGAAATAAGGGGCAGTGACGGAGGCGGAACCTCGCCGCCATCCATACCTCCGACTTTAAACACCAGCCCGTGACGATCAAAGTATACCGGGACCAGCCGGCCATCCTGCAGGGTCAAAGAAACAGCCACCGCAGAACGGGGCACTAAAACAATCTTCACCGTATTTGGAAAACGCTTGGTCACCCGTGCGGACTCAACCGCGTACAATTCCCCAAGGGCCTTTTCCGCTTCCCGGGGATTTACCGAAACAAAGGAGGACCGTTCCCCGATTCCCGCAGCGGCAATCACCGCCGCACGATCCATGCCGGGAAATGTCATCACATCGATCTTCGACAGGGGCATACAGGGGGCAACCGCGAAAAGCCAAATCAGCTCCAGGATTAAAATCGCAGCAGCGGCAATGATGAATGTCTTGAAGCCCTTTTCCAGCCTGTGTGAACCGGCGGATTTTACGGGCCTTACATCCTCTGAATAAATAAAATCACCGTACATTAAGGCCCTCCTCCCGTATATGATAGGGCGCTTCCTCAAGGGCACTGTCCCGGTTATGGCTTGAAACATTCACAATAAGGCCGGCCATCAAAAGGGTGGCGGCCAGGGAAGATCCCCCTGCGGAAAAGAAGGGCAGCGGAACACCGGTTGCTGGCAGCGATCCCGACACCACCGCCACATTGAGCAGCGCCTGGGATATCACCATGGTCACCATGCCGTAAGCCAGGAGCCGCCTGAAAGTCGTTTCCGCCCGCAGTCCCGCCCGGTAACCCTGAAAAGCAAAAACGCCAAAAAGGGCGAAAAGGAAAACCACCCCAAGGAATCCCGATTCTTCGGCAAAGGAAGAAAAAATAAAATCCGAATGAATTTCCGGTACGCTGGCGATCTTCCGGGTACCCTGCCCGATACCTTTCCCCAGGGGCCCCCCGGACATGATCGTAAGCAATGATGCGCGCACCTGAAAGCCCGCTCCCTGGGGGTCCATGTCGGGCCAGATAAAATTGACAAGCCGCAGCAGCCGGTGTTCCCTGGTAAGGATCAGGAGGCCCGAAAGGGGCAGCAGCATTACTATGGCGGCAAAGAAATACCGGAGCTTTACCCCCGCAAGGAAAAAGATGACCAGAGCATTCACCGCGACAAACACGGCGGTAGAAAAGTTATTCTGCGAATAAATGAGGATAAAGAACAGGGCGGTTATCAACACCGGCGGCAGCACCCCCGATGCGAATGAATTAATGGCATTCTGTTTCTTGTCGAATATATGGGCCAGGTACAGGGGCAGCACCAGCTTGACCATTTCAGAGGGCTGGTATGTCCAGGAACCGATCCCGATCCAGCGGCTTGCGCCGTTTTTTTTCACCCCGATTCCGGGGACAAAGGTAAGTATGCAGAGGATGATGGTTCCTATCACCAGAAGCTTGATGCACTTCCGTAAAATCTCCAGCCTGATCCGGGACGCAAGGAAGAAGAGCAGCATCCCCGCAGCTCCCAGCATAAGCTGCCGGGAAATAAAGTAGAGTCCGTCTCCAAAGAAACGCTGTCCGAATGCGTAGGATGCGGAATAGAGTGTCACGAGGCCAAGACCGGTAAGCATAAAAATACTGCCAATCAATATATGATTCCCCGGAGAGAGGCGGCCTGTTTTTTCCACATCAAACTGATACATTCTTTTTCCGCCTATTGTATCTTCAAGGTTGAGAGGGCAATGATCGCAAAAAGCCCACCAAGTATCCAGAAGCGGATAACCACCTTGGTTTCCGCCCAGCCCGACAATTCAAAATGATGATGAAGGGGCGCCATCCTGAACACCCGCTTCTTCCGTAATTTATATGAAACTACCTGTATGACCACCGACATAATCTCAAGCACAAACACGCCGCCGATGATCAGAACCAGTATCTCTTTCTTGATAATAAGCGAAATGGTGGCCACCACGCCGCCCAGGGAAAGGCTCCCCACATCTCCCATAAAAACTTCTGCGGGATGGGCGTTAAACCAGAGAAAACCGATGCAGGCCCCCACCGCAGCAAGGCAGAACACCGTAAGTTCCCCCGCGCCTTCGATATAAGGCATACCAAGGTAGGAAGAATAATCCACCCGCCCGGTTAAGTATGTCAGTATCGCCAACGCGATAAACACCAGAATCAAAAGCCCCGCCAGAAGTCCGTCCAGGCCGTCGGAGAAATTCACCGCGTTGGATTCCCCCACGATAAGGATCACCCCAAAGGGAATCCAGAGAGCGCCCATATCAACCACAGGGTTTTTGAAGAAGGGAACATATAATGAAGTGATCCCCTCCTCCCCGGAAAAGTACAGTATCAGTACCACGGCGATGGCCACGGCGAATTGCCCCGCCAGTTTTGCCCAAGCGGGAAGTCCATCGGAATTATGCTTCGTAACTTTGAGGTAGTCATCAACAAATCCGATAAGGCCGAAGGCAACAAAAGCCCCCAGGGTAAGCCAAACTTTTTCGTTCCGCAGATCCTGCCAGAGTAGCATGGAAATAACCAGAGAAACAATGATCAGCACCCCGCCCATGGTGGGGGTTCCGTCTTTTTTCAAATGGGTCGCCGGGCCGTCGATCCGTACCGCCTGCCCTACCTTGAGCGCCCTTAGGCCTTCAATAATTTGGGGGCCAAAGATAAAGCAGATGAGCAGGGTGGTCAGCGCCGCATAGGCGCCGCGAAAGGTCAAATAGAGGAATACATTGAAAGGGGTAAAGTATTTTACCAATGGGTATACAAATTCGAGAAACATTACATCGCCCCCTTAACCAGAGTCCGGCCGGCCGAAGCTGTTTCGTCCATAAGCACACCGGTAAGCCGTTCCAGGGCGCAGCCCCGTGAACCCTTCAGTAAAACCAGGTCCCCATCCTCTACAAAATCCTCAAGCGCACCGGAAAGTTCAGTAATACTGTTTGTGTGAAACACAGAAAACCTGTCCCCGTTCATTGCCGCAGCAGCATTATAGGCTTCCGCAGCCGTTTCTGTTTCTTCACCGTAAAGAAACACCATGTCCGCAGAGGAAGAAGCGAGCCTCTGTCCCAGTTCCCGATGGGCTTCTTCCGAAGCGCCCCCCAGTTCCAGCATGGAACCTATCACATAAATTTTCCGGCCATCATATTCCAGATCATCGCAGAAGCCGATGGCCTCTGCCGCC
>BNUT01000016.1 GCA_025997555.1 Spirochaetia bacterium
CTTGAGCAATTACCAATCCATTTATTAAAGCAATCATAACAAGAAATATTAATTTATTTTTCATACAATCCTCCTGTATAATAATATTGTAGCAAATATCTAAAAAAATGTCAAGCAAAAAATGGCGTATAACATACGTTATGTGCAATGCTGGCTAAACTGATAGGGAAATTATTATATAAAGAATTTGCTGGAAAATATATTGACAAAAAATATACGATACGGTAAAATAATTTTATGGACTTTACCATAAAGGAATAGTAATGAAAAAAGACTACTTTAGAAAAATTTGTTTTATTGCAAATAGAGGGCTCTGATGCGGAGATGTTTTTTTTCTTCTTTTTGTAGTCTCTACTTTTGCGGCATTTCAATTATTTGGTGGCGGTTTACAAGAAACAAATGTACCCGATCCAAAGGTAGTCTATGATCTGCCGAATTCCTTGACCGGTGTATTCCTTGTTCCATCTATTATTGATGTAACATTTACTATTTATCCTAGTAATAAGTACATTCTGATATTTGGCAGATACCATGCGAATACTCATTTCGGCCATATTCAAAAACAGGGCGAAAAGTACTTTGCAATTCCTATCCGCACAACATACGGACAAGACTGGTTTGAAAAACCAACCGAAATTATTTGCGATGAAGAAGGTATCTTTATTATTGTTGATAATCATAATTCGGTGTATGCGCGACGTAAACGTCCCACACAGATAACGCCGGAGGCAAGTGCCATCAATATTCCTGCGCGAAATAGTAAAACGGAATACTATTCTGTACAATTTTCTGCTGATCAAGAAAAAGAAATATCTTATGAATCAGTCGCAGGAGAAATTGATGAAGAACCCGGTCATTATTTCAGGTTAGCTATTTCTCATGGGAATGTACAGATTGTAGGGGCACTAACAGCAGTATATGGTTGTAGCTGGCTGGGTTATTTGGATATACAGGAAAAAACAGAAACTGCCTTAATCGGGCGTATTATTTTTACATCCGGCGCATCTTTCTATTATATTGATAATGGAATTGTGGACATTATCATAAAAGACGATGAGATAATCGTAACCATACCCTGTGCGTCCGCAGAGGTTGAGGGGGTCAAAACAGTTTTTCCTGATGTGCAGCCTCCGGTATATTTGGTACTGAAGTTTTGAATGCTATAATGTCAACATATTCTATAAACACAGCAATTCTGAATTTAGCCAAAAAAAGAATGGGAATGAATAAATGGAAAAAAATTATATAAAATATAAAAACAAAAGGCATTATAGGATACATAAATATAAAGAATAATGGGGTACGCCAGCACTGCACATAACATACAGTTTACGCTACGCCGCAGTAGCGTCTTTGTGGGGTTTTTCTCCGGCACAAAAACATCATAAACCTTTCACATTAAGTGATATTTTCATATCTTAATAGGGCACTCAGACAGATGGTGGATCGATAAAATGAGGATAAGGATGAACTTTTTTCAAAATACCGGTGGGGTCAAAGGCATTTAGCGCCGATGGAAAATCAGTACGCAGCGAAGGGCGCAATCTCTGTCACCTGGAAGCGGAACCGGGCGGATGCGGCCCATTGGCCGCCTTCCATCCAGTACTGGGGAAACGCGGCAAGGCTGATAAAGCCTGAAACTTCCTTTGGCCGGTTCCGTTCTTCCTGGCGCAGTATGGCCCGGATCGCGGCGCGGGCGGCATCTTCAAGACATGCCTGCCGGATGCTCGCCCAGTCGCTGTTTCCCGGAGGGGAACCTCGGCCTTCGGCCTCGGCGGCATTTTCTTCCACGCCCCCCAGGGGGCCGCTGTGACCGACAGCCTGTATGTTCCGCATGGAACCGGATCGCCACATGGCGGTGCGGCGTTTTTGCGCGTCGGTCAGCCGGTAATCGGTCCAGAGCTTGAGCCGCATGTCCCGCAGCTCAACATCGGTGGCAAAGAGGCCGGGGTCACCCCAAGGGATGGTTCCCAGCGGTTCAAGCTCAAATTCTTCCGGAATGCCCCGCGCCTTTTCGCCGATGTCGTAATGAAAGGACCAGCCGTAAATCATGGCGGAGTAGAACATGGCCGCCTCTTCCAGTGCCCGGCGGCGGAGGGTGTCCGCATCCAGGGGATACTTTTCTTCCACCTTGAGGCCGTAGATCGGCTCCATGTCTATCCGCACTTCTCCCCGCAGTATTTCTGCGTCATGGCCGGGGTAGAAATCCTGTGCCGACAAGGGCAGCGCCAAGATGGCGGTGAATATAAAGACGGCGGCGCGGCGAAAAATGCGGATCATGTTTTGATTATCGGAAGATTCAGGGTGAAGAAAAAGGTCCACGATCATTAATGCCGCTCCCACTGATGTCCATTTCGCCCACAAGCCGGGCGTAGATACCCCGGTGAAGCATCAGTTCATCATGGTTCCCCTGCTCCGCGATACCCTGGGGCGTAAGTGCGAGGATACGATCCGCGTTGCGGACCGTGGACAGGCGGTGGGCAATGATAATCGTTGTGCGGTCCTTTGCCAGCGCGTTCAGCGCCTCGTGGACGATGCGCTCGCTTTCGTTGTCCAGCGCGCTGGTGGCTTCGTCAAAGATCAGGACCGGCGGATTTTTCAGAAAGACCCGGGCAATGCTGAGGCGCTGGCGCTGCCCGCCTGAAAGCTTTACCCCGCGCTGGCCGATGTCGCTTTGGTATCCTTCGGGCAGCTCCATGATAAAGCCGTGGGCGTGGGCCTTCTTTGCGGCGGCGATGACCTCCGCCTCATCAGCATCAGGTTTGCCATAGCGGATGTTTTCCAGCACGGTTCCCGCAAAAAGATAGACTTCCTGCTGGACCACGCCGATGTTCCCCCGCAGTTTTTGCAGGCTGATGTCCCTGACATCAATGCCGTCCAAAAGTATTGCCCCTGCATTGACTTCGTAAAAGCGGGGAATTAACGAGCAGAGGGTCGTTTTACCCACCCCCGATGAACCGACCAGCGCCACCATTTTCCCGGCCTTAATGTCCAGCGAAAAATTGTCCAGTATATTTTCCCGGTCCTCATCGTATTTAAAGCTGACATTCACAAATTCTACGCGGCCCTTAACATCGGTGGGATCGATCTTTCCATTATTATTTTCCGGGGGGAACTTCGTTGGATGTTCCGGCGGCATATCCATGATATCCATGAAGCGGTTGAACCCCGCAAAGCCATCCTGGTACTGCTGGATGGTATGGGCGATGCGCTGTATCGGCGCCGTGATATACCCCACATAAAGCAGAAACACTATCAGGTCTGCGGCGTCAAGACTAGTGCGGGAAATCCACATGCCGCCAAAGACTACGACAGCCGCAGTTACCAGCGGAACAAAGAACGTCTCCATACCGGTGTAATAGACCGCTTCGTGCTTGTAGATCCGCGCGCGGCTCTGATAGAACCCTTCGTTTATCGCGGCAAACTTTTCCGCCTCCGCCTGTTCCCCGGCAAAGGACTTTACCGTGCGGATACCCGCAAGGCTGTCCTCAAGCTGGGCGTTTACCCCGGCGATTTTTTCATAGCTGCTCTTGTATGCGGCCCGTAATCTCTTCTGAAAAAATAACGAATACACCGCCATCACCGGCAGAAACGCCGACACCACCAGGGCAAGTTTCAGGTTGATGTTTAGCAGAATAAGGAGGGCCCCGATGAAACCGAACAGGATGATGACAATATCCTCCGGCCCGTGGTGGTAGAGTTCCGCCAGATTGATAAGATCGTTGGTGATGCGGGACATGAGTTCCCCGGTCTTCCGCTTGTCGAAGAAACTGAAAGGGAGCCTTTGGTAATGGGCAAATAATTCATTGCGCATGTTCCGCTCGATTTTCGCGCCCATGACATGTCCCATGCCGTCCTGAAAAAGTCCGCAGGCCGTTTGCACGATAATCAGGGCCAGCATGATGAGGCCGGTTGTGAAGATCACAGTGGTACTGCGCTGCATACCAGGTATGCCTTGTATGCCTTGTTCCATCACCGCCTTGGTAATGGAACGGGTACAGAGGGGGAGTAAGAGTGCGGTAGCAGCAACAGCCAGCGCGCAGAGCATATCCGCAATAAACAGAACGCGGTAAGGTTTATAAAACGAAAAGAATTTCTTGAGACGATTGCCGTATAAGGGCATAGTTTTCCTCCGAAGGAAATTTATATAGTGATGAATGCAGTAAAAGCATCAACACGCCTTCGGACAAACTAAATCCCTGTATTGCAGTAAAAGAGAAAATTATCGGATTGTTGTCTGCCGGATCAGCGCTGTGCTTTTGCCTGTCCCTGAATAGTAATGGTGAGGGTTGTTTTGATATTTTTCATGTGTACATCCTTTGAATAAGATGATGCAATTATATTACCGCTTTTAATTTCTTGTCAAGTCTATTTTCTTTTCCACGCATGAATCGGATTAATTCCGAAACGGATCAAAAAGTAGAGCCATGCGAAACCGAAACCCGCGAGGTGGGTAAAGTGCGCCACCTTGTTGTTAAAACCGGCAACGGAAGAAAACAGTTCCAGGGCGGTAAAGCCCAGAACCATCACCGGGGCGCGGAGGGGGAGGATACCCCAGAGATAAATAATTGAATTGGGGAAGAAGACTGCGTATGCAAGCTGGACCGCGAAGATGGCCCCGGATGCGCCCATGAGGGCAACCCCATAGGCGCCGGTAAAGTAATAGACGATGAATGAAAACAGCCCCGCCAGTGCGCCGGTAAGAAAGTAAAAGAGGAGGAATTCTTTGCTCCCCATCTGCCGCTCCACCTGGGCGCCGAACACAAAAAGGGCGAACGTATTAAAGAAGATGTGGCTGAACCCGTCGTGGACAAACATATAAGTTATGAAGGTCCAAAACCAGTGGAGCTGTACCACCGCGATTGGGATCATGGCGAAGTGGTTTACGATCCAACTTGCGCCCTGCCATCCAAAGGCCTGCTGCGCCAGAAACACCAGAATGTTCGCGCCGATGATGTAGAATATTACGCTGTCATAACGGTAATGAAAGGGCCGTTGCAATCCATTCCCCTTGCGTCTTATGGGATTCATCATATAAAGATACGATTCCCGGGGCCGCTGGTCAACATTGTTAAGACTAATATCCATGGCGAGCGCATATAAAATCAGACAGGAGAGGGCTATACTTGGCATGGTTTCCGCTTTGCCTTCCCGTCCCGCTCGATCGGACTTTAGTCCGCGTCCTCCCAGCCTTTCACGGAGCTTATAACCGCCAATATCGTGATTATTATCACTTCCTCAGTTTGTTCCGGTTGTCCACGGATCCTTTATCCCGGAAAAATACGCTATTATCGGCTTCCGTTGCAAAAAGCCTTTTTTCTCCGTGTACTCTGGGGTTACTAATTAAGTTTAACATTATCCCGCCAGAAGTGGACCGGTTTCCATCCTAAAAGTTTTTTCGCCCTGGCGTTGCTCAGCAGGGTCTGGTACTGATCCACGGGGCTGCGGATGTCCGTAACGCCGGGGTATTCGGCCTTGAGCAGATCGCAGCTTTTGATGTCCATGCTGGTGTCGTCTGCGGCAAGATTCATGGCCACCGAACCCAGGCCGTCCTTTTCAATGGCGAGGCGGCAGGCGCTGGCAATGTCGCGGGCATCGATGTAACTCCAGAGTATGCTCTTCCGCTGTTTTGAATCGTGGATAAAATTCGGGAAGGGGAGGTACTTCTCTTTGGAGATCACATTTCCTATCCGCATGGAGACCACCTGTATGCCGTCCCGGCGGTAAAACATGTCCGCAGCCTTTTCAATCACCACCTTGGAAAGACCGTAGGCATCTTCCGGCAGCTGGGGGTGGTCCTCGTCGATGGGCACATATTGAGGCTTCAATCCCTTTTGGGAAAAGACGATCCCGTAGGATGATTCGCTTGAGGCGATAACCGCCTTCTTGATCCCCAGCCCCGCCGCCGCTTCCAATATATTGTAGGTACTTATGACGTTGTTCTCGAAGGTCACCTGATCGGTGACAATCCCGACACGGGGATAGGCCGCAAGGTGCACCACCGCATCCGCCCCCTTGAGGATCTCGTAACATTCACCCAGCCGACACAGGTTCACGTTGAGGTGTTTGGTGAGGGGCTTCGCCGGGGTCTTGATGTCGATGCTCAAAACCTCGTAACCCTGTTCAAGAAAATGCTCCGCCACATAGGGCCCCAGAACTCCGGCGGTACCGGTAACAACTACTTTCTTTGCCATTTCATAACTCCTTAATAAGTGCGGCCTCCCCCGCGCAAGCGGGTTTTTGGCCGCGCAATTTAATCGAAGCGAAACGAAGTTTCGCATAACTCCTTCGGTTGATATTGATTCGTTGTTTAAACACTGATATGATAGATGTTAACGTTAAGTTTAAGTCAATAGCAAGGAGGGAGATTTTGCCTTTTACCATCAAGCAGGTGTCTGAAAAAACGTCCCTTCCTCCCCATGTGCTGCGGTACTATGAAAGTGAAGGGCTCCTCCCCGGCGTCGCCCGGAGCCTGAACGGAATCCGCCGCTACTCGGAAAACGATCTTGAATGGCTCAGCCTTATCTGCTGCCTCAAAAATACCGGCATGTCCATCAAGCAGATAAAAAATTTTGTGGAACTCAGCATGGACGGGGACAGCACCCTCAAAGAGCGCTGCGAGCTCCTCCGGGAACACAAGAAAATTGTGGAAGATCAAATTCAGGAAATGCAGAAACATCTCCGGAAGGTCACCGGTAAGATCGAACATTTTACCAAACAGTATGAAAAATACGCCGGGAGGAATTAGACATGGGTTTTTCCATGAAACATACAACTATTGTGATCGTGGACGGCATGGGTGGCGGTATCGGAGTTCAGCTTATCGGCAAATTAAAAGAAGTCATAGATAATGATATTGAGATTATCGCCCTGGGGACCAACGCGGTTGCCACCGAGCGGATGGTAAAGGCCGGGGCCGGCCGGGGGGCCACCGGAGAGAATGCAATCAGGGTGTCGGTGGGGGGCGCTTCCTTTATTTTGGGGCCCATTGGTATCGTCATCGGCAATAGCATGATGGGGGAAATTACCCCGGTGATGGCTGAAGCGATCCTTGCCGCCCCCGGCGAGCGCATTCTTCTTCCCATGCAGCAGGATCATTTTTACATTGCGGGACTGGAACAGATGCCCCTGGCAAAAATGACCGACAGGGCCATCGAGATTTTTCAGGAACGATTGAAGGCACGATCCGTCATGGATTAAGACTTGAGCATTTCCTATCCTTATGCTATCCTTTTTTTAAACCGTATCCCATGAAGGGTATTGGGCGGAAATGAATTCCGCGCCGGATGAACAAAGAGGTACGGATGATGAATGTTACGGGTATAGACGGAAAATATCAGCGCCTGCTGGATATTATTTCTTCTCAGGGAAGTGCGGCGGTTGCCTTTTCAGGCGGCGTGGACAGTTCCTTTCTTTGCCATGCCGCCGCGGCGGCGCTGGGGTCCAGGGCCATTGCGGTTACCATCGTTTCCCCCATGCTCCCCAAAAGTGAAATTGAATGCGCCGCAGATATCGCCGGACGGGTCGGTATCGAACACATTTTGGTGGAAGAAGATGGGATTGACGAAGAGGTGGCGGCCAATCCCAAAGAACGGTGTTACTTCTGCAAGAAGATCGAATTCGGCAATATCCTCAAGGCCGCCAGGGAGCGCGGGATCAATGCGGTGCTGGACGGTTCCAATATGGATGATCTTGGTGATTACCGTCCGGGACTCAAGGCCCTTGAGGAACTTAAAATCATCAGCCCCTTGCGGGAAGCAAATTTGCACAAGGCGGAGGTGCGGGAACTTTCCAAACGCTTTAACCTGCCCACCTGGGACAAGCCCGCCTTTGCCTGCCTTGCGTCCCGCATTCCCTACGGCGAGCGGATCGACCGGGAAAAACTTTTTCGCATCGAAAAGGCCGAGGACACCCTGCGGTCTATCGGGTTCCGCCAGTTCCGGGTGCGATCCCACGAAAATATCGCCCGCATCGAAGTGAGTCCCGATGAGCGGAAGCGTTTTTTCAATGAAACAATGCTTGACGACATTTCCCGTATCTTGAAATCCTACGGCTTCCTCTATGTCGCCTTTGAGCTTGAAGGGTATGTGATGGGCAACATGAACCGGGCCATTGCCGGAACTTCCAGCGCAGCTTCCCCCGGAAGGGCCTGAATCATGGGGGAAAATAATGATGACCTCGATTTTGCCGTGATAGACAGTCACCGCAGTGATCGTACCGGTTACCCCGAAGTAGTTTACTGCATGGGCAAAACCGTGGACCAGAGCGAGGCGATCATTATCCGCATGAGGGATCAGAATATTCCCGTGCTGGGGACCCGTGCTCAAAGCGAACTTGCGGATCGTATCTGCCGCCGTTTCCCTGAAGCGGAGTATGACGAACTTGCCCGCACTATTACTGTGGGGAGCGTCTGTAAACCGGAGGAACGGCAGGGCATGGTAGCGGTGGTTGCTGCGGGCACTTCGGATTTACCGGCGGCCCGTGAAGCGGTACGGTCTGCGGAATTTTTCGGCAGTAAAGTAAATCTGATAAACGATGTAGGTGTGGCGGGAATTCACCGGCTCTTTGCCCGGCTCCCGGATATCAAACAGGCGCGGGTGGTTATCGCCGTGGCCGGCATGGAAGGCGCACTGGCGGGAGTTATCGCCGGCCTTGTTTCCGTGCCGGTGATCGCGCTTCCCACCAGCGTAGGTTACGGCGCATCCTTCGGCGGCCTTGCCGCACTTCTGGGGATGCTCACCTCCTGCGCTCCCGGCATATCGGTGGTGAACATCGACAACGGCTTCGGCGCGGGGTACCAGGCAAATCTGATTAATCAACGCAACGAATCAGATTCGTAGCGGCAATTCAAGCCCGATTGATTGCAAAAAAACTTCATTCGACAAAAGTCCCGGTACGGACGAACGTGCGGCAATACGGCCATTATGAAGAAACAATGTTTCGTCACACAGATCCAGCGCCATGTTCAAATCATGGCTTGCGATGATCCGTGTGCAGGTTAATTTTTTTAACAGGGCGATACAATTTTTTCTGGCACGGGGATCAAGGTATGCGGTCGGTTCATCAATGAGTAATATCTTATCTTCGATATTGCTTTGAAATGAGATAAGGATTGAAGCAATAGCCACCCGCTGTTTCTCCCCGCCTGAAAGTTTGTAGGGCGGACGATCCGCAAGATGCTTTGCTTCAACCAGGTCCAGCACATCCTCCGCCATTTTCCGCGCTTCCTGAGGATCGATACCTTTCTGTAAGACTGCAAAGGCGACATCTTCCCAAACGGTGGGCATAAAAAGTTGATTATCCGGCTCCTGAAAAACAATACCGGTTTTGCGCCGGATCTTTTCATTCTTAAAAATTGAGAGACTGTCAATTAAAATATCGCCCTTTGAAGGTTTCATACATCCCGATAGTAATTGCAGCAGAGTAGATTTCCCGCTGCCATTCGCCCCGGCAACACAAACACAGGAACCTTTTTTGACCGTAAAACTAATTTCAGAAAGTGCGGAAAATGAATTATCGTAAATATATGAAAGGTTTTGAATGGTTAAAAAATCCATTTGTTTAATATCCTGTCCAGCAAGGGTAAACAAACCGCGAAAACCATCGAAGCGGCAAGCAAAAAAGTATCAGGCAGTTTCCAGCGGAAGGTTTTGGTAATCGGGAAGGTTCCGTCAAAGCCCCGGCTTTGCATAGCCATCCAGATTTTCTGCGAGCGGAATTCCGCGCTTAAAAATGACGCAGCAAAAACTGCGGCATAGGAACGCCATTGTTCGCTCATCGTCCTTCCGGCAGGTTGTCGTAATTTCATGGAAATTACCGATATATATACCCGTTCAAACATGACAAAGATAAACCGGTAACTTAATATCAGTAACGAAACAAGTTTTTTGGGAACCCCTGTTTTTGAAAGCGCATTGCCTAATCCGCTTATTCCGATTGGTATTAAGAACAGCATATACAGCAGGGCTGCGGCGTTTATCCGCAGGGTAAAGATGAGCGCATCAAACAAGGCATCGGAATAATTTATATTGCCGGTGTTGTGTTCAAGCCGTGCGGTAAGTAAAGCGCCCAAAGGCAGACTTACCCATAACATCAGGGTAAAAATATTTACCGGTATCAGGCGCAGCAGCACTATTCGTATCGATTTTATTAAGAAAAACAAAAGTATGACAATAAGTAATGCAAGCATATAATAATTTGAGATAGTAACCGCCGCCGCAATAAGCAGGAAGGCGCTTATAACACGGCAGCGGAGATCAAAACAAAATTTATCAGAAAGCGGATCATTTTTAAATTCAAGGCGATCAAGATACATCTTATAATGTTCCTGAAAGATTTATTGCACGGGGATAGGTCTTTGCAAGAAAGATCACGATAAACCCCGTAATAAGCCCTTCCACGGCGGCGAGCGGCAGGTTTGCGGCAAAGACAAGTGCGGCTGCGGTCATAAGGTTCATATTACTCAATGACAAAGATGTAACTACAAGAACGGACCCTGTTATAACCGCTAAAAAACCGGCAATAAAAGCCGCGGCAAAACGCAGCTTTTTGGGACAAACCTGATAAATACCGTAAGCGGAAATTGCCGCCGTTCCCATGACAACAGTATTTACGCCAAGCGAAAGAAGACCTCCGAATTGAAATAACAGTCCCTGCAATAATAAAGCGATAAAAAGTGCGGGTATTGCACTCCGTCCGAGAAGGATCCCCGCCAGGCCAAGAAGTGTCAGATGGATGCTCGACGGCCCCAGGGGAACATGTACAAGGGAAGCGAGGAATAAAACCGCAGAGACCATGGCGCACCGGGGCAAATTTTCTGTTTTGGTTTTTTTCAGGCCCAAAGCAATGCCTCCGACCGCTAAACCCCACCCCGCAACAAGTACCGGCGGTGATAGCACTCCTTCGCTAATGTGCATGGGAAGCCTCCTTTTTATCGGCGCTTTTTTTCAGCACAAAACGGTAAAAAGCAAACACATTGAGGATAAGGCTCAAGCCCAGTACGATTGCGATTGGCCTTGGTAATTTCCCGGAAGAGGATGTATTTGGTACATCCGCCATTCCCTGCGCCGTCCCGTCAGCCACGGTAATAACAATTTCTCCCTTATGCCCCATGCCGTCTTCCGCCGAGAGCTGCCAATCGCCGTCCTCAAAGGGGACGAAGCTAAAATATCCGTCCCGGTCGGTCATGCTTTCCTGTACGGCGGCGTCCGGCGCAGAGGGCGCATAGACCTTGACTTTGGCAAAGAGCATGTATTCGCCGTCCGTATAGCCGAACCGGATCGTCCTGACACCGGTCCGGCCTGTTACATCGGAAATATCCACACCGTGGGCAAAGGCGGAGGCCGGGAGAAAAAGAATCACTGTTAAAAATAGCCAAACAAAAAAATGCCGCAATCCATTCCCCCTGCGCTTCACGCTACTTTACCGCAAAGAGTAATGTTGCCGCCGGATTTTCCTCATCAGTTTCCGGGCTGTTTACCCTCTGTACTTCCCGTGCGCGGAAAATCCACACCACCGGTTTCCCGATATTGGGGTGGTTCAGCCTGAAGGAAATCTCGCCCTTGCTGTCGGTCTTTCTTCCGGTAGAAACCCAGGCGTCCATGGTCCGGTAATCGTAGTAATCATAGGTCGCCTTGACTTCCGCATTTGGAAGCGGGTTACCCCGGTAAAGCACCCTGAGCTTTATTGTCGAACCCCGTCTCATGTTGGCGGGATTGTCAAGGGGGACGATCTCAATATCATGTCCAAGGGGTGTGCTGAATGTCCTGTCGGTCTTGCTGGGGTTAATGTAATATTTGCCCCATTTTGAAAAATAGTTGGTCTTTGTAATTGTTTTTCCGGGGTTCGCATCTGCCGCCTGGCGTTTGTTCAGCCTGACACGGCTCCCGTCCGAGAATGTTGTCGTATAGCCGCCGATACTCCTGAAAACCGCAACCGCAAGATTATTGTCCGTGAGCCTGTACTGGGCTTCATACCAAAGGCGGTCCTTATCCTCTTTCAAGGGGAGGTTGGCGCCCTTGACGCCGTTCTTGTACACGTACATTTCAACCGCATCAAGGCCCTCAAGCTCCTCACCGACTAAATTATAGTGGGACGAAATGCCGTACAACGTAACCGTGTCCCCCGATTTGTAATCCTTTGCGGTATCACCGGTGACGATGGTTGTCTCGTGGGCAAAGGTAAGACTGGCGAGAACAAGGCTCATGCCAAGCAGAGAAAAAAGCTTCTTCATAAGACACTCCTATGGTGTTTAATTGAAATAAAGAGCTTCATTCTCTTGTACGGACTTTAAATGCCGCTTGTTCCTTCAGGGAACTGTCATTTGGAAAAGAAATTGATCCCATTCATGGGATTGGCAGGCGGTTATGAAATATAACCGTGTTCTGTGCATCAGGCTTCTTGCCCGATAATGTAAGACTATCATACCGGAAAATTTATGTCAAGCAATACTATTGCAGAAAATTTACCAGTTCTTCCAGCTTCCTGATTCGCGGATAGGGGTAGTTCTTGTGAACATCAAATTCATCCAGTAAAACACCCCTACCGCCGATGGCAATATAGCCGTTAACATGGCGGGGATAATCATCAATAAAAAGGGTGTTATCAGGTTTGGTTCCCAGAGCGCCGAGAGCCCGTTGAAAAACTTCCGGCCGGGGCTTCCCCTTGAAGCTGTTCCAGCGCATATCGAAGATGTGGGTAAAAATATTTTCCAGCCCCAGCCTGCCCAGGATACGGTCGACGTGTTCCCGGTTTGAATTGGTAAGGATGGCCTTGGGGCAGGGGAGGGCTTCGAGAAAGTTCCGTAGTTCCGGGTCCGCCGGCAATGCGTCGGCCTCGTCTTCCGGATGGCCCGCCCGGTAGTAGTCTTCAATATCGGTGAAGCCCTTTTCCGCCATAAGCCATTCCAGGGTAGTGCCGTAACGGGTCTCCCCTTCTTTGCGCAGGATAACGGTCTCTTCCGTGGAAAGACGGAGATAATCAGCGGCATACTGCATAACCCTTTGAGTTACCTTTTCTTCCAGGCCGAAGCGGGCGGAATAAAGGACATTGTCCAAATCGAAGAGCAGATACTGAATCATGCTTCATATTAACAAAGGATCGTCCTTAATAAAAAGCCCCTTGCAAGCCACCCCTCCGCATAGTATCGTTTAGTATGGACCTTTCCATTATTGGTTACGACCTCGCAGGGGCATGGACAAAAACCGCAGCGACTGCGGAGGAGCTGCTTTCCTATAAAAACCCATCGGGGATTTCCTGGATCAATGTGGATGGCCTTGAGAAGCCTGATGAGATCAATCACCTGGCGGAATTCTTCAAGATCCACCCGCTGACCGTGGAGGATATCCTTGATACGGAGCAGCGCCCCAAGGCTGAGGAATTCGATGATTATCTTTTTATCACCCTCAAGGCGGTAAATCCCAATGCGGTCCTTGACTTTGAACAGATAAGCCTGGTGGTTACCGATAATACGGTGATTACCTTTCAGGAAAAACCGGGGGATTATTTCGATGGGATTCGCAGGCGTATCCTCAACAATGCGGGCCGTATCCGCCGGATGGGCGCCGATTATCTTGCCTACGCGATCATGGATGCGGTGGTTGATGAATACTTTGTGATCCTTGATACATTGGGTTCGGGAATTGAAGAATTTGAAGAGCGGGCCATCGACGCAGGGGACCGTGATTTTATTCAGGACATACAAAAGGTAAAACAGGATCTGCTGCGGGTACGGCGGGTAGTCTGGCCGCTGCGGGAAAGTCTTTCTGTGTTGATGCGGATGGAGTCAAAGCGGATCAGCGACGCTCTTGAGCCCTTCCTCAAGGACCTCCACGACAATATCATCCAGGCGGTGGAAACCGTGGAAAGCTACCGGGAACTTATCGCCGGGGTGATGGAAATCAACCTTTCGTCAATGTCCAACCGGATGAACAATGTGATGAAGGTACTCACCATCATTTCTACTATTTTTATTCCCCTCACCTTTATTGTTGGTGTGTATGGGATGAATTTTACCCACATGCCGGAGCTTGAATATCCCTATGCGTACCCAATAGTTATGGGTGTCATGGCCCTTGTCGCCATTGGGATGATCATTTTTTTCAAGCGCCGCCGCTGGCTGTAAACATGCTATACCCGGTTACCGAAAAAAATCTTGAACTCGCCGCCGCCGCAATCCGCAACGGTGACTTGGCGGCCTTTCCCACGGAAACCGTTTACGGCCTTGGGGGGGACGCCTTTAACCCTTCCGCGCTGGCAAAAATTTTTGAGGCCAAAGCGCGGCCACGCTTCGATCCCCTGATCATCCACATCGCTGACATTACTGCTCTGGAAAACATCGCAGACCTTTCCCTGCTGAATTCCACCGCGCGGGAAAAGGTTGGCTGCCTTACTGCGGCGCTCTGGCCCGGCCCCCTCACATTGATCCTCCCCAAACAGTCAAGGGTCCCGGACCTCGCCACTAGCGGCCTTGCCACTGCGGCGATACGTTTCCCTAGCCACCCTGTTGCACAGCATCTGATCCGTTTATCCACCGGGGCCGTTGCCGCCCCCAGCGCAAACCGCTTCGGCTGCCTTTCCCCCACCAGTGCGGAGCATGTGGCGGAACAACTGGGGGACAAGGTGGACATCATCCTGGACGGGGGCCGCAGCAGTGTTGGTGTGGAATCCACGGTGCTGGATATGAGCGCCGCCTCGCCTTGTATTCTCCGCCCCGGCGGTGTCTCCCGTGAACAGATCGAGGCCGTTATCGGGCCGGTTACTATGGGTAACAGTAATACTGTTGTTACACCCGCATCTCCGGGCCAATTGAAAAGCCACTATGCCCCCGGTGTCCCCCTCACGGTTCACCGGCGGGAGGAGATGATCGGCCTCAAGTTTGAAGCTTCCGTGGGTTATCTCTTTTTTGACGGCGCTTCCCGTGACGCATGGCTTGAAAAAGGCACCGGGCATCATATCCATCCGTTGACACGGACCCTTTCAGAAGATGGGGACAGTATTGAAGCGGCGGCGAATCTTTTTGCAGTTCTCCACGAGATGGATCGGCTGGGCCTCTCCCGCATTCGGGTGGAACTTGCCCCGGAGGGGGGACTGGGGGACGCCATCAATGACCGGCTTTCACGGGCTGCCGCGAAGTAGGTTTTTATTTTACCAAATCTTCGATATTGCCAATGGAGTCCCACTGATCAAAATCGGCGTCCACTTCCGCAAGGGTAACAATCGCAAAGGTGAGAACTTCTGCACCCATCTCCAGATGCCCCCCGTAGGCGATATTGGTGTCGCTGAAAATGATGTGGGCGTGGACCCGTCCGTTGATGATAAAGCCGTCGATGTTCACGATATCCGCAGGCCGGTCCCCTTTCACAAATTCATTTTTTTGGCGGGTTTACCGGAGAGGCCACCACATGGTAGGAATGGCTAATCACCGATCCCACCCCGGAAAGGATCACCGCATTTTTGACGCCGTTCTTTTCAACCGCCTCCCGGATTGCCGTTAAAAGATCGTCTCCGGGATTCAACCTTAAAAACACCAGATTTTTTATCGCTTTTCTTTCCAACCGCATGATTCCTCCTGAATATCATCTGACAATTCGTAAAAAAGTCATAACGGGAGTATACACTCCCCAATATAATCAAAATATAACATAACAGGAGATATTTATGAAGACCGATATTATTGAATGGAACAGCCACTATGCCGTAGGGATCGAACAGATCGATAATCAGCACCGGAAACTGCTCGATATGGCAAATAATCTCTGCCTTGGCTGCGGGCAGGAGGACAAGTCGGCCAAAGTTTATTTTCAGATGACTATTCATGAGATGATAAATTTTCTGAAATATCATTTTTCAACCGAGGAACAAATCCTGAAAAATATCAGGTATCCCGATATCGCCGCCCATAAACAGCAGCATAATGATTTTGTAAAAAGAATTTTTGACACGGTTGATCAAATGGAGCAGCCCCAACAACCCGGCCCTCAGCATTTTACCCATCAGTTGCGGAATATGATCATAATCCATATCACCCTGATTGATAAAAAATACGCCACCTACATCCACATCCTCAACCGGGGTATGGAGTTTCAAAAAGAGGAATACAGTCTACCCTCGGAAATGTTTCTGGGGTAGGGGGCATTGCAGGGCAAGTCCGGCGGCTTTAGACTGTAGTCTACCGCGCTGCGTAACTCCACGCGCCGTTGCGGTAGGTATACAGACCTCTCATCCGGCGGATGTGACCATGCGTTCCCGCACCATTTCGCCGATGATATGGGCGGGTGTGGTGTGGGCGGCATCGGCCTTGGCACGGAGCCATACGGCGGTAAGATTATCCACTTCAATCAAGTGGGCCATGTGCTGCGTAAAGTACCCCGGCCTGCTTGTGTCAATGGCAGGTGTGGTCCGTGTCCACAGTTCGTCTAAGGCATCCGCCTCTTCTTCGGTCATTCGCGCCATATTATTCCTCCGGTTCTTCAGCAAGAGTTCGCCAGGCTTTGCGGCATCGCATCGCGTGAAACACGTTAATGTACCGTTTGCCAATCACATTGTAGAGAATCTCAAGCAGGTTGGCATTTGTGTCAAACCCAATGAGCAGGTGCTTGTGGTCTTCGTCCGTGACAGGGTGGTCAAAGACCTTATGAGCAAAGGTATATCGTATGTTTGCCTCGGTGACACCATACTTAAAGGCTGCGTGATTAAACTCTATGCCATCATCCACATCCTCACGCTACCACACCCCCGCCAAAACCGCAATACAACCAGCCCAACTACCCAAGGCTCCTGCATTTACTTTCAGGTTCTGAGAAATCACTGGAATTTGAAGAAATTTAACCACAGACCTCACGGACAAACAAAAGAAAATGTATATAAAGTCTGTGTCGTCAGTGTGATCTGTGGTTGAGACTCTTATGTTTTGCGATAAATTTAGAACTGCCGGATTACAGTCCGGCAGTTCCGGGGGCAAGTCCGGCGGCTTTAGACTGTAGTCTACCGCGCAGCGTAACTCCACGCGCCGTTGCGGTAGGTATACGCCCCCGCCTTTTTGCCGTAGGCGTAGTAATAGCGGTCAAAGTCGTTTGCAAAAGATGTACCTTTCCAACTTACATTCGCGCCAATGCGTATCGAGGTAAGGCCGGTGCACCCGTCAAAGGCACTGTCACCAATGAAGGTAAAGTTTGCGGGTATGCTTACCGAGGTAAGACCGGTGCAGTTATAAAAGGCATAGTCCCCAATGCCGATAACGCCTGCGGGTATGCCTACCGATGTAAGACCGGTGCAGTTATTAAAGGCACCCCTCCCAATGCTGGTAACGTCTGCGGGGATACCATACTTCCCCCTTTTTCCAGGGGGATAACTAATAAGCGTATCCCCTGCTTTGTTGAACAACACGCCCTCTCGGCTGCTATAGGACGGATTACGCGGTTCAACGGAAATACCCGTAAGGCCGGTACACTCGAAAAAGGCCCAGATACTAATTTCGGTAACACTGGCTGGTATGCTTATCGAGGTTAGGCCGGTGCAGCCGGAAAAGGCATTGCCCTCAATGCCGGTAACGCTTGCTGGTATGCTTACCGATGTAAGGCCGGTACAGCCGTCAAAGGCACTCTCCCCAATGCTGGTAACGCCTACGGGGATACCATACTTCCCCCTTTTTCCAGGGGGATATCTAATAAGCGTGTCCCCCGCTTTGTTGAACAACACGCCCTCTCGGCTGCTATAGGATGGATTACGCGAATCAACGGAAATACCTGCAAGACCGATGCAGTCGTAAAAGGCATAGTCCCCAATGCCGGTAACGCTTGCGGGTATGCTTATCGAGGTAAGGCCGATGCAGCCGTAAAAGGCGCCCCTCCCAATGTTGGTAACGCTTGCGGGTATGCTTACGGAGGTAAGGCCGGTACAGCCGAGAAAGGCATAGTCCCCAATGTCGGTAATACTTGCGAGTATGCTTATCGAGGTAAGGCCGGTGCACCCGTCAAAGGCCCTCCGCCCAATCTCAACAACCGGCTTTCCTTCTATCCTTGCGGGGATAAGCACGGCGGCGGCCTTTCCCGTATACTTGGTGATGGTAACCTTTCCGTCCGTTGTTGTTACCTGAAAATTACTCACGCTCTGGGCAAAGGCCGCAGATGCCGCCGTAATCAGTAAAATCACAAACAACTTTTTCATTGTTCTTGACCCCTTGCCGAAATGTTTAGAAGGCTGTAAACAACTTTTGATTCTATCAAAGAATTGTCTTTTTTTAAGTAGGGGTTTTTACGAAGCAGCAATTTCAAATTTAACTACTTTTCCACCCAAAGAGTGGAAAAGTCGACCTCACAGACTCCTGCTTTCCTCTCCTTTGTCCGTGCTATCCGTGAGGTCTGTGGTTTTTTCGAATTTGGGATTCCTGATGATATCAATATGACCATTGAACAGCCGCCCCCTTTCATACTACCATGGGTCCATTCTTCCTATATTGAGGCGCTCCCATGAACATTCATCCGATAAACGCAGCGAGGAGGTTCCCCTCATGATCGTGGTTTTGTCTAAAAGTATTTCATCCCATGATAAGGAAATGATCCGCATCTACCTTAAGGACCGGGGCTTCAGCCTCCGGGAGCAGTCCTTTGGGGATGAGGCGATTTTCGGCGCATCCGGCAAGGGCGTGGTGGACCTCCGTGAGCTGGGGCTCCTCCCCGGAGTTGAACGGGTGGCGGCCACATCCAAGCCCTACGAGCTGGCCTCACGGGAGACCAAGAGCGAAGATACCATCGTCACGGTCGGTGCGTCTGCTTCGCAGACAGGGGTTAAAATCGGCGGATCGCGGATTACGGTGATTGCGGGGCCCTGCGCGGTGGAAAGCAGGGAACAGATCATGGAAACCGCCGCACAGGTGCGGGAGTCCGGGGCGGTGATGCTCCGGGGCGGGGCCTACAAACCCCGGACCAGCCCCTACGCATTCCAGGGGCTGGGGTTGCAGGGGCTGGAGTTCATGAAGGCCGCCGGGGAAGCCAATGGTATGCCCATTGTCACCGAGGTTGTGTCCCCGGAACTGGCTGTTCAGATGAAGGACCTTACCGATATGTTCCAGATCGGCGCACGGAATATGCAAAACTTTGAATTGCTGAAAAAAGTCGGCTCCCTGGGAAAGCCCGTGCTCTTAAAGCGGGGCCCCTCGTCAACCATTGAGGAATGGCTCATGGCGGCGGAGTATCTTTTGGCATCCGGGACCCAGGACGTGGTCCTCTGCGAACGGGGTATCCGTACCTTCGAGACCTATACCCGGAACACCCTGGACATTTCCGCCATCCCCGTGGTGAAGGGCCTTTCCCATCTGCCGGTGATCGTGGACCCCAGCCACGCCGTGGGTATCCGCGCCAAGGTGAGCCCTGCCGCGCTTGCCGCTATTGCCGCCGGGGCGGACGGCCTGACCGTGGAAGTCCACCCCCGGCCGGACGAGGCCCTTTCCGACGGCCCCCAGTCACTGTACCCCGAACAGTTTGAACGCCTTATGCGGGACATTGAAGCCCTGGCCCCGGTGGTAGGGAAGGAACTGCTCAGGACGCCCAAGCCTCAGCATGCCGCTACAGTGACGGTGACTGCCAAGTCCGCTTCGCAGACGGCAAACGGCGAAGGTCCCATCGCATACTGTGGTGAAAGCGGCGCATACGCCGAGCAGGCCCTGATGCGGGCCTTCGGTGAGGAGGCCCGCCGCTTGCAGACCGCATCCTTCCCCGGCATTTTCGATGCGGTCCTGGACGGCTCTGCCGCCTTCGGGGTGGTCCCCGTGGAGAACAGCCTTGCCGGATCGGTCCATGAAAACTACGACCTCTTTTTGCGCTACCCCGATGTAGCCATCGTGGGGGAACTGAAACTCCGCATCGTTCACTGTCTCATTGGTGATGAAAAGGCCAACCTGGATTCCATCACCATCGTCCGTAGCCATCCCCAGGGTTTTGCCCAGTGCAAGGAATTTTTGGACAAGCACCCCGGCTGGATTCTGGAACCCACCACCACCACCGCAACTGCAGTGGCTTCGATTGCACGGGAAGGTGCGATCAAAGTCGCCGCCATTGCCGGGGAAGCCGCCGCACGGGCCCACGGTCTTAAAGTTTTACGGGACGGCATCGAAACCAATCCCCTCAATTATACCCGCTTTGTCATCATCGCCAGGCGCGTAGGGGACAAGGAAGAACCTGCCTTGCGGCAGGGGAGGGTCCCCCCAAGCCTGGGTTCCGGTAAGCCCAACAAGGCCAGCCTGGTATTTTCCGTTTCCGATGAGCCGGGCAGCCTTTTCGCCTGCCTCAAAATTTTAAGCGAGAAGGGGATCAACCTTTCCAAACTGGAATCCCGGCCCATCCAGGGCCAGCCCTGGGAATACCTCTTTTATGTGGACGTAAGCATCCCCGACACAGAAACTGTTTTCGATTCGACAATCGCGGAACTCAAGAACAAAACCAGGGATTTTCATTTTCTGGGGGCCTATAGGGCGATGCTGTAATAATGACAAAAGTGATTTACAATGCCCGGATCTATATTAAACGTGGAGTTTTTTGTCAGGCCCTCCGCATTGATGATGGCCGGATTACCCGGACCGGTTCCAATGCGGAGGTTCTGGAAACTGCCCCTGTTGGGGTAGAAAAGATTGATGCCGTCGGCTGCCTGGTGATCCCCGCCTTCCATGACAGCCACCTCCACTTGCGGGGCATCGGCCAGCGGGCCGGGATGATCAATGGCGCCGGTTCCGCCTCTCTGGAAGAGGTGATCCGGCGCGGGCAGAATCTTATTGAAAGTTTAAAAAAAACAGGACAGTTGAAGCCGGGAACCTATGTCCGGGGCGCAGGGGTAAACCCGGATCTTTTCCACGGTGAGAAGCGGGATATGACCCGTGAAGACCTGGACAAGATGTCCGCCGAATATCCGGTGATTATCAGCCGCCACTGCGGACATACAATTTACTGCAACTCCCTGGCCTTGAAAATGGCGGGGCTCGGCGAATCCGCCCCGGATGTGGAGGGCGGCGCCATCGAAAAAGATGCCAAAGGCAGGCCCACCGGGGTGTTGCGGGAAAATGCCAATGCCCTGGCCCGTAAGCCTATCCCGCCGCCCACAAAAGCTGAAAATACCGCCTGCCTTGGGCGGGGCATGGCGCAGGCCCTTTCCTTGGGAATCACCGCCGTGGGGAGCAACGATACCCAGGGGAGCGATTTTGATGAAACCCTTGAAATATACCGGGGCATTTATGAAAGCGAAGGGCCCCATATCCGGGTGAGTATGCAGTGCGGCATCTCCGGCAGAATGGATCTGTTGGACGGCTATCTGCGCCGGGGCTTGATTACCGGCAAAACTCTGTGGGCAAGCCCGCAGGAAAAGCCCCAGGAAAATGTTTTTCTCAAGATGGGTCCCATCAAGCTTTTTGAGGATGGTACTTTGGGGGGCCGGACCGCATGGATGCGGCAGCCCTATCGGGACAAACCTGAGACCAGGGGCTTTCCAACCCTGGACGGGGCGCTTCTGGACACCCTTACCCAAAAGGCCGCCGCCGGGGGCTTACAGGTGATGGTTCATGCCATCGGGGATGCCGGGATTGAAGCGGTGGTTTCCACCTTCGGAAAAGTGACTGGTCCGGGGCAAAATCCCCTCCGCCATGGGGTTGTCCACTGCCAGATCACCGACCGGGGGCTGCTGGAAAAAATGGCCCGGAACAGGATACTTGCCCTGGTGCAGCCCATCTTTTTGGCGGATGATATGCAGGTGTTGGAAAATCGTGTCGGCCCGGAATTGGCCTCAAGTTCCTACGCCTGGGGCTCCATGGACACCCTGGGGATACCTGCAAGCTATGGCACCGACGCTCCGGTGAGTGACTTTAACCCCCTGCTGGGCATCAGTTGGGCGGTGCGGCGGCAGAGCCCCGCAGAGGGCTTCCCGAAAGGAGGCTTTTATCCTGCGGAAAAGGTTGATGTCTATACTGCGGTGGACGCCTATACTTCAGGGTCCGCTTGGGCAAGTTTTGACGAAAACCGGCTGGGCCGCATCGCTCCGGGCTTTCTGGCGGATCTTGCCTTTATCGACCGGGATATTTTTTCCATCCCTCAAGAGGAAATTTATCAGGCGCGGGTAATCAGGACCGTGCTTGCGGGGGAAACAGTTTGGGGGAAATTTTAACTATACTGCACAAAAAACAGTATTTGTTAAGAAAACCTATTGCATAAAGTTTCCGCCTGTGGTAAAAACAATGCAAGGAATAGATGTGGCTGAAGTTTCAAAGGGAGCAGCAAAGCAGCATGTGGTGTCGGCCCTGGTGGAAAACCGGGCGGGGACCCTGAGCCGGGTGTCCGGTCTCTTCAGCCGCCGGGGCTTCAATATCGACAGCCTGACCGTCGGGGAGACTGAGGATGCCTCTATTTCCCGGATGACCATCGCGGTGACAGGAGCGGATTCGGTGCTGGAACAGATCATCAAGCAACTCAGCAAGCTCGTCGACGTGATCGCGGTGCGGGAACTGGAAAGCGGTTCCTGTCTGCGCCGGGAGATCATGCTGGCGAAGATATCCGCCGATGAAAAGACCCGCCCCGCGGTGATAGAGATCGCCGGGGTTTTCCGTTCCCGTATCGTTGATATATCCCCCACAACCATTACCATTGAAGCCACCGGCGACATAGAAAAGCTCGACGGCTTTCTGCTCCTCTTACGTCCCTATGGGATTCTTGAACTTGCCCGCACCGGCCTTGTGGCCCTTGAGCGGGGCTCCAGGGTACTTTCAGTATCCGGCCTGGGGATTGCCCCCCTTTCCGTACCCGTACTAATTACTTAACCGGTAACTGCGCGGCTTTTTAAGATGCCGTAAGTCAATTACCGGATTCTCAAGCTTTTTAAAAGAGGAAAACTCTTTTAATGGGCCGACATATAAGGAGTTAATGATGGCTGTTATGTACTACGAAAAAGATTGCGACCTGGGGGTTTTCAAGGGCAAAACCATTGCGGTGATCGGTTATGGCTCCCAGGGCCACGCCCACGCGCTCAATGCGAAAGAGTCGGGGATGAAGGTGATCGTGGGGCTCTACGAGGGCTCCAAATCCTGGAAGAAGGCCGAAGATTCGGGGCTCACGGTAAAGACCGCAAAAGAGGCCGCAGAGGCTGCGGACTTCATCATGATCCTTATCAACGATGAAAAGCAGGCTAGGCTCTATCAGGAGTCGATTAAGGCTGCGCTGAAACCCGGCAAGACCCTGGCCTTTGCCCACGGCTTCAATATTCACTTTGGGCAGATTGTGCCTCCTGCGGATGTCAACGTGGTGATGATCGCCCCCAAGGGCCCCGGCCACACCGTGCGGGAGCAGTACCAGGCCGGCGCGGGTGTGCCATGCCTTATCGCGGTCCATCAGGACGCCGCCGGGGATGCCAAGCGCCTGGGCCTTGCCTACGCGGCGGCTATCGGCGGCGCCCGGGCCGGGGTGCTTGAGACCACCTTTAAGGAAGAAACCGAGACCGACCTCTTCGGCGAACAGGCCGTTCTTTGCGGCGGCGTTTCCGCCCTGATGAAGTGTGGCTACGAAGTCCTCACCGAAGCGGGCTATCAGCCGGAGAGCGCCTACTTCGAAGTGATGCACGAGATGAAGCTCATCATCGACCTGGTGAACCGGGGCGGACTCTCCTTTATGCGCTATTCGATTTCGGACACCGCCGAATACGGGGACTACATCACCGGGCCGAAGATCATCACCGAAGATACCAAGAACGCCATGCGGCAGGTACTAAAAGAAATCCAGAACGGCAAATTCGCCCGTGAATGGATTTTGGAGAATCAGGTGAACCGTCCCAACTTTAACCGGATGCGGGCCATCGAAGCCCAGCACCCTATCGAGCAGGTGGGGAAAGAGCTGCGCTCCATGATGTCATGGCTGCAAAAGCCATCGGAAAGATAAGGGGAGATTAACCACGAACATCACGAACCACACGAAAAACACAAATTTTAATTGGTGTGGTTTGTGTGGTTCGTGGTTAATTCCTGTTGTAATTTGATATTCAGATTGAAATTAGGGGGAGCCATATGGCCCGGATGGTAAAAATTTTTGACACCACGCTGCGTGACGGCGAACAGGCGCCGGGGTGCAGCATGAACTTGCAGGAAAAGCTGGATGTCGCCCGGCGGCTTGAGAAGCTGGGGGTGGATGTTATGGAGGCGGGTTTCCCCGCGTCCAGTCCCGGCGATCTTGAGGCAGTTAAGGCCATTGCGGGGATCGTTAAGGATTCTACAGTGGCCGGGCTCTGCCGCTGTCTTGAAAAGGACATCGACGCTGGCAGGGAAGCCCTGGCCCATGCGGCTAATCCCCGGATTCATATTTTCCTTGCCACCTCCCCCATCCACATGGAATACAAGCTCAAGATGAGCGCCGATGAGGTATTGGCACAGGCCGTTGCCTCGGTTAAATACGCAAAGAAGTTTTGCACCGATGTTGAATTTTCCGCCGAAGACGCCTTTCGCAGTGATCCTGATTTTGTGTGCAGGGTCTTCGGTGCAGCCATTGAAGCGGGGGCGACCACGGTGAATTTTCCCGACACGGTGGGCTACGCCATGCCCGGCGAATTCGGTGACCGGATTCGCTATGTGAAGGAACATACCCCCGGCATGGAGAAGGCCGCGCTCTCGGTGCACTGCCACAACGACCTTGGGCTTGCGGTTGCCAACAGTCTTGCTGCGATAGCCAATGGCGCGGATCAGGCGGAGTGTACGGTGAACGGCATCGGCGAGCGGGCGGGGAATGCTTCACTTGAAGAGATCGTCATGACCCTGCGGGTCCGTAAGGATTTTATCGGCGCGGATACCCGGATCGATGCAACGCAAATTTACTCCACAAGCCGCCTGGTGACACAGGTGACCGGGGTGAAGGTCCAGCCCAACAAGGCTATCGTGGGGGAAAATGCCTTTGCCCATGAGGCGGGGATTCACCAGCACGGCGTTCTGGCGAACCGGGCCACCTACGAGATCATGACACCCGAGTCGGTTGGCATTTCCAAAAACCAGATGGTGCTGGGGAAACATTCCGGCCGTCACGCCTTCGAGGACCGGCTTAATGATTTGGGCTTTGCGGTGAACACCGAAACACTGGATGCGGTCTTCGCCGAATTTAAAATTCTGGCGGACAAAAAGAAGGTGGTGAGCGACCGGGACATTGAAGCTCTGGTGAGGGGAGCGGTCTCTGCGGTTCCTGAAACCTGGAAGCTCGATCACTGGGCGGTGAACACCGGTTCCGCCCTGGGGGCCACCGGCACTATCCGGCTTCAATACAAGGACGGTAAATTCAGCAAAGAGGTCTCCATGGGTGACGGCCCCATTGATTCGATCTTTAAGGCCATCAACCAGATCATCGGGAAGGACCCGGAGTTGGAACTCTACGAGATCGGGGCCATCACCGGCGGTTCTTCTTCACAGGGTGAAACCATGGTGAAGATAGGCTGGGGCGATCGTCACTACAATGGCCGGGGTGTTTCCACCGATGTGGTGGAATCTTCGATAAAGGCCTATCTATCGGCGATAAACGCTATGGAATGGGAGATTGCCGCACATGAACAGTAATACTGTGATATCAGAAATAGAGATACTCGACACCACACTCCGGGACGGCGCGCAGGGCGAAGGGATCAGTTTTTCTGTGCAGGATAAACTCAGCGTTGTCCGGGCACTGGATGAACTGGGAGTTGCCTGGATCGAGGCGGGGAATCCGGGGAGTAACCCAAAGGATATGGAATTTTTCCGTCTCGCATCGGAACTCAAGCTGGAACACGCCAAACTCTGCGCCTTCGGGTCTACCCGAAAAAAGGGCGGCAAGGCCGAGGACGATCCCCATCTTAAAAGCCTCCTGGAAGCGAATACTCAAGCAACGGCAATATTCGGTAAAAGCTGGGATCTCCATGTAACAGAAATACTGCGGGTAAGCCTTGAGGAGAACCTTGAAATGATCGCCGGGACGATAGCGTTTCTAAAAGCCAGGGGCAAAACCGTGATCCACGACGCGGAACACTTTTTTGACGGCTGGCTGGCAAATGCCGACTATGCCTTGTCCACCGTAAAGGCCGCCGCAGATGCCGGCGCCGACCGTATCGTGCTCTGCGACACCAACGGCGGCTGCTTCCCCGACAGTATTACTGCGGGGGTGAAAGCGGTCGCAGCGTTACTAACGGATCATCCCGCCCTGCTCATCGGCATCCACGCCCACAATGATGTTGATATGGCAAGTGCAAACACGGCGGCGGCGGTACAAGCCGGGGCACGGCATATACAGGGCACCTTGGTTGGCTTTGGGGAACGCTGCGGTAACACGAGTCTTGCATCGGTGATCCCAAGCATTGAACTGAAATTGAAGCGGCATTGTCTTCCCGAAGGAAAGCTGGAACGTATTTCCGAAATCACCCGGAAGGTGGCGGAGATCGCCAATGTGGCGGTTCCCGATAATATGCCCTATGTGGGGGCGCATGCCTTTGCCCACAAGGCGGGGATGCACGCCGATGGTATTTTGAAGGTCCGCCATTCCTTTGAGCATATCGATCCCGCATTAGTTGGGAAC